>JAFPUC010000008.1 GCA_017413255.1 Aeriscardovia sp. | reverse complement strand
TCCACCTTCTCCACCGCCTCCGTGGAATCTTTTGAAAACTTCAGGAAGGGCCTGTTTAGGGGCTTTGCCTTCACTGCCTCGATGTTCCTGCTTTCTTTGGGGGTGTGTTTTGCAGGATTCTTTATAGGCCTGGCGTAGGAAATGAAGTACAGGCATTTAAAAGCAAGATCCGTGCTCCTGTTAAAGAAAGGAAATCTGGATCGGGTTTTATAATCTAAACCATGACTCCGATCGAGATAGTATTCATAGTCTGTGCTATTTTTGGTCTCTTGGTAGCAATCGTTGCAATTTCTCTGGCATGTAGAAAAAAAAGACCAGATTCACTTTCTAAAGCAGGCCAAAATCATACAGATTCTTCCCGACCCTCTAAGCATTCTTTTCTTTTTAAGCCCATACTTTCAAAGGGCGTAGATTTATCCAATCTTGAAGATGAGCTGATCATAGCTGATGTAGGTGTTGAAAAAAGCCATGAAATAGTAGAGAAATTAAAATCTTCTCTACCCTCTAATGCAAATGAAGAGGAAATTAAACAGGCCCTGCAGTCCTACCTGATTTCTACCCTTTCTGCTGTCGATAGATCTTTAAAAGTTCAGCCGGATAAAGCTGGAGCGATAATAATGGTGGGCGTAAATGGAAGCGGAAAAACTACTAGCGCAGGAAAACTTGCCAAGTACTTCAAAGATCAGGGTAAAGATGTTGTTTTGGCCGCTTGCGACACTTTCCGGCCCGCCGCCGGAGAGCAGTTGGAGATCTGGGCCCAAAAAGAGGGGGTAAAAATAGCCCGTGGAAAAATGGGTCAGGATCCCGCTTCCATCGCTTTCAGCGCTGCTTCACAGCTTGGGCCCAATTCCCTTCTAATAGTTGATACCGCCGGGCGCCTTCAAACCAAGCAAAACCTGTTAGATGAACTTTCTAAAATCAGAAGGGTAGTAGAGAAAAAAGTTCAGATAGATGAATCCCTTTTGGTTTTGGATGCCACTTTTGGACAAAATGCTCTTTCCCAGGCCAAAATTTTTTCACAGGCGCTCCCTCTTACAGGGATAATCCTTACCAAGCTTGATGGAAGCTGCAAAGGCGGAGTCGTATTAGCCGTAGAGGAAGAATTTGGAGTGCCAGTAAAAATGGTGGGAGTGGGAGAAGGAGAATCTGATTTAAGGCCCTTTAATCCTGAGGCCTTTGCGAAAGGCCTGACGCAATGACTTATCTCTATTTCTTGCTTCCTTGTATTTTCCTGTCCTTTTTAGGCGGATCCCTTTATTACGCAGGCCTCGGTAAAAAGACGGATATCCTTCATTATTTCGGGCTTTCTTTTGCCACTCTCTGCCTCATATTTCCCTTATTTATCCTTTTTGGTTACAGCTATTCGGTGAGCGGAAAAAATCTCGGAGGCATAATAGGCGATCCCTTCTCAGATTTTCTTCTTCGTTCTTCTCTTTCTCTCTCTTCGGGAGCTTTCGGGCCCTCTTCCCTTAAATCTCTGATTGGGGTAGCGTTTTATGCGCTTATAGCCTGCCTTTGCCTTATTTTTATTTCTGGGGCCGGAAGAATGCGCACGGCGCCCTGGCTTATCTATTCGATTTTATTTTTCATTTTTGTCTTCTGCCCGCTCTGCTTTATCTTTTCGGCACCCGACGGATTGATGTCCTACTCGGGCCCCTTCTCCCAGTCTCTTTCTGCTCATTCCGCCTCTTCTCTTCCCTGCCTTTTGGGAATAATTCCGGGATGCGCGGCGCTGGGGTTGGAAATTGTGCTTAAAAATGATCCCTCTAAGCCCGCCATGCCCGTCTTGTCTCTTCCAGGCTGTTTCTTTTTGGAAGCGGGGCTTATGGGAATATGCATGGGGGAAGTAATCCTGTTTGGAGGATCTCCCGCCTATGCCGCCATCTCCTTTATCCTCAATTCATCTTTTTCAGGCCTTTGCTTTGCGATCTTGGAAAAGATTTTTTACAAGCATTTTTCCTCCCTTTCCTTCGCTACAGGGCTTCTTTGCGGAGGAGTGCTTTCCCTGTCCTGCTTTAGGCTCTCCCCGCTCTTTTGCCTGATTTCATCCCTCCTTACCTCCTTGGCCTCTTTCTTCTTTATACGCATGGAAAACAGGCTTGGCTTTAAAGATCCTTTCCAGATTCTTTCCGTAAACGCGGTTCCGGGGGCGCTGGGGCTGATATTTCTCTCCTTCTTTTCTCCTTCTTCAGGGCTTCTTTTAGGCAAAGGAGCGTCCCTGCTTGTAATTTCCGTCTGCTCCATACTTTTAGCTGCTTTCTATGCCTTCGCACTTTCCTTCCTCATTGCCATCCTCGTAAAGCGGATTGGCAAAGGGTGGGCAGAAGACAATATGGATGCGCTGGATCTGGGAGAAAGCTATGTTGAAAAGAAAGGCTGGATTGAGAAGAAATGATGATGGTTGAAGCGATCGTAAGGGTCGAGAAACTGGAAGAAGTCAAGAAATGCATGGCCGGCCTCGGCATTAACGGATTTACCATCTCCTCATGTTTTGGCTACGGGGAAGAAGAGGGGCCCAGAGAAGAATACCGGGGAAGAAGGTACGATTCGGATTTGATAGAAAGGATGAAGGTAGAGGTGGTGTGCGGAAGCGTGGAAGAGGCTACGGCTATTTCTTCAAGCCTTTCCGACGCCCTTTCAACCGGGCATCCCGGAGACGGCATGGTTTTTTCCTTCCCCCTTTCAAGTTACTCAAAGATAAGAAAAAACACTTCCGGCATTTAACAAATGCAAAAGGACCCCAAAAGGGGCCCTTTAATTTTTTAAAGAGGGATTACCTTCTTCCCCCTCCGCGTCCTCCGAAGAGCTGAAGGAGGGTGAGGAAGATGTTCACGAAGTCGAGGTAAAGGTTCAGGGCTGCAAAGATGGAAGCCTGCTTGTACTCCACCTCGGTGTGGCACCTGGGTTCTAACACCTTTTTAATCCACTGCACATCGTAAAGCGTGAGGCCGGCAAAAAGCAGCAGGCCAATGGCTGATATGAGCATGGTGGCTCCCGAAGCGTGTACAAACAACAGTATGACTTCCCCTATGACGAATACCGCAAGCCCCACCCACAGGATTGGGCCCAGCTTCAAAAGGTCCTTCTTGGTACTCATGGCCAGCATCGACAGGCAGAAGAAGAAAGCTGCAGAGAAGAGGAAAGCCACGAATATGGTGCCTATATTAAAGATGAAGAAGATGGAAGCTAGAGTGAACCCCATAAGGAGGGCGTAAGCGTAAAAGAGGATTCGGGCTGTGGAAGGGTTCATTTTCCAAAGCCTTGCCGACAGTACTACGGCAAACACCACCTGGGCTACGCACACTATTATCCAGCCGATGGAGCCTGTAGCGCCCAAAAAGGCGTCCAGCAGGCCCGTATAGGCGCTGAAAAAGGCCATGGCCGCCGTCAGCAAAAGGGCTATGCACATTTCCCCGTAAGAACGGGCCAGAAGGGTGCGCATCGCTTTTTCTTTTACTACATACCCATTGCCGTTGTAGAATCCGGGATTTGTATTTTGTCCCTGCCCATTGGGGCCGAACATGACTGCCTCCTAAGTAGTCCTTTTAGTTATGAGACACTATAGATAATAACTATTTATCATTCAAGTAAATTTCTGTAGACATATAAAATATCTGTATGAAATACAGTTTAACAGGGATTTCTATAAAAATTCATACAATATCCCAAGAGTTTCTCTTGAATTTTTTAAAAGAAAGAAGCGGAGGGGCAAGGTGATCCCCTTTCCAAGAAGGCCCATATCGATCGTGGGCCCCACGGCGTCGGGAAAAAGCGAACTGGCAATAGAAATGGCAAAGGCTCTTTTCCCAAAAGACAGGTGCGAAATAGTAAGCCAGGACGCCTACCAGATCTATCGGCTTATGGATATCGGAACGGCCAAGCCTGAAAAATCCCAGCTTTCGGCCGTTGCCCACCACATGATAGACATCAAAGATCCGTGGCAGGAATCCAGCGCCGCCTCTTTCCAAAAAGAAATCCGGCAGGTTATGCAGGAGTGCGCAAAGAGGGGGGTGCGGCCGATTCTGGTGGGAGGCTCCGGGCTTTACGCCAGAAGCGCGGTAGATGACTTGTCCTTCAAGCCCTACAGCCCCCTTCTAAGATCCCGGCTGGAAGAAAAGCTAAACGAGGAAGGATCTTTAAGCCTCTGGAAGGAAATAGAGAAGTCCGATCCTGCGGCCGCAAAATCGATAGATCCCAGAAACGAGAGAAGAGTAATCAGGGCGCTTGAAGCCATAAAGTCCTGCGGGTCTTTCGCTTCCTGTCTGCCGACCTACTCCTACCTTTTCCCATGCCTCCAAATAGGGCTGGATCTTTCAAGAGAAGAGCTGGATGAAAGGATTGAAAACAGGGTGGAAAAAATGCGGGAAGCGGGGCTTGAAGAGGAAGTGAGAGGGCTTGAGGGGAAAATGTCGAAAACGGCGGCCCAGGCCATAGGCTATGGGCAGATTTTCTCTTATTTAAGGGGGCAAATCAGCCAGGACGAGGCTTACAGGCAGATTAAGACCAAGACAAGAAGGCTTGCCAGAAGGCAGATGAGCTGGTTTGGGAGAGATCCCAGGGTTCACTGGCTAAGCGCGCAAGATCCCGATCTTTTGCCCCATGCCCTCGATCTGGTGAAAAGGGCCGACAACGGGGAGTTTGACGAAAGGGATCTTGGACCCAAAGCTCCTTCCAGGAGGCCTTTGGGGTCTGTTTAAATTCCCTTCTGCCTGATATACTGTTTTTTGGTCTTATTGCCCCTTTAGCTCAATGGCTAGAGCAGCGTCCTTTTAAGTCGTGGGTTGTGGGTTCGAGTCCCACAGGGGGCACTTTTTTGTAGTCTTTTTCGCGTTCATCCTTATTAATCTAGTACTCTAAAGTCATGCACCTGATTTCCCTATTCGCCCATCCCGCCTCCCTGCTCCACCAGTGGGTCAGGGCCATGGGCCTTGGGACCACGTACCTACTGCTCTTTATGGCCATATTTTTGGAAACGGGCGTAGTAGTGCTCCCCATCGTACCGGGAGACTCCCTGCTTTTGGCTTCGGGAGTTTTTGCCTCCATTTCAGGCCAGCTCCGGCTGGGAGTTTTAATCCCCCTCCTGGCGGCAGGGGCCCTCCTGGGAGATCAGAGCAATTACTTTATAGGAAGGTTTTTAGGGGAGAAGATCTTAAGGAATCCGAAATGGAAAAAAAGGTTTTCTTCCAAGCTTTCCCGCTCCGAAGACATCCTTAACCGTTTCGGAAAGGGGGCTATGTTTTTTTCACACTTTATACCTGTGGGCAGAACCTTTATCCCCTTCTTATGCGGAATTTCCGGGCTGCCGTGGAAAAAATTTTCCGCATTCAATGCTCCCGGAGACTGCCTTTGGGCCGTTATTCTCTTATCTATAGGCTACTTTTGTGCTAAAATTCCCTTTGTAAAGAAATACCTCGGCCTTATAGCCCTTATAGCCGTAGGGTGCATGGTTGTAAGCGTGCTCGTTTCCTTCTTCGGATCGAAAAAGAAAAAGGGGAAACAGGGGCATGAAGGACAGGCCAACGAGGGGCTATAGCTCAGTTGGTAGAGCGTTTCTTTCGCATAGAAAAGGTCGCCGGTTCAAATCCGACTAGCTCCACTTGCACACGTGGCGGAATGGTAGACGCGCTGGCTTCAGGTGCCAGTGGCCTTCACGGCCGTGGGGGTTCAACTCCCCCCGTGTGCACTTTTTTATTTTTATCAGCCGTTTATTTTATAGAGCCATGAGATAACTTCCTGTTGAAGCTGCTCTACTGTAAGAAAGCAGCTGGCCGAGAGGGGGGTTTGGTTTACGTTGGCCCCTTTGGCCAGGGCGGTTATGGTTTTAAGGGTGTCTGCAAGGCCGTAACCGGACTGGGCCGCAAATACGTAGACATCCTTTCCGCTCAAATCCGCTTTTTCAAGGAAGGAATAGACGGCCATGGGGGCATCCATCCACCACATGGGGTATCCCAAAAATACGTTCTCCACTTCCGTCAGATCCGGTATGGGCTCTCTTAGCTCCGGCCTGTCTCCCCTTGCCTTTTCGGCTTTGGAAATTTGCTCGAGGATCCTGAAATTGGAAGGGTAGATCCTTTTGGGTTCAATCCTGTAGGAAGAGGCATGGGTGGTTTTTTCTATCACATCCGCCATAACCTGCACCGTTCCCAAAACGCTTCCATCCCTTTGGACGTATCCGGAGGGAGGTTCGCTTTCTCCGTCCCCTTCCGGATTAAAGGGATCCGGATGGGAAAAATAAGCCACTAAATTGCTCATTTGCGCCTTCTTAAACTGAAATTAATACATCTGATTATTATAAAATACATGCCCATATGGTTCTCCGTCCTTTTAATAATCGTTTTTCAAATTTTGGGGGGAGTGTTTTCCTGCACTGAAATGACCCTCATAACGTTGAGAGATTCGCAGATAGGGCAGATGGGCAGAAAATCCGGCAGGATTTCCAAAATAATACACAATCCCAACCGGTTTTTAAGCGCCGTGCAAATCGGCACCACTTTTACGGGCTTTCTTTCCGCTTCCTTCGGGGTTTCATTAATCTTGCCCGTAGTGGTCCCCCTCCTGGTGCGCGCGGGCATGAACCGCTCTTTGGCATCCAACCTTATGAACGTCCTTCTCACTTTGGCGATTTCCTACCTTGCCATAGTGATTTCCGAAATGGTGCCCAAAAGAATAGCCATGCAGAAAACCGTGGAGATTGCAAACTGGGCCGTCCCCTTCGTAAACGTCTTTGCGATCATCTGCTACCCCCTGATTTGGCTTATAAGCTCTTTTACCAACCTTCTGGTGAGGATTGTGGGGCTAGATCCGCATAAAACCGAATCCAAAGTGAGCCAGGAAGAGCTTAAAGTCCTGGTTTCCTCCAACACCCAGCTAAGCGAGCAGGAAAAAAGCGTGCTGGAAGACGTTTTTGACGCGGCCGAGACGGTGGTAAGCGAAGTTATGAGGCCCAGGGCGGACGTAGTGTTTCTTGAGGCTCAAATCACTGCAAAGGAGGCGGAGAAAAAAATAAAAAAGCAGCCTTACACGAGGTACCCGGTGATAGGGGAAGACTTTGACGATGTTTTAGGTTACATCTCCCTCAGAGACCTTATGGATCACAAGGAAGACAACGCCCCGATAAAAAGTTTTGTCCATCCCATAAGTTCGGTTCCGGGCACTTCGAGGATTTTACCCACCCTGGGCGAGATGAGGGAAAAAGGCGCCGACCTTGCGGTGGTAATAGACGAATACGGAGGAACCGACGGAATTGTTTCCCTTATGGACATGGTGGAAGAAGTTATAAACGGGGTGTCCAAAGTCAAAAGCTCTTCGCTTTCCCCGTTTGCCAGGAACGGAGGAAAAGTGGAAGGGGGAATGACGATAGAAGACTTTGCGGATTTGACGGGGATAAAACTGGAAGACGGGCCCTATGAGACCGTGGCGGGATACTTCCTTTCAAAAACGGGGTCCCTGGCAAAGCCGGGAGACGTCTACCACTCCCAGGAGGGATACGACATGGTAGTCACCGAAGTTGAGGGGCGAAGGATACAAACTATAGAAATCCGACGCACAAAAGCGGAAAAGGAAGAACAGGAGGAGGAATAGAATCCTTTTCTTGACAAGATTTGCAATCCGGATAAACTTGTAGAAGTATCAACCTTTGGGTTTATAGCTCAGTTGGTTAGAGCGCATCCCTGATAAGGATGAGGTCGGAGGTTCAAGTCCTCCTAAACCCACTCAATACAGGGGGCTATAGCGCAGCTGGTAGCGCATCTGCTTTGCAAGCAGAGGGTCGCCGGTTCGAGTCCGGCTAGCTCCACCGAGGAAGGCTCCTTCCCTGTTTGAGAGAGGGGGCCATTTTGATAATAGAAGCCAGCGACTTAAGTTTTTCCTATCCCTCTTCAGATCCCGTGCTGCGGGGAGTCTCTTTTGGCGTGGAAGAAGGGGAAGTTTTTGCCATCGTGGGCGGAAACGGAAGCGGGAAAAGCACTTTGGCGCGCCATTTAAACGCCCTTATCCCCCTGCAGTCCGGCACGCTGAAAGTTGCGGGCATGGATGCATCCGACCCTGAAAACACCTACCCCATAAGGCGGGCGTGCGGGATGGTGTTCCAAGACCCGAACAATGAATTTGTCTCTTCTGTGGCCGAAGAGGACATAGCGTTCGGGCTCCAAAATTTTAATTTTCCGGAAAAGGAAATACCGGGCATAATTTCCCGCTCGCTTTCCAGCGTGGGCCTTTCCGGATTTGAAAGAAGGGATCCCCATTCGCTCTCCGGAGGCCAAAAGCAGAGGCTGGCCATAGCGGCAGTTTTAGCCCTCAGCCCCAAAATAATAGTTTTGGACGAAGCTACCGCCATGCTGGACCCCGAAGGGAGGGCCCAGGTGATGGATTTGGCCCTTTCCTTAAAAGAGCGGGGCATAACGGTAATCATGATTACCCATTTTGTGGAGGAAGCAGCCAGGGCAAACAGGGTCCTGGTCCTTTCCCATGGAAGCGTTCTGGCATTGGGGTCCCCTCAGGAAGTTTTGGTGCAAAAGGAAATTTTAAAAAAGGCCAGGCTCCTTCCCCTCCTTCCCACCCTCTCGTATTGGAAGCTTTTGGAAGGGGGTCTGGTTTCCCCCTCCGCTCCCCCGCTTTCAAAAGAAGGCCTCTGGGAGGCAATGTGCCTATAGAGTTCAGGCAGGTCTCCCTTTCTTACAGCTCCGGAGAAACGAAGGTTAAAGCCCTTAAGGGCCTGTCGTGGACAGTGGAAACCGGCGGCTTTGCCGCCGTTATGGGTCGCACCGGGAGCGGAAAAAGCACGGTTTTGAGGCTTCTTTGCGCTCTTGCAAAACCGGACGGGGGACAAATCCTTATAGACGGCAAAGACATCCATTCCTCCCTTCCCCGCAGGGAGCTGAGAAAGGAAATGGGGTTTGTATTCCAATTTCCCGAGTACCAGCTTTTTGAGACCACTGTCCTTAAGGAAGTGTGCTTCGGGATGAAAAATCTGGGGTTTTCAAAAGAAGAGATGGAAGAAAACTCCAGATGGGCCATAGAAAAAATGGGATTCAACTTTGATGCTATAAGGAGCGTGGCTCCAATGGCGCTTTCCGGGGGTCAAAGGAGGAGGGTGGCGATCGCAAGCGTTATAGCTTCCAGGCCCAAAATTCTCCTTCTGGACGAGCCCACAAGCGGGTTGGATCCCGCCGAAAGGCGCTCTTTTTGCCGGATTTTGACATCTTTAAACCGGGAGGGTACGACCATCGTAATGGTTTCACACAATTCCGAAGTGGTGTGTGAAACGGCAAAAACCCTCCTGGTTTTAAAAGATGGGGAAAAGTGGAAGGAAGGAAAAGTCGAGGATCTTTTCTCTTCGGATCTTTTGCCGGCCGGAATCCTTCCCCCCCCTTCCCTCCTCCTCTCTTCCTTTCTTCGGGAAAGAGGGATCGATCTTCCCTCCGCCGTGAGGCAGGAAGATTTTATTTCCGCCCTTCTTCGCGAAGAAGGGCGGCGTAAAAATGGCTAAGGGCAAAGCCATGGTCACTTACAGGGCAGGCTCTTCCCTATTTCACAAAATGGACCCGAGGATAAAAATCGCCTCTCTGGGATGCGCGATAGCGGTCATAGTCATGGCCCATAACCTCTTAAGTTACATCCTGGCGCTCCTGGTGACGGTTGGGATGTGTGTAGGAGCGAAAATCAGGCCTAAAGACAGCCTGGGGCCCGTTTTTTGCCTCTTTCCCTTCTTCATCATCATTTTTCTCATGAATTTCTTTTTCTATGGAAAAGGGCGCCCGTGGGGAAAGTGGTGGATTTTTGCCCCCTCCCTGCCCGGCCTTCTTCAGGGGATAAACGTGGTAGTGAAGGTAATTTTGGTAATGGCGGCCTCGGCCTGCCTGCTCATTTCCACTCCTCCTGTGGAAATGACCTATGCCCTCCAGTCCCTTATCTCCCCCTTGCGCTTTTTGGGAGTGCCCGTGGGGCAAATCGCCCTCATAATCTCAGTGGCAATCGAGTTCATCCCGTCTTTGTTTGAGGAATTCAACCTCATCAAAGAGGCCCAGACCGCCAGGGGGGCCCAGTTTGAAAGCACCAATATCTTCAAGCGGGCCAAAGCGTACCTGCCCCTGTTTTTGCCGATTTTCATGACAGCCTTCAGGAGGGCGGATGAACTTTCTTTGGCAATGGAGGCGAGAGGGTACAGGACAAGCAAGAGGAGGAGCGCGAAGCGCTTTTCCTTGCCCCGGCTTGGAGACTGGCTGATTCTTTCAGTTTCAGCCCTTCTTGTAGTAGCTCAGGCCTTCCTTTTAAAGGCCGGAATTTAAGAAAGGACAAAATTATGACCTCAAAAAAGACGGCGGCCGTTGCCAAAGGGCAGCGGGGGATGTCGATAGCGAAAAAATCGGTGATATGCGCAGCCTGTGTGGCTTTATGCGTGGTTTTGCCCATGGGCTTTCACGCCTTCCCGAGGGGAGGGGAAATATATGATCCCATGTGGTTTCCCGTTATGATTTGCGCCCTTTCTTCAGGATGGTGGTACGGGCTTATATGCGGAGTTTTAGGTCCCGTGCTGTCTACCCTATTTACCGGCATGCCCCCCGTGGCGGAACTGCCTACAATGATCATCCAAGGAATTTTCCTGGGCGTGGTATGCGGGCTTATGATGTTTTGGGTTCACACCCACTCAACCTACGGCGACCTTTACATCAGCATAGTGGTGGGAATCATCATCGGCTCCGCCGCAGCAGGATGCGCCAAGGCATGGATTTTTGATCAGGGCAAGTACTCGTTTTACGCGTGGATTTTGGGCTACTTCTTCTTCTGCCTGCCGGGCCTCATCATTCAGCTTGCGGCCGTCCCCTCTATTGTGGTAGCCCTTATGAAAGGAAAGCTGATACCTGAAAGGTATCCTTCAAAGCACAAAGAAAAGCAGGTGGAAGCGCAGTGACGGATTTAAGATCTGCAGACAATTTGCAGGAGGTTCGGGCCTACTTCGACAAAAGGGCTCACGATTGGGATGAAAGGCAGCACCCGGATCCTAAAACCATTAACTCCATCCTTCAAAAAGGAGGGGTTAAAGGCAGGGTTCTGGATGTGGCCTGCGGGACTGGGGTTATGATTCCCTTTTACCTGGAGGCGGGGGTTGAAAGGATAGTAGGAATAGATCTTTCCCCCAAAATGATAGAGGAAGCCGAAAAGAAGTTTGCAGGCGAAAAAAGGGTCTCTTTTTTGGCAGCCGATGCCGTGGAGGCCGAATTTAACGAGCCTTTCGACGCCGTTGTAGTCTTTAACGCCTGGCCCCACTTTATCGAGCCCCTAAAAGCCATAAATGCCTTTGCAAAAGATCTTAAAATCGGAGGAAGGCTTGTCATAGCCCACGATAAAGGGCGAAAACAGTTGGACCGCATCCATGAAGGGGGCGCCCCCTTCATCTCCCTTCCCCTTCCCCCTGCCCAAAGGCTCGCAGAAAGAATGCAGGGATGGCTGAAAGTGGAGTGCGCAGTGGATGAAGAAGAAAAGTACGAAGTGGTAGGCAAAAAAATAGCCTAGGCTTAAAGCCCAGGCCTGCTTGCCATCTTTTTAAAGGTTGAGGATCCCAAGAGCCTTTTCCTTATCCCCTTCGTTGGATTTGAGGCTGGCTATAAACTTGCCTATCATAATCCAGAGGGCTGAGGCAGAGAGAATGCAGATCTCTGCTGCCATTTCCCTTCCGGCGAGGGGGGCTTTGGAAAAGATGAACATCAGCACCACCGCCGCCATCGCCAAGAGGGGCGGAATAAGAATAATGGCTTTTCGCATTTTTCCTCCCTAAGATATTTTTCATTTTTAATTGAAGTAATTTATTATACGCTGAATTTTTAAAAAGATCCAATTTTGTTATAGGGCTTGTCCTCGGGGGGTAAATGCGCAGGCTTATAAAACTGGCCATATGGGTGTGTGTGATTTTAATCCTCATAGGGATTTGGGTGTCTTTGAGCAAAGGGGCGAGAAGCGAAGTCGCCTCTGTTTTTAAATGGCTGGGATCTATGCTCAGGCAGGGGTGGGAAACGGTGTCCCACAAGTTTTAAATTTGGAAAATATGTGTATTTTCCAACCCTTCTTTTATAATTTGATTAAAGAAAAATTACAATTTTAAGGATGGTTAATGATTTCAAGGCGCCCCATTTTCAGCCGCGCCCTGACGGCTCTCTGCCTTGCAGTGCTTTCCCTTTTGATATTTCACACTTCTTTTTCAGCTTTCGCTTCCCTCTCTTCATCAAGCCTCCACCTTTCCTCTCTTCACCAGGACCACTCCGACAAGGAGAGCAGGCATGCCAGAAAATTGAGGGAGGGGAAGATTGATGAGTGGGAGAGGGATGAGGAGACGTCCCAGCCCCTCCCGACGGCCTAAAGCAGTTAAATAAGCCTTTAGAAAAAATAAATGCATTTTCCCTAAATAGGGATATAATGCAAAGAATGCATATTCTCCTACTGGTAGCGGTAGGCCTGCTGGTGGGGACTTTTGTGATCGCCCTTGGAAGCGGCGGAGGTTCCATTTACGTAGGCCTTCTCACGGCCGTTTTAGGTCTGGATCCCGCCGCAGCCACAGCCACAGCCCTCGTTACAACCCTTCCCTCGCTGGTGATCGGCACTTGGGGCTACTACGAAAAAAAGCATATGGATTTCCATAAGGGAAACCGAATGCTGATTTCCGCCATCCCCAGCGTGATTATCTGCTCGATTGTCTCCTTCTGGATTCCCAAGGCCGCCTACAGTTATATTTTGGCCTCCATCCTCTTCTTTGTGGGCGGCGTCATCCTCTACAAAGCCTTTCGCAAAGAGAAAAATAGAAAGCCGGCAAAAGGAGATGGAACCCGGGGAGGATCTTCCAGAAAAATGTGGGAGGTTATAACCATCTACACCGTCTTTGGAGTACTTGGCGGCGTAATGGCGGGAATTGGCGGCATGAGCGGAGGGGAGCCGATTTTTGCAGGCCTGCTGCTTTTGGGAGACGACGTTTTTGAAACCATTTCCACCTCTTCCTGGGTAGTTATATGCATGGGCATTTTAGGGGCCAGCGTGCACCTTATAGGCGGCCACGTCGACTGGAGGGCCGCCATCCCCCTCACAATCGGCGCCACCTGCGGGGCGTTGGTGGCGCCGATTGTTGCCCGCTTCATCACAAAAGGAAGCAGGGCAAAGTGGCTGGAAGGAGCGCTTGGACTGGCCCTCATTGCGATGGGAATAAGGGACATAGTATAAGGGGAAGGCTATACTAGGGATAAGGCCTAGAATTTAGAGGAGAAAAAGCTATGAAATCGGAAATCCATCCCAATTACGGGTATGTGGTGTTTCGCGATCGCAAGGGCGGGCTGGAATTTTTGACCCGCTCGACGATGGCAGGGGACCACAGGGTGAGCCAGACTATAGAGTGGAAGGACGGCAACACCTATCCTCTCTACGACGTGGAGGTGTCTAGCGCGACCCACCCCTTCTACACCGGCAAGCGCACTGTGCTGGACTCTGCAGGACAGGTCAGCAAATTTGAAAAGCGCTACGGAAAAAAGAAATAAAAGAATTTTTTAGGGGGTGAGGGGCCCCTTTTTTAATGCCCAAATGAGGCAAAGTCCCCTTCCCTGAGCGACTTGGAGAAAAGGGCTATCAAAATAGCGGCCAAGGCCGAGGCTACAGTCATTATCCAAAGCACGTTTGAGGCCAAAATGCCCGAAGAATAGAAAGTGAGGCGAAGGTGAGAAAGAGAGGGGGAGGAAAGGAGGGCGCTGTAAATGCTCAGGCCCACGGCCGAGGTGGTGTTTAAAGAAAGTTCGCACAGCCCTATTCCCCTCCCCCTCTCTTCGGGAAGCAGGGTGGAAGTTGCGGCGCTGTAGAGCGGGGAATAAGCGGCGATCTCTCCAAAGTTGTAAATGCAGGCAAAAACCGTAAGAAGCCAAAAGTTGGATCCTATAAATAAGGCAGAGAGGCCAAGTCCTATTACCATTGCCAAAGCCGAAAACAGGATGGTCTTGTAGTGCCCAAGCCATGAAACCAGCTTTCCCGAAAAGGCCCCCACTGCGGCGGTAAGGGCGTAAACTGCGGCCAGAGCCCATGAAACTTCGTCCAGGGGTATGTGGTACACGTCTTTGCCTATCAGCTGGTAGATGGGGATCTGGGCATAAGAAAAGAGATTGAAAATAATTATCACGCTTATCGCCGAGGCAAAGGCCCGGTTTTTAAGAAACCTTCTTGGAAGAAAGCAGTTTTTATTAAACAGGGCGTAGAAAATAAACCCTAAAAGCAGGCCGACCAACACCAAAATGCTGGCCAGGGAAATGAAGTCAAAGAAGACGGAAATGGAGCCTGCAAGAAGGGAAAAGAGGATCATTCCAAAGTAATCTACCTTCTTTTTCTTTCCGCTTCCCTTCGGAAGGGAGGAAAGGAGGGGGAGGAAGGGAAGAGAAAGCAGAGGGAGGATGAAGAGAAGATTCCACGGAATGAGCTCCACTAGCCCTCCGGCCAGCACTCCAAGCACGCTGGCCGCGCTGTATATGGCGCCAAAGAGCCCTATATAAAAAGTCTTTCTGCCGGGCGGAAGCCTTTTAACGCAGGAAACCAGAAATACGCTTCCCGCAGCCTGGGAGCCTGACTGCTGCAGGATTCTTGCCGCCAGTACCCCCGCAAAGGAATGGAAAAAAATTCCGACAACAGATCCTGCGATTAAAAAGGATGCCCCCCAAAAAGCAATGGCCCTGGCGGATACAAAATCGCACAGAGCGTCATAGAGGAGGGAAAGGACGGCCAGGACTATGCCAGGAATTACTGAAAGGAAGTCAGACATTTTCCCCGCGCCCAAGTCCTTTCCTATATCGGAATAGGAAAGGTTGAAAGCCTGGAGCATGAGGTTGCCCAGAAGATAAATGATTAAAAGCGCCCAGAGGGCTCCGGTTTTTACAGGTCCTTTTTCTCTTTTCTTAGACACTTAAAAAGTGTACCAGCGCCAATTAAAGGATTTCAGCTACTGGGCTATGTCTTCGTCAGTGTCTACCGAGACCGCCTTCTTTACAACTGAAGAAATGGGCTTTTTGCATATCAGAACCAGTATCAGGGAAGCTACGGCAACAAGGAACATAATCCAGAAGACGTTGGCTGTCTGGCAGGCAGTCATGCCCTTTATTCCAAAGAGGGTGCCGTGGCCCAGCGCCGCGTTTTCAATGAGATCGGAGTAGACGGCTATGCCGATGGAAGGGGAAATATTGACTATAAGATCGCAAATTCCTATAGCCCTGCCCCTCTCTTCCTGGGGCAGAGCCGCGCTGGCGGCATCGTAGATAGGGGTGTAAATCGCAGTGAAGCCCGCTATGGTGATGGCATTGAGAATGCTAAGGAACCAGAAGCTAGAGTGAATGAAGACCGCCGAAAGGCCAAAGCCTACGATTTCGGCCACAAGGGAAAGGATGATAACGGTGTAGTGGCCGAGCTTGTTTACAAGGGGGCCCGAGAAGATGCCCACAACCATTGCCACAAGGTTCACGCCGGTCAGCCACCAAGACACCTGCTGAAGCGGGATTTGAAATACTCCATCCCCTATTACCTGGTAGATTGGCGTGCAGGCGAACTCGAAGAAGAAGCTTATGCACAAAAGCGCAAGAAGGATCATGTACCTTCCGTTCTTAAGGAACTTGGGAGTGATAAAGGAGTGCTTGTTTTTGGCCACGTTGAAAGAAAAGCCTATTACCAGAACTCCAAATATGATCCAGAGCCACCAGAACTGCATGTAGGAGAAGTAGACGGCGAGGCAGGTAGCGATTCCGGCAAATATTATGATGCCTACAGAATCCACCTTTTCGCCCTTGCCCGAGACGTTGGGGGTGTCTTTGACGAGGATGGGAAAAACGAAAATGGCGAGGGCCGGAATCAAAAGAAGCCACTTCCATGGCATGTCCTGGATCCATCCGCCCGCAAACACGCCCAGCGCTACCGAAAGGTAGTAGGCTGCGTTAAACACTCCAAGATATACCGCCTTTTCCTTTTTGTTCAGGAATTTTACGGTCATTATAAGGAAGACCGATCCGGCGACCTGGGCCCCGGCTACCTGCAGGGCCCTTACCACTACTACCACCCAGAAGTTAAAAGAGAGGAAGAAGCCTACGACTGAGGAAACTATTAAAACTCCAACTCCCCACAGCACCATTTTCTTAGGTGAAATAAAGTCGCACAGCGTCTCATAGAGCATGCACACTATTCCCAAAATTATGCCGGGGAGGGTGGAAAGGAGTGCGGCTGCAGTTGCCGAGACGTGCAGGGATGTTCCTATATTCGAGTAGACCAGATTAAAGCATTGAATCATCAGATTGCCGATGATAAAGACAAATAAAAGGCTGGGGAGGGATTTTTTGGTTTCCCGCCTTATTCGTTCAAATTCGACGTCATTGTCGCTTGCGTTCTCCATAACAATCCTTACTGGTTTGGAGTGCGGACTGAGTGTCCTACAAACTTGCGAACCCCGAGAGTGCAGATTATCGACAGGGCTGAAAGCGCAGTCATAAGCCAAAATATAACCGACAGGCGAGGTACAATCTCAAAACCCACATGGGACTTTTCGATGGCGCTGTATACGGCAATTCCGAGGGCGGGAGCCACGTTCATAGCCACGTGCGCTATTCCCACCCCTCTTCCCCTCTGGCTTTCGCGCAGGGCGGAAGTGGCGATGTCGTATATGGGCGTATACGCCAATGTTAAACCCACCTCGTAGACAATCATAAACACGGTCACGGCCGCAAATCCCCACTTAATGGCGAAGGCCGAGAGCAAAAATCCGAGCAGCATCAAAAAGAGGGAGAGGAGGATGGAAGGCCAGTCGCCAATCTTTTTGCATATCGCCCCCGACAGGCAGGCAACCCCCACGCATATCAAGTACACCAGGGCCAAAAGCCATGAAATGGATTCCAGGTGCATGTGGTATACGCTTTTTCCTATGGTCTTATAGATCGGTATTGCCGCGTACTGGAAGAAGAAAGTCAAAAAGAGGATGAGAAGAGTGCCTGTAAATGCCCTCGACTTCATCATCGACTTTGTAAGAAGAGGGTTTTTGCTCTTTTTCATCCATACTGCAAAGACGGCGAAAAGAAGGCAGCTGACCAAAAGGAGCCATGTCTTTTCATAAGTAAAGAAGATGGTGAGGAATGCTACGCAAACCGTAAAGAGCGAAGCTCCCAGCCCGTCGAAGGGCTCCGGCTTGGATTCTAGCTTCGGGACGTTTTTAAGAAGGATGGGGAGGAGGAAGACGGCGAGGGCCGGGACGAGGAGGATGTATTTCCATGGTATAAAGTCAATCTGGCCTCCAAGAAGCATTCCCAAGACCACCGATACAAAGTACGCAGCGTTGTTTAGGCCTATAAAAATGCCCCTGTCTTTTTCGGGAAGGTACTTTACGAGGATTACCAGCACTACGGAAGCGTGCACGGCTATGGTCTGAAAGATTCTGCATACCAGAACCACCCAAAAGTTGGAAGCTCCCAAAAATCCAGCTATAGAACTTGCCACCAAAACCAAGGTACCTATGCACACAATCGTCCTTGGAGATACGTAGTCGCACAGGGTGTCGTAAAAGAGGCATATTGCGGCCAGGGCCACTCCCGGCAGGGACACTAAAAGCGAAGCTTCGGGGGCCATATGCAGGCTTTCGCCCACATTTTGGTAAACAAGGTTAAAGGATTGAAAGATAATGTGGCCGAAAATACCTAAGGCGAAGAGGGCCGGAAGAGCCCTCTTCGCCTTGCGAAGCTGCTGGGGGGAGACGCCTTTGCCTTCCCCCCCCTCAAAAGTCGGGGATACCGAGGGATCCTCTGTCATTGAAACTGAAATGACATCCTCCAGAAGAAGAACCTTTAGTTAGTTTCAATGATAACCCGGGGAACCTACAGACCTATTTCCTTACCTTTTTCTTTCCCCTCACCTTGGCCTCGGCGGCCTTCAGCACATCCTCATCTGCGCTGAGAGGATCTTCCAGAGCGGCCTTCTCGGCGGGAGTTAGGGAGTTAGCCCTCTTCTCCATATTTATGATGTGCCTCTCCGAATAAGTGAGGTAAAGGGAGAGGAGGAGGCAGAGGCCGCCCGCTATGAAGATGACCACGCTGGAAGCTCCCCAGCCGAACCTGTCTACAAGCTCGCCTATGAGGGCGGTGGCGATGGTGTCTCCGAAGATGTACTGGAAGAAGCCCATAAATCCGGTAGAAACTCCCACGGCGTATTTGGGAACGGCCTCGTTTACCATAAGGCCTACAAGATCCAGCGGGGCGTAAATGCAGGCTCCGGAAATGAAGAGGCCTACCAGGATCAGAGCCTTGTCGGGGGCAAAGAAGTAGAGGCAAAGGGCCCCTATCATCACTATTGTCAGGCAGAAGGTGACAAGAGCCCTGCGGCCCTTGAGAAGGTCGGAGACGAAGCCGAAGAAGATGACGGCGGGAATGAGGAAGAGCTCGTACTCTCCCACGATCCAACGGGCCGTATTTGGGCTAAAGCCCTTGGTGGGAAGGTAGCTGGGAATCCAGCTCAAAATCCCATACCTGCAGATGTAGAAGCTCATGGAGGCCAAAGAGACCGCCCACACCATCTTGTTGCAGAGGATGTCTTTGAGGAAGACCTGCCAAACGTTCTTCTTGGTTATGCTTCCCGCGGTGGTGCCGCCGTTTTCGTTTAGCTCGACGCTGTCGGAGTAGGTGTTGATGTCGGGAAGGCCGTAGGTTTCGGGCCTTTCGGAGTTTATAAGGTACATCAAAGTGCCGATAACGGCGGCCACGATGGAAGAGGTAATGAAGATGGCGCTTATAGATCCCGAAAATGCGGCGGCGGCGGCCTCAATTGTGACAACGCAGAAGAAAGCGCCAAAGTTGTGGGCGGCGCTCCAGATTGCATAGGCCGTGCCTCGGCTTCGCTTTGCAAACCATAAGCTAACTTCCCTCTGGCACACCGGCGCCCCCACGCCCTGAAAGACGGAGTTTATGAGCATGAGCGCTATCATGACCCCAAAGGAGCGAGTCCAGGCAAAGAAGAGATTGGCTATGGCAGATCCGTAAAGAGCCAAGATGAGGAACCTTTTCATAGAGACCCTGTCGGCAACAAAGCCCATGATGAATTTGCTGATGCCGTATCCTATGCCGAAGGCGGAGAGGATGATTCCGATCTCTCCCACGCTAAAGCCGTATTGATGCCTTAGGGGGATCTCCTCATCTTGCACGACCTGGCGGATAATGTAGAAGGAGGCGTAAGAAAGGCATGTAGCTATCAACACGCCCGTTTGCCTCATACGGTATTGGTGCTTTACCCTTTCTTTCGGTACCTTGATGGTAGAAGCGGCGGGTATCCCTAGAAATGACATTACTTCTTCCTTACTTTTAAGTTGCCCCATTGCAACTTAAGCCGGTGTTGTATATTAACACTCGTAGAAAAAACTCATACATGTTACCACTAATTTGCAATGCGAGGAAAATTTGGTATTCAAAATCTTCAAAAGGGATCTGAGAAGGCTTTGGGGCACTCCGGCTGCCTTCATCACCCTTTTAACCCTTCTTTTCCTCCCCGCGGTATACGGGTGGTTTAGCACCTATGCCTATTCAGACCCCTACTCTAAAACGGGAAATTTGCCCGTGGCTGTGGCAAATATGGATTCAGAAGCAAGCGTGGAAGGGGAAAAAATAGATGTGGGCGCGGACTTGGTGGAAAATCTGAAGAAAAATAACGAGCTCGACTGGAAATTTGTGGGTGAAAAAGAGGCGAAAGCGGGGGTTGAAAACGGAAGGTACTTTGCGGCTTTCATCGTGCCGGCGGGTTTTAGTAAAGATCTCGCCTCCGCCATTGAAAACCCTGAGAATGCCAAAAAGCCCGAAATCCTCTATTTTTCAAACCAGGAAAAAAGCCCCGTAACCGGAGAAATCACTTCTATAGGAGCTGCAAAGATTCAAAGGGAAATAAATTCGCAGATAGATTCTTCCATCCTCAAATCCGTAATGGAAAAAATGAGCCGGGCGGCTTCGCTTTCCAAAGAAAAGACGCTTTCGGGAGCCCAAAAGATAATTAATGACGCCAAAGAGCTTAGGGAAGATCTCTCCCGCGTAGCTTCCGAGCAGCAAAGCCTTTCGGAAAGCATTTCTTCAGCTTCTTCTTCCCTCTCTTCAGCTTCCTCCTCCCTTTCATCCCTCTCATCCCTTTCTTCTTTTCCTTCCCTCCCCTCTTCTCTTCCCTCTCTTTCCCCCCTTCCCCTCCGGGCGCTTGAAGAAAAGATTTCTTCCCTCTCTTCCCAAATTTCGCGCATTTCCTCTTTCCCCTTTCCCTCTCCTTTGAAAAATCAGGCGTCTTTGACCATCTCCTCCCTTTCATCCCTCCTTTCATTTCTTTCTTCGCGCATCAATTTTCTTGAAGAGCAGTGCGCCCAGGCCAAACAAAACGCTTCCTCCCTTCTTTTGAACCTGCAAACTAAGTGGCAGGAAGCCAGGGGCATGGCTTCTTCCATCCCATCTTTTCTTTCCGCAAGTTCCCGCGATCTTGAAAACCTCTCTTCAGCCCTACAAAATGCAAACGGGCCTCTGGGGGAGTGGGAAGGGCAACTTTCCTCACTCTCCTCCTCTCTTTCCCAGATTCAGGGCTCGGAATTTATTTCGTTCCTTTCCAAGATTGGAGAACTGAACGCCTCCGGCGCCTCTTCCTTCCTCTCTTCCCCGATAGAGTTAGAAACCCTGCCCGTCTACCCCGCCTCTTACACCCAGGCCGTCTCGCCCTTCTTTCTGGCCCTTTCTTTATGGGTGGGATCTTTTATGCTGGTTGTCATCTACACCCTCTTTCCCGATGGAAAGGGAATTGGAAAGGTGGGGGCCAGAAAAGGGTATTTTGCCAGGCTCTTCCTTTTCTGGTTCGTTTCCTGCCTTCAGGCTTTGGTTTCGTCTTTGGGGGAAGCGTGGATACTGGACTTTAAAGTGCGCTCCCTCTCCCTCTTTTTCTTCTCGGCCCTTTTTTCTTCCCTTGTCTTTTCCTCCGTCATTTTTGCCATGGCGGTATGCATGGGGAAGCTGGGAAAGGCCATGGCGCTTATTGCGGTCATGATCCAAATTCCATCTTCGGGGGGAATGTATCCGGTTTCGCTCCTCCCCCCTGCCTACAGGGCCCTTTACCCGCTTTTGCCTTTTACCTACTCTATAGATCTTTTCAGATCCTCTGTGGCCGGAGGGGGAGCTTTGCCCTTCGTAAAAGATTCAATTTTCCTTTTTCTTTTCGCCCTTGCCTTTACTTTGGCCTCCCTCATTTTCTTCCCCGCCCTTTCTTCCCTGCAAAAATCTTTGAATTTCCGTCTGAAGGAGGCAGATTTCTTCACCTCGGAAGGGGAAAACCTGCCTTCTTCCAGGAGGCTTGAAAATGCCATCTACCTTCGCCTTTCCGTCCAGCCCGAAGCGAAAGTGGAAATGGAGTGGAAAAAATTCAGGAGAAGGTACAAGGCGGCAGCGGTCGGGGTGTGCTCCTTCTTTTTCGCCCTTCCCCTTGTTTTTATGGTTTTAATGTTTGCGGGGGTTGCAAGCCGCAGCATTTTCCTTTTTGTGTGGGTAGGATCCTATGCTGCGGCCATGATCGCGGCCGCCTTCATGGAATACGGAAGGCTTTGCGCGCAGAAGGCCGTGGAAAAGCGCTTATGAGAGGAGGACATTTATGAGGCTGTCTGGAGACTTTGGAAAAAAGGAAACGGAAGAAAAAAGGAAAGAAAGCTCCTTTTTTTCGCCGCGCCTTTTTTCTCCCTCTCCAAAAACTATGAGCTTTTTAAACCCGGTGCGCCTGGCAAAAAGGGATGTAACCTCCGTTTTTTCCAGCCTCATTTCCCTTGCCGTGCTTTTAGGCCTCATCTTAATTCCGGGCCTTTACGCCTGGTTTAATCTGGGAGGGGAATTCGATCTCTACTCAAGGACCAAGGACTTAAAGATAGATGTCGTAAACCAGGACGCGGGTTACTCTTCCCCCCTCCTTCCTTTGGGCGTGAACTTTGGGTCCAAAGTGATAGGGGCCTTACAAAAGAATCCAAAATTTCTCTGGAGGGAAGAAAGCTTAAGCGTGGCCCAAAGCCAGGTGGAAAGCGGAGAAGCGTATGCGGCCATAGAGATTCCGAAGGACTTTTCCAAGGGGCTGATGAATATCTTTTCCAATCCCTCCCCCTTAAAAATAAAATTTCTCGTAAACCAGTCCATCACTCCCCTTTCCCCAAAGCTGACCCAGGAGGGGGCAGACGACCTTGAAAATGAGGCCAGGCAGGTTTTCGTATCCAGCTCCCTTAAGATCGCGATCTCTTCTTTGGAATCTTTTTCTTCTTTAAAACCAGGTTCTTCCCTAAACCTTCTTTCCTCTGCCGCTTCTTCCGCCTCCGCTGCTTTGCAAACTTCCAGCCTTGCCCTTCTCGCCTATTCAGGCGCCCTAAAATCTGCGGGAAGCCTGCTTTCCCTTTCCTCTTCCCAGGCCCTTTCCCTTTCAAATTTGCTAAGGCAAAATCAGGAAAAGTTTTCTTTATCCCCCCTACCTTCCTCCCTTCCCAAGCTTGAGTCGCTTTCCCTTCCCCTTTTTGGGGAAGTTCAAAAAAAAGTTGAAGCGCTTCTCTCCTCCCCCCTTCTCTCCTCTCCATCTTTTTCAGATTTAAAAGAGCTCTTAGAAAAAATCGAAAGCCAGATTCAGGGATCTTCCTCTTCCCTTTCTTCGCTCTCTTCGAATCTCTTTTCATCTCTTTCTTCGGGCCTTGAAAAGATAAAGGAAGTAGAAAGCCAGGTAGAAGAAGAATCCAGGAACTTAAATTCCACCCTCTCTTCTCTTTCTTCCTTCCTTTCTGCCCTCTCCAAAGATTCTTTGGATGCCTCTTTTTCCCTTTCTTCCCTCTCTTCCAGCCTCTCTTCCCTTTCTTCCCTCGCCCTCTCCCTTTCTTCCTCCCTTTCCTCTTTTTCATCCTCCCTTTCCAATGCCCTTCCTTCCCTTCCCTCTTTTGGTAGCCCCCAGGCTGCATCCAGCCTTCTTTCAAGCCCGGTAGAGGTAAAAGAAATACCCGTCTGGCCCGTTTCCCCCTTTGGAAGCGCGATCACCCCCTTCTACTGCGCGCTGGCGATGTGGATAGGATGTCTTTTGGACTGCCTGGTGATAAAGATGAGGTACTCATACTTGAAGGCGGAGGGCCTGTGGAACCTTAAAAGATGGCATCTTGTAGTCGGAAGGTGGATTTCCATTGAAATAATCGCGTTCTTTCAATGCGAGGTTACGGCCCTGGGATGCCTTGTCTATATGGGTTCGCAGCTTAAAAGGCCATGGCTTTTTTTCCTGGCGGCCTTTTTCTGCTCCCTTTCCTTCAGCTCTCTTTCCTATGCTCTGGTAAGAACGTTTGGAGAAGCGGGAAAAATGGCGTGCGAACTTATTTTGATATTTCAGATTACCGCATCGGGGGGGATATACCCCCTAGAGCTCCTTCCCGTAGGCGCCGCAAAAGCCTCACTCTTTCTTCCCGCCACCTGGGCGATAAATATCATGCGGCCCTGCGTAGGCGGATCCTCTCTTGTACCCTACTGGAAAGGCGTTGGGGTTTTGGGGATTTTCTTTGCGGCCGCGTGGATTTTATGCCTCGGGCCGGGGCGGCTTTTTTCCAGACTTTCAGAGAAATTCTCGGAGAGCCTGGAATCCGGAGGCCTCGCCGCTTAGCGCATCTTTTTAAAGCTTTCGCTTAGGATTTTTGAGCACTCTTTTTCCTTAAACCCGCCCACCACTTCAGATTTCCACCCCCCCTGGGCCCGGCGGGGAATGTCCCAAACCGATCCGCACGCCCCCTCAGCGGGATCCCATGCTCCAAACACTATTCTTCCCACTTTAAAAAGCAGGGCGGCTCCTGCGCACATAGGGCAGGGCTCTAAGGTGCAAAATAGGGTGCAGTCCATAAGGCCGCCCGCCCCCAGCTTCTCTGCCGCCTTTCTCAGGGCTATGGCTTCTGCGTGCAAAAGGGGGGAGGATCTGTTGTTAAAACCCTCGGAAACAATTTCGCCTTCCGGATTTGCTACCAGCGCCCCCACCGCAACACCTTTGGAAAGGCAGGCCAGATGAATGCACCTTTCCATCAGATCCGATGAGCGCTTTTCAAACATGAAAGGCCTCTTTAGATCCACCTTCGTTCCTTCTCTATAACTAAACTATGAATAGGTTATCAGCTAGAAAAAGGATTTTTAATTTTGAAGTATTTTGAAAAACTTGTCAGAAAGATGAATAGCGAAGGGGAAATTGACATGGAGGCCAAGCCCTCCACTTTGGAGGACGAGGAAGTGTACCGCTGCTCCATATTTTCAGTGCATAAAAAACTCATCGCCCTTCCCAGAAAAGACGGGGGAAGGGAAGTGATAAGGCGCGAGATGGTAGATCACTTGGCAGGAGTGATCTGCCTCGTCCACGATCTTGACACAGATTCCTATCTGGTGGAGATGGAGTACAGGGTGGGACCCGGAAATTTTGTTTTTGGGCTTCCGGCGGGGCTGATAGAAAGAGGGGAAGCTCCGCTCGAAACGGCAAAGAGGGAAGTTGAAGAGGAAACGGGGGTAAGGCCCGGAAAAATTGAAGAGATAGAACAGTACGGGGCCTTTTACGCATCGGAGGGGGCGAGTAACGACAAGGCCTACCTCTTCACTCTTCATGTTTCTGAAATTGAAAATCGCCCGCTTAGGCCGGATGCGGGGGAATTTATAAAGTCTGCATGGGTCTCTTTTGAGGAGCTGCTTTCCCTGCCAATAAAAAACGCCTCCAGCGCCCTTCTGGTTAGAAACGAAGAGGTGAGGAGGCGGGGAGGTCAGATCTTGTAGCGCTCCTCTTTGGCCGCGATTGCCACGCTGGGATCTTTTTCGTCCAGTTCCTTAAGGACGCTTTCTATGGCCTTAGGGGACTTGGGAACAAGAATCTGCACTTTCAAAAGGAGGTCGCCTTTCGGAGTGGTGGCGCAGCCTCTTCCTTTTACCCTGAGCACGGCCCCAGAGCTCGTGCCTTCCGGAACTTTCACCTTTAAAAGCTCGCCTGTTATGTCTTTGACTATGACGCTTCCCCCAAGGCAGGCCTGGGAGAAAGTCAAAGGGAGGCTTCTGACAACGTTCTTTCCGTCCATGGAAAAGACCGGGTCGGGGTTTATGTGCACTTCAAGGTAAAGGTCCCCCCTGGCGCCCGTGACGGGGTCCTGGGCGCCCTTGCCCTTCAGTTTTATAGTCTGGCCGTTTTTTACTCCAGCCGGGATTTTGGTCTTTATAAGAGATCCGTTCACCTTTAAAGACACTGTAGCTCCGGTGACCACCTGAAGGAGGGAGAGTTCCACGCTAGACTCCAGGTCAAGATCTCTGGGATCGCTGTAGCGAGAGTACCCCCCGCCTCCTCCTCCAAATTGGCTGAAGATGTCGGAAAAGCCGGAAGCTCTGCCCCCGCCTCCAAACATCGAGCTGAAGATGTCGGAAAAGCCAGAGTCGGCTCCGTATCCGCCGGAACCCGCCGTAAACCTGGCTCCCCCCGATCCAAACTGCCTTATGGCGTCGTATTTCTTTCTCTGGTCGGCATTGCTCAGCACGTCATAGGCTTCGGAAATATCCTTGAACTTCTCGACGGCCGAGGGGTCGTGGTTAAGGTCGGGATGATATTTTCTGGCCAGCTTCCTGTAAGCCTTGTTTATCTCATCCTGGCTGGCATCCTGCCCTACGCCTAAAACCTTATAAAAATCCTTATTTAGCCATTCGTTTTCTGCCATTGGCCACCTGTTGCCTTTTTATTAAACCCCCGCAGGGTTTAGAAAGTAAAGTACTTCCTTATCGTGTCATAGAGCTTCCTTTGATCTGGAGTGCTCAGCACGTCATAGGCTTCCGTTATTTGCTTGAACTTTACGGCAGCCTCTGGGTCGTGGTTGACATCCGGATGATACTTTCTGGCCAGCTCTTTGTAGGCCTTACCTACTTCTTCTTCAGAAGCGTCTTGGCCTACGCCCAAAGTCGCGTAGAAGTCCTTTCCGGACCATTCAGGTATCGTCACTGGTCTGCTCCCGCTTCGCCTTCATCGGCTTGGGGCTGGCTCTCTTCCGGCTCCTTTTCAGGCAGCGGGGAAGAGACGACGACCCGGGCAGCTCTTATCACTTTGCCATTCATCTTATATCCGGCTTCCACCACCGCCTCGAGGACGTCGGAATCTACTCCCCTTTTGGGATTGTGCAAAATGGCCTCGTGCAGGGAGGGGTCAAAAGCCTCGCCCGCTTCGCCAAACTTCTCTATTCCCAGCTTTGAAAGGGCTCTGTCCATCTGTTTGGAGACGGCCTTCAAAGACTCATCCATTTGGCCATGCTCACGGATACGGTCTAAATCGTCCAAGACGGGAAGAAGCGCCTTAAGCGCATCTTCCACGCCCGCCCTTTTGAACTGCTCCCTTTCCTTGGAGGTTCTGTTGCGAAAGTTTATAAAGTCCGCCCTCTCGCGCTGCAGCGCCTCCAGATAATCGGCGGCCTCTTTTTTGGAAGCTTCCAGTTCTTTGGAAAGATCCTCTTCAACGGCGTTGTCGAGCTCCTGCTCCAGGGAGTCGAGATTCTCCTCAGAGGCTTTCTTTTCCTCTTCCTCTGAGCTCTCTGCCATCTCTACTCGTCTTTCTTATCGTCGTCTACGACCTGGGCATCTACTACGTCGTCTTCGGGGGCCTGCTGCTGAGGAGCGGGGCCCGCCTGGGAAGATCCGTTCTGCTCGTAGATGTTCTTGCCGATCTTCTGGGCGGAAGTCATGAGGTCCTCTTGGGCCTTCTTGATGGCTTCCACGTCGTCTCCCTTGAGGGTGTCCTTGAGGGTGGCGATCTTTGCAGACACTTCCGAAGCCACATCCGCCGGAATCTTGTCCTTGTTTTCGTTGAGGACCTTTTCTATAGAGTAGGCGAAAGCTTCTCCCTGGTTGCGGGTCTCGGCATCTTCCTTGCGCTTCTTGTCGTCGGCTTCGTGCTCCTGGGCCTCCTTGACCATGCGGTCGATTTCGTCTTTGGGAAGGGAAGATCCGCCGGTGATGGTCATGGACTGTTCCTTTCCGGTTCCCTGATCCTTGGCCGAGACGTGAACGATGCCGTTGGCGTCGATGTCGAAAGTGACTTCAATCTTGGGAACTCCCCTGGGGGCCGGGGCGATTCCGGTCAGCTCGAAGGTTCCCAGAGGCTTGTTGTCGCGGGCAAACTCCCTCTCGCCCTGGTAGACCTGTATAAGAACGGAGGGCTGGTTGTCTTCGGCGGTGGAGAAGATTTCGCTTCTCTTGGTGGGTATGGCGGTGTTTCTGTCGATTAGCTTGGTCATGATTCCGCCCTTGGTCTCAATTCCGAGGCTCAGCGGGGTCACGTCTATCAAGAGGACGTCCTTGCGGTCGCCCTTTATAACTCCGGACTGGATTGCAGCTCCCACTGCCACCACTTCGTCGGGGTTCACGGACTGGCTTGCGTCCTTTCCTCCGGTCAGCTCCTTTACCAGATCCTTTACGGCAGGCATCCTTGTGGAGCCTCCCACAAGTATCACGTGGTCTATCTGCGAGACCGTAACGCCTGCATCCGAAAGGACCTGGGAGAAGGGCTTGCGGCACCTGTCCAGCAGGTCGCGGGTCATTTCCTCAAAGTGGGCGCGGGTGAGAACTTCGTCGAGGTGTACCGGCCTTCCGTCGGGAGTCATCGCCAGGTACTGCATGGAAATTGTGGTCTCCATCGCCCCCGACAGCTCCTTTTTGGCCTGCTCGGCGGCTTCCTTGAGCCTTTGAAGGGCGATCTTGTCCTGGGAGAGATCTACCCCGTACTTGTTCTTTACGGTTTCTACCAGCCAGTCTATGATCCTCTGGTCCCAGTCGTCTCCACCGAGGTGGTTGTCGCCGTTGGTGGCCTTCACCTGGATTGTGGAGAAGCCGTCGTCATCCTTGCCGATTTCCAAAAGGGATACGTCGAAGGTTCCGCCTCCCAGATCGAAGACCAGTATCTGCTCGTTCTCATTTCCCTTTTCAAGGCCGTAAGCCAGGGCTGCGGCAGTAGGCTCGTTTATAATCCTCAAAACGTTGAGGCCGGCGATCTTTCCGGCATCTTTGGTGGCCTGCCTTTGGGCGTCGTTAAAGTAAGCGGGGCAGGTGATGACGGCATCCGTTACCGGTTCTCCCAGGTATGCCTCCGCATCCCTCTTAAGCTTCATCAGGATTTGGGCGCTTATCTCCTGGGGAGTCCACTTCTTTCCGTCTATTTCCACCGTCCAGTCGGTTCCCATGTGGCGCTTGACGGAGGAAATGGTGCGCTCCACATTGGTAACGGCCTGCCTCTTTGCCACATCCCCCACTAAAATTTCTCCGTTCTTGGCGAAGGCCACCACGGAGGGGGTGGTCCTCTGCCCCTCGGAGTTCACTATCACTGTAGGCTGTCCTGCTTCAAGAGTTGCAATGCAGGAATTGGTCGTGCCTAAATCTATTCCAACCGAGCGCCCCATCGCGCATCCTCCTTCTTTCGGCGCCGGGACCTTCCCGGCTCTCTCTCAGTATTTCAAGTTAAAAAAGCCCGCGATTATTCCAAAGCGCGGGCCGGATTCATTTTTCCCAAAAAAAGGGCGTTTAGTCTGCCTGGATTATCTTTTTGTCCCTGCCGTCTTCCAGGGTCAAAAAGTCTTCATCTCCCCTGTGGTCTACCACGACCTGGGAAGAGGGAAGGACTTTTCCGGAAAGCAGGGCCTTGGCGAGCTTGTCTCCGACCTGGGTTTGAACCAGCCTGCGAAGCGGGCGGGCTCCATAGGCGGGGCTGTAGCCCACATTGGCCAGCCAGTCTTTGGCGGGTTCGGTAGCGGTCAAAACGATGCGCCTGTCTGAAAGGCGGGAGGCGAGCTGATCCAATTGGATGTCGACAATCTTCCTGAGATCCTGGCGGGTGAGGGGCTGGAACATCACTATATCGTCAAGCCTGTTCAAAAATTCCGGCCTGAAGTGCGCTTTTACCACATCCATCACGGCCTTCTTCTTCGCATCTTCATCCATGTCCTGCCTGGCCATGTATTCGCTTCCCAGGTTGGATGTCATGATGAGGATGGTGTTTTTAAAGTCTACCGTGCGCCCCTGTCCGTCGGTCAGCCTTCCGTCGTCTAAGACCTGCAAAAGAAGGTCGAAGACCTCGCGGTCGGCCTTTTCAACTTCGTCAAAGAGGACTACGGAGTAGGGCCTTCTTCTCACAGCTTCGGTGAGCTGCCCCCCTTCTTCGTAGCCTACATACCCGGGGGCCGCACCTATGAGGCGCGAGACCGATGCCTTCTCCATGTATTCGCTCATGTCGATTCTTACCATCGCCCTCTGGTCGTCGAAGAGAAATTCGGCCAGGGCCTTGGCGAGCTCGGTTTTGCCCACGCCCGTGGGCCCAAGGAACATGAAAGAGCCCGTAGGCCTGTTGGGATCGGCAATCCCGCTCCTTGAGCGGCGCACTGCGTCGCTTACGGAGTGTATGGCCTCTTTTTGGCCTATCACGTGCTTGCCCAGGTAGTCTTCCATATGCAGCAGCTTTTCGTCTTCAGACTGTGTCAGCTTCCCCACGGGTATTCCGGTCCATTCCGATACCACCCTGGCGATGCTCTCGGCGTCCACGCAGTCGGGGACCATCGGCTCCTTGGAAGAGTCGCTGGAAGACTTTTCAGCCTCTTTTTGCACCTCTTCGAGCTCTTTGCGGATCTCGGGGATTTCTCCGTACATAATTTTTCCGGCCTTTTCAAGGTCTCCGGATCTTGTGGCCCTGTCTGCCTCTACCTTCTTGGCATCCAGCTTTGCGCGGAGTTCTCCTACCTTGTTTCTTCCGCTCTTTTCGCTGTTCCACCTGGCCTGGAGCCCGCTTAGCTTCTCTTTGGCATCGGCCAGCTCCTTATTTATCTCTTCAAGGTGCTCTTTGCCCGCCGCGTCTTCGCTCTTGGAAAGCTGGAGCTGCTCCATTTGAAGGCGGGTGACCTTGCGGGAGAGCTCGTCTATTTCCTCAGGGGAAGAATCTAGCTCCATGCGAAGGTGCGCCGCCGCCTCGTCTACCAGGTCTATCGCCTTGTCGGGGAGCTGGCGATCGGTAATGTAGCGGTTGGAAAGGGTGGCGGCGGCTATGAGGGCGTCGTCTCCTATCGTCACCTTGTGGTGGGCTTCATAACGCTGCTTTAGGCCGCGCAGGATTGTGATGGTGTCTTCCACATCAGGCTCTCCTACGTAAACCTGCTGGAACCTTCTTTCAAGGGCCGGATCTTTCTCTATGTTTTCCCTGAATTCATCCAGCGTGGTGGCTCCTATGAGCCTTAGTTCCCCTCTGGCGAGCATGGGCTTTAGCATATTGCCGGCATCCATCGAGCCTTCGGCGCTTCCGGCCCCTACGATGGTGTGGATCTCATCTATGAAGGTGATAATCTGCCCGTCTGAGGCCTTGATCTCGGCCAGAACGGCTTTGAGCCTCTCTTCAAATTCCCCCCTGTACTTAGCGCCCGCCACCATGGCGGAAAGGTCGAGGGAGATTAGCTTTTTGTTCTTGAGGGTGAGGGGAACGTCTCCGGCCACAATCCTTTGGGCCAGCCCTTCCACCACCGCCGTCTTTCCGACTCCGGGTTCGCCCACGAGTATGGGGTTGTTTTTGGTGCGGCGCGAAAGAATCTGCATGACGCGCCTTATCTCCTGGTCTCTTCCTATAACGGGGTCCAGCTTCCCTTCGGAGGCTGCTTTTGTAAGATCGGTGGAGTACTTTTCAAGGGCCTTGTAATTGTCTTCGGCATCCGGGCTGGTCACGCGCCCTTCCCCCCTGACGCCGGGCAGGGCTTTTAGGATCGCTTCTTTTGTGGCTCCTGCATTTCTGAGTATCTCACCCGCCTTGTCCCGGCTGGCGGCGAGGGCGGCTAAAAGGTGCTCTGTAGACACGTATTCGTCATCAAGCCCCCCCATGATTTGGCCCGCTTCTGTCAAAACCTGGTTCAAGGCCGGAGAGGCTGTGGGGTTGCCGTTTCCGCCCGTAGCTCTCGGAAGGGAGGCGAGGGCGCTTCTTGCCTGGGTGCCGATGGAGGAGGGATCGGCCTTGACGACTTCCAAAATTCCCTTCACCAGGCCGTTGTCCATCCTAAGAAGGGAGTCTAGAAGGTGCAGGGGGGTGACCTGAGGGTTTCCCGCGGCAGAGGCGTCCTGGATCGCATCCCCCAGTACCTTTTGCGATAAGTTAGTCAGTTTTTCGTCACTCATATAAACATGCCTTTCTTCTGAGTAGAGATAACTTGACCGGGGCCCGATTTATTCCTAGAAGGTTGTCTACAAATGTAGACAAATGTGTTATTATTTTTTCCGTGACTTCTTGTAAATGCTCCATTTCAGGGTGCGAATGGCAAGTGATGGCCCTCCTTTGGCAGGGCCCTTCCTGCTCGAGGGAAATATGCGGCAAGTGCGCCGACAAATTCGGCTGGTCTCCTTCCACGGTAAAAACCTATCTCTCGCGCCTTGTGAAAAAAGGATTTGCGGAAGCTGAAAAAAAACGGGGATGCTTTGAATACAGGGCAAAAAAGAGCCAGGGAGAGTGCATGCAGGAGCGGACGGAAAAGCTGGCCGAAGAGACCTGCCTGTGCGATCAGAAGGCGATGATTTTGAATCTTATAAAAAACTGCCCCCTTTCCCCCAAGGATGCAGAGGAGATAAAGAAGGCGCTGGATGAAAAAATAAGCCGCGCCCATGAAGACGGAGAAATTGAAAGGTGCAGATGCAAAGGAGGGAAAAATGGCTGCGGATGCTGAAAAGCAGGAGACTTTTGGAATTTCCGGAATGGTATGCGCTTCATGCGCCCAGACAATAGAAAAAGCCGTAAGGTCCCTTCCGGCCGTCAGATCGGTGTCGGTAAATCTGGCCACCGAAAAAATGAACGTAATCTTCAACCCGACCATGGCTTCGGGAGAAGACATAGAGAAAAAGGTCAAAGACGCAGGATACGGGGCAAAACCCATCGAGGAGGCCTCAAAGGCCCTGGCCGCAAAGAAGGCTGAAAAGAAAAGGGAGCTTAAAAACCTCCAGATTCGCTTTTGGGTTTCGGCGGGGCTGTGCGTGCTGCTGCTTTATATGGCCTTCTACGGCCCTCTGCCTTACTGGCTTTCGGCCCCCATTCCCTTCTCGGTAGTTCAGCTCGCGCTTTGCGCGGCGGTAGTGGGGATAAACTGGAAGATTTACGCCATAGGGTTTTCCACACTCATAAAGGGGCATCCCAATATGGACTCTTTGGTCTTCCTGGGCTCCGGAACCGCATTCGTCTACTCGATAGTGGCTACGGCCCTGGTGCTTGCAGGGCAAAGGCAGTGGAGTTCAAAGCTCTATTTTGAATCGGGGGCCGTAATCCTTTGCCTCGTTACGCTTGGCAAGTTCTTTGAAACCAGAAGCAAGAAAGAAGCCGGGGAGGCCATTAACCGCCTCATGGATCTTTCCCCCTCCATGGCCACGCTGCTTGAAAACGGAGAGCAAAAGCAGGTCCCCCTCGCCCAGGTAAAGCCCGGAGACATCCTCCTTGTAAAGCCCGGAGAAAAGGTGCCCACCGACGGCAAGATCCTTTCCGGATCCTCCCAGGTGGACGAATCTATGATCACAGGCGAATCTTCTCTGATTGAAAAAGGCCCGGGGGACGCAGTTATAGGCGCCAGCCTCAATTCTTCGGGAAGCTTTACCATGGAGGCGGAAAAATCCGCATCCGACGGGGAGCTCTCGAAAATAATCTCTCTGGTGGAGCAGGCGCAGTCTGCAAAGATTCCGGTCGCGCGCCTTGCAGATACCATTTCCGGCTTCTTTGTGCCCGTCATCATCTCCATAGCCGTCATCGTGGCGCTCTTATGGATATTTGTAGGAAGGCAGAACTGGCTTTTCGGCCTTACGGTTGCAATTTCAGTCCTCGTTATAGCCTGCCCGTGCGCTCTTGGCCTGGCAACTCCCACCGCCATAATGGTTGGAACCGGGAGGGGCGCCAAAGAAGGCATTCTGATACGCGGGGGAGAAAGCCTCGAAAAGGCTTATAAGCTCACCGCCGTGGCCTTCGACAAGACCGGCACTATAACCTCCGGAAAGCCAGAGGTGAGCGAGATCCGCAATTTTTCCGAACTCAGCGAAGAAGAAATCCTGAAGATTTTTGCCTCCGCAGAATCCGGAAGCGAACACCCGATCGCAAAAGCCGTGGCGGCAGAAGCCCAAAAAAGAGGCATGAAGGAACTGGAAGACCCCGAGGAATTCGAGGCCATATCCGGCAAAGGCGTCTATGCCAGAATTTCAGGCAAGCCTTACGTTGTAGGGAGCTTGGCCCTGATGAAAGAGGGCGGGATTAAGATGCCCGAGGAGGCGGAAAGGGCCGGAGAAAAAATGGCAGACGAGGGCTGCACCCTCCTCTTTCTTGCAGACCAGTCCTCCCTCCTGGCCGTTATGGGCGTGAAAGACACCGTAAAACCCACAAGCCGGGCCGCCATCTCTGCCCTGAAGTCAATGGGAATTAAAACCGTCATGATTACCGGAGACAACGAGAGAACGGCCAGGAGGGTGGCTAAGCAGGTCGGGGTGGACAGGGTCTTTGCAGGGGTTCTTCCCGAAGGAAAGATCGACATCGTCTCCTCCCTTCAAAAAGAAGGGGAGAAAGTGGCAATGGTGGGGGACGGCATAAACGACGCCCCCGCCCTTTCCAAAGCGGATGTGGGAATTGCTATAGGTTCCGGAACGGACGTGGCGATTTCTTCGGCAGATGTGGTGCTTATGAGGTCGGACCTTATGGGCGTGCCAACCGCAATAGATCTTTCCAAAGCTACCATGACCAATATCAAAGAAAACCTGTTTTGGGCCCTGTTTTACAACCTCATAGGCGTGCCCATAGCGGCTGGAATCCTCTACATTTTTGGGGGGCCTCTTTTGAACCCCATGATTTCAGCAGCGTGCATGTCCATGAGCTCGGTTTGCGTGGTGTTAAACGCCCTGAGGCTGCGCCGTTTCCACAGGCCCAAAAAGTGGAATTAAAGGCCTGAAAGCCTGTTAAATGATTTGGAAAAGGAGAATGAAATGGAAAAGAAGTTCCGAATAACGGGCATGAAGTGCCAGGGATGCGTAGACACCGTTACCTCTCGCATAAAGGCAGTGCCCAGCGTCAGCAAGGTCACGGTGAACCTGGACGATGGGATCGCGACTGTAGAAGGAAGAGACTTCAATTCCAGGTCTGTTTTGGCCTGCCTTAAAGGAACCCCCTACAAGATAGAGCCCGTATACAATGAAAGCCCCTTCCCCTTCTTTAGAACCCACTCAAGCGGGGATGGAGAAAAGAAGTAACAACTTCCCGGGGATGCCTATAAAAAACTTCTCCGGCATGGAGGAGTTTTTTATAAGGGGAGCTGGTTTAACGCCTGTCGCTTCTTTCCCTCATCTTCTTTATGGCTTCCGCCCACGTTGCCTCCCGCCGGGAAGATAGCCGAAGCTGTTTCCACATCTTGCGCGCCGGAACCGGTGCCGGCAAGTGGCTTGGAGGTCGGGACTTTTTCTACACCGTAGGCTGCGGCTTTAGAAGCTGCTCCTTCTGCAAAGGGTTCAGCTAACACTCTGGAGACCGGTTGAAGATCTGAACTCATTTATTTGTCCGTAAGCGCCCAAGGCATCTTTTGAAATAGCGATGTCAGAAGTAAGTTCGCTTACCAGTAGCTGCGCCTTGGTGGCAGCCTCATTTTCCGATTGCCAGTCTGTAATCTGATCCAAGGCGTTTTCTATATCCATCTTGACTATTTGCGCGCTGTCGAGATCGATTCTGGCATCGGCCTGGCTTGCAGCGGCAAAACCTGCATTTGCCATTTGCTCTATTCTAAAGTGGGAGTTCCGGTTAGCCTTCTCAACTTCCTTTAGTGCGCTTTGAAGGTAAGGGGCGGCTGCCTGGGGATTGGAGGCAGCTTCCGCCCCTTTCAGCTCCCCATTTGCTACCTGGGCATCTGAATAGATCTGGGAAGTGTAGTTTGCAACGGCTTGAGCGGCGCAGAGCCTGCTTTGTGCAGAGGCACATTGCCCTTTGCTGTGTGTTTGCGCTCTGGGTATTTGCAAGCACGCTAGATGCCGCCTTCTTTAGTGCGGCGATGGAGTTTAAATAAGCTGCGTCGTCCGCCTTTAAATTGCCTTCATCCGTGGCGGCCGTTTTTTGAGCATCAGAGATCTGGGTTTGCAAATTTTTAAGATTGCTCTCCTGATTATTAAGTTCTTCGCTTATTATCTGCTCCAGTTGGGACGTAATTTTCCGGAGAGAGGTTCTCATGCCCTCCTGCTGCTCTTGGGGAAGAGAAGTTTTCTGCTCCCCTGCTAAGGAAGAAATTTGAGAGAACCGTGACGCATATGTATTTTTTCCGGGCGCCTTTTGCAAGTAGGAGGCTGTAGCCTGTAAAACTGTTGTAACGTTTTCAAGTTTGTTTTGGTTTAAAGTGCCCTCTAGGTCTTGGGACAGCCCGTCGGTGCTTATTACGGTTTCAACTGTCTTCAGCTGCTGCTGAAAGGCAGAAGTTCTTGGGGGGTTGGGGATTTTTGCTAGTGCACCCCCCGATTGTAAACCCTGCTGAGCTTTTACTGTATCAGCAAAGGAGGCCGGGCCATGACGGCCATTGTTCCGAGGCCGGCCAGTCCCGGAACTACTTCTACTCCCAGCTTTCCCATCTTTTTGGGAGCTTTATGATTCGCCATTGATATCACCTTCTATTTACACTCTTCACTGCCATTACGGCATAGACGGGTCTAAACGAAAGACAGCTCTTAAGTGACAATGGAGCGCGAATAAAATTTTACGCATGAATGAGGAAGAAAAATCTTAATCCTTTAAATATTAGATTTCCCAGTGGAAACAGCAAACCGGCCACCGAAAATAAATGCGCCGGCGGCGGCTGTAAGAGAGGGCCCTTTTTGGGTTTTGAGCTATTTGGTTTTATGGAACTTCCCTGCGAACAAAGGAGCGCAGATACCCTACTCCCCCGATCTTTGTCATCGCCTCGCCAGGCAGCTCAAAGATCTGCTTATTTTGGCTTCTTACCGCCACCATGTCTCCGGGAAGTAAAGTTGAAAAGGAAGAAATAAACGAGATGTTTTTAAGCGCGCACTTTAAAAGGTTGCGTATGCTTTCCAACTTTTCCTTCCCAAGTGTCAGGCGCGCGTCAGGATCTATTTTTGTTTCAATCCACGGACCTACGGCCAAAGAATCATCGAAAGCCGTATTGCATACATGGCTTCTATCCGAAAGGGCCGTAGAATCCAAAATGCAGGTCATCCCCAAAATATGCTTTTCCACTTCAGAAATGGGGCAGTTTCTTGTTGGGGTGGAGATAATTATTCCAATCCCCGGCCTTACTTCTATTCCACGACTCCAATCGGGAATGCTTAAAACGTCGTCAGGGCCCATTGCGCAGGTGGCAGGCTTCAAGTAAAAATCCATGAAGTCATCACAGCAAAAGATTTTTAGCGGAAAGTTGGGGGCTAAGAGGCGAACTTCCGATAGATCCACTCTCTCCCCCGACAGGTCCATATCTCCCGCAAAGGGATTTCCTGAGAGGACGGCTATAATTTTCTTTCCCTTTTCCTCCTGGACAAATCCGTATTCGGGCAGATCTTCATCTTTGGTGAATCGCGCCACCTTCATTTAAAGCTTCTCTCTCCAAATATCGCTGTTCCAATCCTGACATCGGTCGCTCCGCAAGCTATGGCTTCCGCAAAGTCTCCGCTCATGCCCATGGAAAGTCTCTGGCAGGTGTCAACTTCTGCACAGATTTTGTCCCTAAGAGCCCTGAGCCTTTCAAAGCAAGCCCTGCCGTCGGTAGGATCTGCCACAGTCATTAGGCCGGCAAGTCTAAGGCCGGGCAGCGAGGCAATGGATCTGGCGTAATCGAAAGCTTCCTCGTGCCTGCATCCGCTTTTGCTCTCTTCGCCCGATTCGTTGACTTCAAGGTAGATATCAAAAAGCTTGCCTGCAGGAACCCTCTCTGAAATTTCCTGCGCCTTGTCAAAACTCTCCACGCTTTCTATGCAGTCCACAAAAGGAAGGACCTTGGCGATTTTGTTTTTTTGGAGTTGACCTATAAGGTGGGCGGAAATGCAAATGCCTGCCTTCTGGCACTCAGCCGATATAATGGGCATCTTTTCTTCCAGCTCCTGGACCCTGTTTTCGCCTATAACTTTTATGCCGCCCCTTATAGCAGCCATCACTTCTCCCACGTCGCGGGTCTTTGTGGCAGCTATCACGCGAACCGACCTTCCCTTCGCTGCGGCATCTACAGCTTCCATCACCTTGGAAACGGCCTCGGCTATTTCCTTTTCCCTTCTTTCGGATATCTGCGTATTGGCAAGATCCTTGTTATCCATATATGCCATATTCAATCTTTCTGTAACTGCCCCCGCTTCCCTTCCACCAGTGAGGATCGGAAAAGTAGGCCGGAAGCTCTCTGTCCTTCAGCCTGTTGGGACCAAATTTTACTTTCTTGTAAGAAAAGAGCTTTACGCACTCCTCTATTCCCATAGGCACCGGCTGCGGGGCGGGGTACAGGTTCATAAGCCATGCACAAAAACCGATGATCTGTTCAGGCGAGGCTCCCCACTCTCTAAGCAGGGACACGTCGGCAGATCCCCGGCTTTTGCTCATCTTTACGCCTCCATTTTCTAAAATCAGAGGCAGATGGGCAAACCTGAGGTCCTTAAGGCCCAAAAGTCTGCGGATATAAATCTGCAGGGCGCTGCTTTTGAGAAGGTCCCTTCCCCTTACCACCTGCCCTATCCCCTCAACCCCGTCATCTACGGCCACGGCCAGCTGGTAGGTAAACTGCCCGTCCCTTCTCTTCAGGACCGCATCTCCTATCTGCCTTTCAAGGTCAAAAATACGGGGGCCGAAAATAAAGTCCCTTACTTCAATCCTTTTTTCCCCGCCGCGCTGAACTTTCAGCCTGATAGAGCATCCCCGGGACGAAGAGGGGGGATTTTTCCTGCATTTTCCCTTATAGACCCTCATCCCGTCTATGGGATCTGCCAGGCTTTGGGCGCAAATCTCCCTTCTTGAACAGGAGCAGGGGTAGAGGAGGGGATCTTCGGGATTGATATCCCGAATTTCTTTTAAGGCCTCCCTGTAGATCTCTAGCCTTTGGGACTGAAACACCAGTTCATCCCAGTCAAACCCCAGCCACTCAAGGTTCTCTATTATCTTTTCGCTTTCTTTACGGGCATCTTTGGAAGTGTCGAGATCTTCAATCCTGAGAATGAAGTGCGAATGGGGAAAGCGCCTCGTGCTTAAGTACGCGCCCAGGGCCGTGTAAACGTTTCCTATATGGAGTTTTCCTGTAGGGCTTGGAGCAAAACGGCCCGTAGACGGCAGATTTTGCAGAGCAGAAAACATGGGCCCACCTTTTATACGAAGCCGATGTCTCATCGGATAAGTAAAATCCTACATTTGAATTATCTCATACAAATACTCGCATAAATCACACCAAGAAGCCCTTTGATGCAGGATAAAAAATATATTGAAATGACCCAGGCCCCGCTGGGAAGACTTATAACGAAGATGGCGATCCCATCGGTAGTTTCCAATGTCGTGGGTATCAGTTACAGCCTTGTAGACGCTTTCTACGTGGGATCGATGGGCGCAGCAGCCAGCGCTGCCGAAGGCGTATGCATGCCCGTAATAGTCGTCATACAGGCATTTGGTTTGCTTTTGGGGATAGGGGCAGGCAACAGGGTATCTGTAGAACTCGGAAAGAAGAACATAAAAAAGGCTGAGCAACTGATTTCCACCGCCCTCTTCGGATCGATTGTTTTGGGAATAATTTTGGGTGGGCTGGGGCTGATGTTTCAAACCCCCCTCATCCACCTCCTGGGGTCCACCCCTTCAGTCGACCCCTTGGCCAGGCAGTACCTCCAGCCCCTGCTCTGGATAGCTCCCCTCTTCTGCGCAACCTACGTTCTAAATCCTGCCATGAGGTTTCAAGGTTACCCCACCGAATCTATGATCGCCATGATCGCAGGAGTAGTTGTAAACGCCGCCATTGAGCCGGTATTTATGTTTGCAATGCACTTGGGAGTGTTTGGAGCTGGAGTAGCAACCGCCATAGCCCAGGCTATAAGCTTTGTGATAATGCTTTGGATTTATATAAAGAAGGCTACAGCCAAGCTCAGTGTAAAGATGATTTCCTTCAACGGGACGATGTGGAAAGAAATCTTCTCAGTGGGCTTCCCGAGCTTTATAAGAAACGGTCTTTTCGCTGTCTCTTCCGATCTGCTAAATGTGGTTTCCGCAGGATACGGAGCCGTCGCTATAAGCGCCATGACAATAGTGGGAAGAATTATCAACTTTGGAAATGTCATCCAGGTCGGAATAGGACAGGGGTATCAGCCGGTTTGCGGATACAACTACGGGGCGAAAAAATACGATAGGGTCTTAAAAGGCTACAACCTCATTTTGGTAGCTTCGTTTATCCTCCTTGTAATCATATGCATTCTGGAATTCATATTTGCTCCCCAGATAGTGGGAATTTTCATAGATAATTCCAAAGTGGTGTCATACGGAGCCCTCGCTCTGAGGTTGCAGTGCATAGATTTTTGGCTAAACGCTTATGTAGTGATGTCAAATATGATGCAGCAAAATTTGGGATATGTCGTAATAGCCTCCATTGTGGGCCTGGGCAACAACTGCATTTTCTTTATACCGGCCTTACTCATACTTCCCCACTTCTTCCACTTCTTGGGAATAGCCATGTCGCAGCCGGTGGCGATGCTGTGCACGGCTTTGATGACCCTGCCCCTCCAAATGTATGTTTTGAGGAGGTTGAAGAAAAAGCAAAAGAAAGAAGAAACAAAAGCCGTGAAAGAGAGAGTGTAAATTTTTTAGTTCCCCTTGTTAGACTATTAAATGAACAAGTGAGGTCGGATGAGCATACTCGATAGGTTTGAAAAACACGTTGAGCGCGGGGTCAACGGGGTGTTTTCCCGGTTCGGATCAAAAGATCTGCAGCCTGTTGATCTGTCAGGTGCGCTCGAAAAAGAAATAGATTCCAAAGCTAGGGTGATTTCCCAAAATAGAACCGTAGTTCCAAATGAATACAGGTTCGAGCTAAGCACTCCGGATTTCGACAAGATAGAAGAGTGGGGATCTGAATCCTTGGCAAACGAGCTGGCCGATGGGCTGACTAAATATGCAACCAACCAATCCTATAGCTTCGAAGGCCCTGTGACGGTGATATTTGAGGAAAATCTTGATATTTCCAAGGGCGAGTTCAGGCTGACAAGCGAAACCGTGCAGGGCAATGCCGCACCCGTTACCAATAGAAATGAAGCAAAAGATTTTCCTGTGCTGGAAATTTCCGGACGCCAGTACTTGCTCACTGCAGCAAAAACCATAATCGGAAGAGGATCTGACTGTGACATAGTCATAGATGATCCCGGAATTTCAAGAAAGCATCTTGAAATCACCATTACTCCCAGGGGAGTTGTAGCCAGGGATTTGCACTCTACCAACGGAGTGTATGTAGAAGGCCACCTCGTGCCCGCGGCCACTTTAATAGACGGCAACACGATTACCATAGGCAGGACCAGAATCGTATTCTGGGCTTCCTCCGAGCCGAGGTCCTGATTGGGATTTAAGGCTTTCTTATGACCGAATTGACATATGCGGTTCTAAAATACAGCTTCATTCTTGCGCTGATACTTTTCGCATGGCTCGCAGTTCGCTCTCTGCACAAAGATGTGTCTGCTTTCTTGCCCTCCAGAGACAAATGGATAAGAAAGAGGAAAAAACAAATGAAGGAAGCTAGGGACAGATCTGCCTTTTCTTCTTCCTCTTCGGCGCGCCCCTCCAGCCCTTCTTCCGTTACTCAAACTTCCATCGTTTCCTTGGTGACGCACGTCCCCCCCTCCCCTTCTCCCGTCTCCCCTTCCCGCAGCGACACCACCGTTCTCGTTATAGTGGACGGACAGAAGGCGGGTATGACTTTCCCCCTCCCTCCTTCTTGCACCGTAGGCAGGGCTCCGGATAATTCCATCGTCGTACCGGATCAATTTATTTCTTCACACCACGCCAGAATATACAAAAGCAAAAAAGGGGAATGGGTTCTAGAAGATCTGGGATCTACCAATGGAACTTATTTGGATGAAAAACAAATTGCCGGACCCGTCATAATAAAACCCGGGCAGCTTATACGCCTGGGGGCTACATCGTTTGAGCTGAGGTAGAGATGGAACTGCACCTCTCTTCCTCCCTTGTAAGCGACAAGGGCTACGTGAGAAAGGATAATCAAGATTCCGGGTTCGCAGGAACCACTTTGGCTGCTGTGGCGGACGGCATGGGGGGGCATGCAGGCGGCGCCACGGCTTCCACCATAGCTATTAGAACCCTAAGCCATCTGGAGCACCCCAAAGCCTTCAGGCACAATGTAGAGGCGGTATGCAGGGCGGTGGAAAAGAGCATTCTTCTTGCCCATGACGCCATAGTGGGAAAGGCATCTAAGGAAAAGGCGCTTTCCGGCATGGGAACTACCGTAGACGCCCTGCTTTTAATAAATGACTACTGGGTGCTGGCACATATAGGAGACTCTAGGGTTTACCTTCTTCAGGACGGGAAACTGATCCGCCTTACTCATGATCACAGTTACGTGCAGTATCTTATAGATTCCTCCATTCTGAGTGAAGAAGAGGCAAAAATCCATCCTCAAAAAAACGTTGTAATGAGGGTAGTGGGGGACTTCAACATCAATCCCCTTCCCGATATTTGCGTTAGAAAAGCCAGGGCAGGAGACAGGTGCCTTCTTTGTTCAGACGGTCTGTCGGGATCGTTGGAAGACGAAACCATAAAAGACACCTTGCAAAAAATTGCAGATAAAGAACTGTGCGCCCAAACCCTTGTAAACATGGCCTTAAAGGCCGGCAGTTCCGACAACGTTACGGCGGTGGTGGCAGATTGCTTTCGGGGGCCGGCGCCGCAAGGCCCTGCCTTAATAGCGGGAGCCGTAGAAGAGAGCCTGCAGTCAATAATTGAAACCACGCGCAAAAAGGTGGAGATCGCCCCCCCGCTCATAGAAGAAGATTCTCCCTTAAAGAGAGCCAGCGATCTTTTGCGCGAAGGGGAAGAAGAAGAGAAAGCGCAAACAGTTAAGGGAAATACGCCTTCCTTTGAAGAGCCCCCGGTGGATACGGCTGAAATTCCCATAGTAAGCGGAAAGAATTTAAACCCTGCAGATCCTGTAGATGCCGAAGTTTTGGAGCAGTATGGCAAAAAGGTAGTCCAGGAAGGGCGTAAAAGGCGCAAGCGGTGGAAGACGGCAGTTTGGATATTTTTATGCCTTTGCCTCGCTACAATACTCTCCATAGGAGGGTACCTTTTTTACTGGAGTCAGACGCAGTACTATCTCGGTGAATGGGAAGGCTATGTGGCGGTTTACAAGGGGGTATCTACGAATATTTTAGGAATCAGGCTTTCTCACCTTGAGCAGTCCACGGGTGTGAGCGCATCTTCTCTTCCCCCTTCCCTCCGCCAACAACTTCAAAACGGCATTCACGTTTCTTCCCTTTCTCAAGCCCTTCAGAAAGCCGACGAGCTGAAAACAGGGGGAGCGCAAAAATGAGGAAGTCTTCCAGACAGGTAAAAAGCCCCTCCAAGGGCAGGAGGATATACCTTACCCTCTTTGCCCTGTTTGTAGGATGCCTGGCTTTTTCATCTATGATGCTGAAGCTGGCAGGAAAAATTCCATGGCCCTACCTTCTTGCCGGAGGCATTGACTGCGCTCTTGCCATCCTTTTGACCGTCCTTGTGGACAAAAAGATCCCAAACAGCATAAAGGCGATAGTGCCTGTAGGGCTCCTGCTTTCTTTGATTGGCGTAACCCAAATTACAAGGATTGACCTCGAATACGCTCAGAACGGATCTGCCACCGATTTCGGTTTAAGGCAGATGATTTGGCTGGCGGTGGCCTTAGCCCTTTCTTCTTTCCTCGTAGCCTTCTTTGCTGACTACAGAAAGCTTCGGCGCCTCTCTTACGCTCTTATGGCAATAGGACTAATCCTTTTAGCCCTTCCTCTGGTTCCGGGAATTGGAGAAAGGGTGAATGGAGCGAAAGTGTGGGTGAAATTCGGGGGCTTTTCCTGGCAGCCGTGCGAATTTGCGAAACTGTTTTTAGCGATCTTTTTTGCCTCCTACCTTTTTACCCACAGAAATAAATTCCAGGAAAAGTCCAAAATCGGCAAAGGCAGGCTTCCCAGGCTAAAAGACGCGGGGCCGCTGGCAGCTGTGTGGATCCTTGTGGCCATAATCTTAGTGGCGGAAGGGGATCTTGGGATTTGCCTGATGTTTTTTGCCCTCTTTACGGGCATGGTATATGTAGCCAGCAAAAAGAAAATATGGGTGCTGTGCGGAGTTGCGGCCTTTGCCATTCTCTTTTTTGCCTCCGCAGGGCTGTTTCCCACTTTTTCCTCCCGCATCGACATTTGGCTCCATCCCTTCTCCAAGCAGCTTTACACCCGTTCCTACGGCAGCTCCTACCAGATCGTTCAGGGCCTGTTTGCATTGGGCGCCGGAGGCCTTTTTGGAACGGGCTTTGGAGAGGGCTATCCTGCCATTACCCCTTTTGCAAATTCGGACTTTATCTATTCCTCACTCACCGAGCAGATGGGGTTTGTGGGAATCTGCCTTTTGCTTTTGATGTACCTATGCCTCATAACGGCGGGGTTTGTCATAGCCATGAGGACGGAGGACGGTTTTGGCAAGCTCCTTGCCTCAGGCCTGGTTTTTTCCCTGGCTTTCCAAATTTTCACAATAGCCGGAGGAATTACCCTTGTTCTTCCCCTTACCGGCCTTACGATGCCTTTCCTGGCGTCCGGAGGGTCTAGCCTTACGGCCGACTGGATGATTTTAATGCTCCTTTTGGTTATAGATAAATCTCCCAGGCCCGTTAGCAGTGAAAACGGAACCGGGCTTTTAGACCTTTCAGCTCTTAGGAGGTCAAGGTGAACAAGTCCATGCGCCAGCTTTTCATTGCTGTTTTAGTGCTGTTTCTCATCATTACCTGCTCTACCTTCTTTTGGTCCATCATTTACGCTCCCGCGCTGGATGCAAACCCGGAAAATACGGCGGCCTTTTACCATGAGGTAGGAATGGCAAGGGGGGAGATCTTGTCGTCGGGAGGGCAGATTTTGGCTCTAAGCCAGAAGAGCAATGATTCTTTTAACTATCAGCGTTCTTACCCCCAAGGGGAAGCTTTTGCGCCGGTGACTGGCTTTTTCTCCATAGCCGCCCCTCCCAGCCAGGGAGTGGAGATGAGTTACGACAAAGTGCTGACCAATGGAAATGGGAGCATATGGCAGCAAAAGTTTGAATCCATCTTTGAAGGCCAGGAAGAGGGGGGGGTGAATGTGGAAACCAATATCCAGGCCCCCCTCCAGGAGTATTCCTATTCCCTTCTTAAAGGAAAAACGGGAGCCATTGTAGTGTTGGATGCCAAAACCGGTGCTATTTTGACTTTGGCTTCCTCCCCCAGTTACGACCCCAACCTTCTTGCCACCCACAATTCCCAGCAGGCCCGCTCCCTCTACTCTTCCTACTCCCAGGAAGGCCTCCTTGCGGACTTGGCCACCCAGTACCTCATAAACCCTGGATCCACTTTTAACATCCTCACTTCCTCCCTTGCCTTACAAAAAGGGATGAAACCTACAGACGAGGTGTCGGCTCCTTCAACTTTTAAGCTCCCTTCCGGAATGGTGATAGCAAACAGCGTCTATTACCCCGGATACAGCATGCAAAACAAAATGGATCTTTCCACGGCCTTTTCCTATTCTTCTTCTACCGCATTTGCGATCCTTGCCCAGAAATTTGGAGCTCAGGCTTTGGAAAAAGAAGCCGCCTCATTTGGATTTGGATCGCCGATCCACATTTGCGGGGAAAAGGGAAGCGGACAGGCTCTGCTTTCTTCCGCATCGTCTTTGGGAAATGTGAGCGATGCGCAAAATCTGGCCTTGGCGGGGGCCGGGGAAGGCGGGGAAAAGGTTAGCCTCATTCAGGAAGCCATGATGGTAGGGGCGGTAGCCGACGGCGGAAGCATTATGAAGCCTGAACTAGTGAAAAGGACCCTTTCTTCGGACCTCCAGGTCCTCTCTTCCTCCACACCTTCCCGCCTCTCTTCCCCCCTCACCTCCTCGCAGGCGGCACAGATTAAGGCCATGATGGAAAATCTGACGAAGGTGCAAGATGCCTCTTTGGGGCCCGTGGCCTCCGTCATGGCCCAGGTTAAAGATCAATCCCAGGCCGATCGCAGCGATTCATTGGCTGCCGGCTTTTCCACTTCAAATCCGGACACGGTAGTGGCGGTAATGCTGCAAAATTCTACATCCGCCCAAGCTGCTTCCATAATGGGAAGCGTAATAAAAGAGGCTGAAAAATGAAGCTGATTGAGGGGCAAATCATCCATAGCCGCTACAGGCTTGAAAAGCGCGTGGCGCAGGGCGGCATGGGAGAAGTGTGGAAGGCGTATGATCTTGGGGCAAAAAGGGAAGTGGCGGTAAAAGCCCTTAGAAGCGACTTGGAAGAAAATTCGTCGAGGCTGGAAAGAATGAGGATAGAGGCCAAAAACTCCGCCTACCTTGCCCACCCCGCCATAGCAGCCCTTTTTGACTACTACGAAAACAACGGCATGGGCTTTTTGATAATGGAATACATTCCATGGCCTTCTCTTGCCCAAATCTATAAGGAGGCGGGAAAAATCCCCCCCAAAAAGCTTCTCCCCCTCATTTCCCAGGTCGCCAAAGGATTATATGTGGCGCATAAAAACGGCGTAATCCACCGCGACATAAAGCCTGCCAATATCATGGTAAGCCCGGAAGGAAAAGTAAAAATAACCGATTTTGGAGTGAGCTACTCTGCCGATCAGGCCCAGATTACCCAGGCCGGAAGGGTAGTGGGAACGGCCCAGTACATCTCCCCCGAGCAGGCAAGGGGATTAAAGCCCCTGCCTCAAAGCGATATATATTCCTTGGGAATCGTGCTCTATGAAGGCCTTAGCGGCCACCGGCCCTTTACCGGGACGGCCCCTGTAGATATTGCCGCCGCCCAGGTCAACGATCCCGTTCCGAGCCTTCCTTTCGACATCCCTGAGGAATTGGCTAGTTATGTTATGGTTATGTTAGAGAAAAACCCTGCCCACAGGCCCCGGAGCGCTTTGGATGTGGCAAACGACATAGACCATATCTTGGAGGATATCAAAAACAAAGTGATACCAAGGAAAGTTTGCAGCTATCCCCACCCGGTAAAGTACTACATACATACGGATGCCATGAAGGCATACAGACTTATGGAGGGCATCCTTCCTTCAACCGGTTTTACCGGATTTGAGAAAGAGAGTTTCAAATGAGCCAATTCACTCCCCAGAGCCTGGCTCAGGGCCGTTACACCGTAGGGCCGGTAATAGGCCATGGCGGCATGGCCGAGGTGCATATAGGCACCGATACTCGCCTGAGCAGACAGGTGGCCATAAAGATTTTGCGTCCCAACCTTGCCAATGATCAGGTTTTTTTGGCAAGATTTCGCAAGGAGGCCAGATCCGTAGCCCAGCTTAACAATCCCAATATTGTTTCCATATACGATACGGGAGAAGAAGAAGCAGAAGGTCCTGATGGGGAAAAGGAAAAAATCCCCTACATCATCATGGAGTATGTAAAGGGCCAAACTCTTAGGGAAATAATAAGGGAAAACGGGGCGCTCTCTCCTACCGATGCGGGACAAATCATAATTGGGATCCTAAACGCCCTTGAGTACTCCCACAAAATGGGGATTATCCACAGAGACATCAAGCCCAGCAACGTCATGGTAAGCGAGCAGGGCGTGGTAAAGGTCATGGACTTTGGCATAGCCCGCGCTCTAGATGATTCGGCTACCACCATGACCCAGTCCCAGGGGGTGGTGGGCACGGCTCAGTACCTTTCCCCCGAGCAGGCAAAGGGCGAGAACATAGACATGCGTTCCGACCTCTATTCTGCAGGATGCGTGCTCTATGAAATGCTGACGGGGCGTCCCCCGTTTTCGGGAGACTCTCCTGTGGCCATAGCCTACCAGCACGTTTCACAGGTTGCCGTCCCCCCCAGCTCCATCATTCCCGGGCTTCCAAAGATTTGGGATTCGGTTGTGGCCAAGGCCATGACCAAAGACAGGCAGAACCGCTACAGCACGGCGGCCGAGTTTAAGAGGGACGTGCAGGCGATTTTAAGCGGGCAAAAAGCCTCGGTGGAAGACTACAACCCGCTTTCCGACCTCCACAAGCCTTCGACGGATGCCGAAAAGACCATGGTGGCCATGCCTCCCTCCTCGGTTCCCCCTTCAGGCTATTCTTCACCCGCATCCGCTTATGAGGGAGACTTTGGATCCGGAAGGGCGGTTGTCAAAAAGAAGCATAAGGCGTGGAAAGTGTGGCTGATTTTGTGTATACTGGCCGCCTGTTGCGGGGTGGGGGCGTGGATATACTTTTCCACCCGCCCCCAGTACGTCACCGTCCCTTCCATTCAAAACGGCATGACAGAGCAGCAAGCCGAGCAAAGCCTGAGCAGCGTGGGCTTAAAGTTTCAGGCCGAGTTGGACACCGCCACCGATCAGCCTAAGGGGAACGTAATAAAGCAAGATCCTGCCTCCGGGCAGAGCGTGATAAAGGGAAGCACGGTAACTGTATGGTTCTCTGCAGGCCCGGCGACTGCCCAAATCCCCAACGTTGTGGGCATGACAGAGCAGCAAGCCGAGCAAAGCCTGAGCGTGTCAGGCTTCTCGGTGGGGTCGGTGGAAGTGCAAAATTCACCCACCATTCCAAAAGACCACGTGACAGGAACTTCGCCCGCGGCGGGAAGCAGCCAATCTGAAGGGACGAAGGTCACCCTTTACATTTCCAGCGGGCAGACTACGGTGCCAAACCTTGTCGGAAAGAGCGAGGGAGATGCCCAGACTACGCTTTCTCAGGACGGGTTTAATATCTCCATAAAACAGGTAAGCAGCGCTTCAGTTGCCAAGGGGAAGGTGGTCAGCACTTCGCCCGCGGCGGGAAGCGTAGTTTCCCAGGGCGCCACCATTACCCTAAATATTTCAGAAGGGCCCCAGAAAGTGACCATCCCTTCCCAGCTGAGGGGAGAAGCCCTTTCGGTTGTGAAAAATGCTCTGCAGGCGCTGGGCCTCAAGGTGAAATTGGTTCCGCAAAATGCACAGGAGAGCTGGACGGTTGAAAACCTTCAGGCTCCAAGCGGAGAGAGTTTGTCGACATCGGGAGGGAGCGTGGATTCGGGATCTACCATCACTGTTTACTGCCAGAGCCCCTCTTCTTCTTCCTCTTCCACCCAGTCTTCTTCGCAAAATAAGTCCTCTTCTTCTTCCTCTTCCAGCGAGTCCGGTTCCTCTTCCAAGTCCAATTAGGCTCTTTTCCAAAAACTGAGGGAGATTTGAAAGTTTTTGTTCTTTTTTCCGGGCTTTTAGGTTAAAGAAGGCAAAAAAAAAGAGGGAGGCGCGCCTCCCTCCAAACGGAGAAATATCAGTTATCCAAAAAGTCCATGAGTGCCTTGGAACGCGAAGGATGACGGAGCTTACTCATGGTCTTCGACTCTATCTGCCTTATGCGCTCGCGGGTAACGCCGTAAATCCTGCCTATATCGTCTAAAGTTTTGGGCTGGCCGTCTTCCAGGCCGTAACGCATTTTTATAACCCCGGCTTCCCGCGGGCTTAAGGTGTCGAGCACCTGCCTGAACTCTTCTTGAAGGATGGAGAAGGCAACGGCGTCTTGGGGGCTTATGGCGTCTGTGTCTTCTATGAGGTCTCCGAATTCAGAATCCCCTTCCTCTCCCAAAGGAGTGTGGAGGGAAATGGGCTCTCTTCCGTACTTTTGCACTTCTTCCACTTTTTCGATAGGCATATTGAGCTCGTTTGCCAGCTCTTCTGTGGTAGGCTCCCTTCCCAAATCCTGGAGCATTCTTCTTTGGATTCTGGAGAGCTTGTTTATGACCTCTACCATGTGTACAGGCACCCTTATGGTCCTGGCCTGGTCAGCCATGGCCCTGGTAATCGCCTGCCTTATCCACCAGGTGGCGTAGGTGGAGAACTTGAAGCCCTTTGTATAGTCAAACTTTTCAACGGCCCTTATGAGGCCCAGATTTCCTTCCTGGATGAGATCCAGGAAGTGCATGCCCCTGCCTATGTAACGCTTGGCGAGAGAAACTACGAGCCTCAGATTTGCCTCCAGAAGGTGATCTTTGGCCTTTCTTCCATCATTTGCAGCCCTCTGAAGCTCTCTTCTGTATTCAAATGACAGTTCCCCTTCTTTGGCAGTGTCCAAAATATGCTGGGCATAAAGTCCGGCTTCTATCCTTTCGGACAGATCCTTTTCTTCATCTGCCGTGAGAAGCGAAACCCTTCCTATTTGCTTCAAGTAGTCCTTGACGGGGTCGGCGCTGGCCCCGGCTACTTTGTCTAAATGTTCGTGAGACGGGAGGTCTCTTCCCTTTCCTATCTCGATCTCGCCGTCATCCTCATCAGACTCGTCATATTTTTCTTCAAATTCATCTGATTGCGGCATCAGGGGCATCTAGAGCACCTACCTTCCTGTAAAAAGCCTTAGCCGAGTGTAAAACAAAATTGGTTTTATTTTTATTCCACTTTTCTGGCAATTCTTTGCCACGCCCTGACTGTAACATTTAAAATATGGATTCCACTTTCCCTCTTCCTACATCTCAGGATTTTGCCTCCTGGCTTGAAATCTCCAAATACAACGTGGAAGGCAGAATGAAAAAATTATTTTCCATTCCCCGCTTTCCCTCTTTAGACGGCCCTTTAAAAGAGGCGGCATCCCTTTTTGACATCCAGGCGTTTGAAGCTCTCATGGGAGGGAAAAGGCTAAGGGCAATTTTGGAAATGGCTTCCTGCCTTTGCGCGGGAAAAGAGGGTGGGGTGGAAGCGGCCTGCGCCATAGAGATTTTCCAGGCTGCGGCCCTGGTGCATGACGATATTGTAGATAAATCAGAAGTCAGAAGGGGCCGCCCTTCAAGCCGCAAGGCCTTCTTCTCCTCCCTTTCTTCTTCCACTTTCAATTTTGAATCGGCAGACGCCATGGCTATTATGCTCGGGGATTTTTTGGCCTCGGCAAGCGTAGAAGCCCTGCTCCAATCGGAAATGGGATCCAACGGCCCGGCGTCAATAAGGGCTTTTTGCAGAATGCAGATGCAGGTGGAAAAGGGGCAAATTTTAGACATTAACTCTCCCTCCGTGCGCCTTGAAGACCCCAAAAACCTGGAGCGGGCGATAGAAAGCATTTATCTTTACAAAACCGCAAGTTACACAGCCATAGCCCCTATCTGCCTTGGCTTCCTGGAAGCGGGAAGGGAAGAAAAAAAAGCGGAAAAGTGGGGGGAAAAAATAGGCAGCCCCCTGGGGGTGGCATTTCAAATTTCCGACGACCTTCTTGATTTAAAAGGAGGATCTAAACCCAGGGGGGGAGACATAAGGGAAAAGAAAAGGACATTCCTTTTGGCAGATGCCCTTTCGCTTCTTTCCCTTAAAGACAGAAATGATTTGATTTTTCTCTACAAAAATGAAGATCTGAAGGGAAAAGAGGATGAAGTGATAAGCATGTTTGAAAGTTGCGGAGCTGTAAAAAAGAGCCACGAAAGGATAAAAAAACTGTGTTCAAAGGCTTTTTTGGCACTCGACGAATGCTGCACGGATTTAAACCTCGCAAGAGGGGGGGAAGAGTTTTTGAAAAATGCCTTGAGCCTGTTTATTCCAAAAGAAGACCTTCCTACTCGGGAAGGTCGCGCAGCTTTTCTTCCTCGATGAGCTTTTCTTCTTGAAGCTGCCTTTTTCTCTCCTGGGCATACATATCCACATACTCCTGGCCGCTCAGGATCATAATCTTTCTCATTATTTCATCGGTCAGGTCGCGCAGCTTTTCGTAAGTAATTTCTTCAGGCCTTAATTTAGGCACTTCTATAGGGCGCCCATAGGAAACGGCTACAGGAAAGCGGTGGGGGAAGACCACGCCTATAGGTTGGCTGATGTTGGTTCCCCACAGGGCTACCGGAACTACAGGAGATCCGGTTTCAAAAGCTAGCTTCGCCACCCCCGTATGGCCCTTGTATAACTTTCCGTCGGGGCTTCGGGTTCCTTCGGGGTGTATTCCAAATATTTCCCCTTTTTCAAGCACCTCTTTTGCCGTCACAAGCCCGCTTTCCGCGCCTTTCCCACCGGATCTGTCTACAGGAAAAACTCCAACATTGGTAAAAAAGAAGCGGGTTAGCTTCCCTTTTACGCCCTTGCCCACAAAGTATTCCATCTTCCCCATAAAGTGCACATCTCTGTGCTTAACCGTAATTGGAATTACGGCGTCATCTATGACGGCCAAATGGTTTGAAGCTAAAATTGCGCTTCCGGTTTCCGGTATGTTTTCTTCCCCTCTTATGCAGGGGGTGAACCACTTCTGAGCTACCCCTCCCACTACTTTCATGCTCAGGTGGTACAGCCACATCTGGCTTTTTTCTACTTTGTCTTCACCCAAAATGCTCCAATTCAAAACCGGTTTCTTAATTAGAAAGTATACAGAAAAGAGGGCGGAAAATTTATTTTTGGGTACCATTGAGCGAATTTAGAGTGCAAAAAAAATGTACAGGGCACATAGTACCCTGTTGATACGAGGCTCACTTCGCCTCATGAAAGACAGGTGCGAACTGTCTTTCAGCCCCTACTACAAGGAGTAACTAAGAAAAAATGGAAACTACCACAGAAATCGGAGTTCCAAAGGCCGATTCCAATGGAAGCTTTAATTCTAACAGTTCTACAGTTCAAAAACAATCCCTTCCCCCCAATACCCATAAATACAAGCCATGGCTGATTTGGGTAGGATGCTGCCTATTGGAATTTATAGGAGACGGTCTGGAGGGAAATACCCGAGGGCAGTTCTATCACTCGCTTCGCGCTGCCTTCCACGCAAAGCAGGATCAGGTTTCGCTGATAGTTACCTTCCAGCTCATAGGAACGGTAATAATACTCATAGTGGCCGGAAACCTTTTGGAAAAGATTAATACCAGGCTGCTTTTGAGCGTTTGCATAGCCGGAAGCGCAATCTGCTACATATGCTGCTACTTTGCAACATCCCTTTGGCAGATGTACCTGATCTTCATAATCAACGGCCTTCTCTACACTACCCCCCTCATCCTCGCTCCCACTATCTTGCTTTCCAACTGGTTTGCAGAGAAATTCGGAACGGTCTTGAGCCTTATGTTCGCCTTTACGGCTTTGGCTGGAACCATCTTCCAGCCTCTGGCCGTAGTAGTCATACACCACTTCGGATGGAGAGGGGCATATGTGGGAATCGGCCTGGCTTTCGCCATTTGCCTTTTACCCTTCACCCTTTTTGTTCTAAAGCTCAAGCCCGATCGCTCCAAGGGAGAGTACGCGTGGGGGGAAGAAAAGCTTCTGGCCGGCGAAAAGCCTTCTGCAAAGAAGGTAAAGTCGGGCAAAAATGCCCTTAACCCCAATATCGGACTTTCTACAAGGCAAGCCTTTACAAGCGGCATCTTCATACTGGTCCTTCTCATGGTTATCTTCTTTGAAGGCGTGAGAGGATTTGACTCCTACATGCAGCCTTACCAGAGGACGGCCGGGCTTTCGGCCCTGACTGCCGCTTCCATCTGCTCTTTTGCAGAGATCGGATCTCTCGTGGGAAAGACTTATGGCGGCTACCTTCTAGACAAGCTCAATACCAACCTTGCAGTAGCCATTCTGGCTGTGCCCGGAATTTTGGGCTGGATTGGACTGTTTTGCACCCATTACTACCCCGTGGCCGTTGCCAGCGCCTTCTTTGCAGGATCGGGCACCGGAACCCTGGGAATCATAGTTCCATGGGTCACCCGCCAGGCCTTTGGAGGCAAGGAATACAGCGTGATATACTCCAGAATCAGCATTGCCGGATATGGAGTTGTAGCGCTCTGCACAGAATTCTACGGCTGGCTTTACGACACCTTGGGAAAGACGTACAAACCGGTTTTGATAATAGTAATTTGCTGCTTTGGCCTTGCGGCCATTACAGCATGCATAGTCTTTGCAAACAGGCCTATGAAAAAGCTTGAGGCCCAGGAGCGCCAGAGGGAAGCTGAAGAGCTTCGCCAAGAGGAGGCTGCCGCGGCGGCTGCGCTCAACTCTCCTGCTGAAGCCTAAACAAGCAAAAAAAGAGGGGGAGAACTTCCCCCTTTTTTTTATCTTTTAAAACTTTATGAGGCTTTCTGCGCTTAAGTCGCAGGAAGAAAGGCGAGCCTCCTTGACTTCAAAGTCGTCATAGCCCATGAACCTGTATATCCCTCTATCCATGTCTACACACGAAGTATAGATGGTGTACTCAAATCCGTCTTCTACTTTGTCTAAGCCCTTTATTTGAAAAACCGAACGGAGGATATGGAAGAACTGGGAGACGGCCTTTTTCTCATCCTTTTCTTTGCAGGCGTTGAGAGCGCAAAAGGCAGCCCTTACAAATCTGGATTGCGAATCCAATCCTCCCGGAAGAGTCTTTGTGCCCATAGCCCTGCTGTAAGAGGAAAGGTGGAGGGAAGGAGCAAAGCAGTCCTTCGGGTCAGAAGGGGAGAGGGAAGGAAAGTTGTTTAGATTAAAAAGCTGCTTTCCAAAGTCCGGGCAGTTGGTCAAAACCCCTACGGGATTGTCATACACCTTAACTTTCCCTTCCTCTACTTCCAGGGTTATGCACTCTTCTTGGTCACAAATCATCCAATGGAGAGGCGAAGGAGGGAAAGAGGGAGAAAAGGCCTCGTCTGTCACTTTAATGACTTTTAGAGCTTCTCTTGCCTCCTTTACGTTTTCGCACGTTCCCAAAAGATAAGGTATTAGTTCAAAGGAAGCAAAGCAGTTTTCCCCCCTTTGAGAAGAGTACTTTGCAGTTTTGAACATGAGCCCCTCGGCGGAAAGGCCCTTTTCATTGGTAGCATCGAAATAGAGTGGGTAGTCGTCCGCTACGGCCGCCATGCCTATTATGGACATATGGCTTTCCAAAGATAAGCCATTTTTAAAGTTGAAGACGTAGTGGCGGGGCGTAACTACAGGTTTTTGCCCATAAGAGATTTCAAAGTCCAGGTTCCTTCCTACAAAGTGAAAACCTTCGCTTTCCCATGTCACCGATGTACACATTTCTTACTCTTTAACCTTTCTAAGTGCCAGATCGGCCGCTCCTATAAGGCCCGCATCCCCACTGAATTTTGCCAACTTGATTTCGGCGTGGGGCCTGAAAGAAGAAGCCTGGAGGAACTCGGGGTAAGAAAGACGGGCTTGTGAAAGCAAGAGGGGGGTAGCGGCCGATCCGCCCAGCACGTAAGTGTCGGGATCCAGCACGGCGCTGATGGCTGCCAGGGTCTTTCCAAGCCATGCTCCCGTCTCTTTGAAAATGCTTAGGCTGAGTTTATCTCCGGCTTCGGCTGCAGCAAAGACGGTAGATCCCGTTATCTTTTCAGGATCTCCTCCCGCCATCTCTAAAAGTTTGACTCCTGCATCGGGATCTCTTCTTACCGCCTGCTTTGCCAGAGTTTCAAGCGCGGTGCCGCTGGCATACTTTTCGGCGCATCCGAATAACCCGCACCCGCACGGAAGGCCGGAGGAGACCATGGGAAGGTGTCCTATTTCTCCCGCCATTCCAAAGCTGCCGCGGTAAAGCTCTTTATTGAGCACTAAGGCCCCACCCATGCCGGTGCCAAGGGTGACCATTACCATGTTGCAGCTTCCTTGCCCGCTGCCACGGGCAAATTCTGCCCAGCCGGCGGCATTTGCATCATTTTCAATGATTACGGGAATCCTAAATTCGTCCTCGATAATTTCGGCAAGGGGGTAGTCTATCCAGCAAGGTATGTTGGTAGAAAAGGCTATCGTCCTGCGATCAGGCTTTATATTACCAGCAGCGCTGATTCCGACTGCAGCTATTTCTACCTCCTCACACGCCCTTCTGCACGACTTTAATACGGCTCCTTCTATATCCGACAGGCCCTTACCTGTGGGAACTTTCCATTCTCGGATCAGGTTTAAGTTCTCATCATATATGCCGCAGGCGATCTTCGTACCGCCTATATCAAGGGCAAAAATATTTACCATAAGCAAAAAGTTTACACTTTTTGACCTCAGATTTCTTTACCCTCATTTTGTCCATGGCACATCTTGTACTTCCTTCCCGATCCGCACGGGCACGGGTCGTTTTTGGGGGTCCCGGGGAAGGTGCGTCCGTCAGACCAAGGGGTAAGGGCGCCGGAAGCGTTTTTTACCCTAACTGACAAAGGCAGCTTTTTGTCTTCGTGCGTTATAGGGGCAAGTTTTGCTTCCACGCTTCCCTTTACTTCTTCTTCTCCCTCTTGGGCTTTTTCCTCCCTTTCAAGGGCGCTGTCTTCTTCTCTTACTTCCTCTTGGGCTTCTTTATCTTCCTGAACCTGGGCGTTTACAACTTCCTTTATTTGCGCAGGCTTTATCGCAAAGAAGAGGTGGACGCATTCTTCCTTTATGGCCTCCACCATGGAGGAGTACATCTGGTAGCCTTCCCTCTGGTATTCGACGAGGGGGTCTCTTTGGCCTATTCCCCTAAGGCCTATGCCGTCTTTTAGATAGTCCATCTCATAGAGGTGCTCTCTCCACTTTTTGTCTATTACGGTGAGGACTATTTTCTTTTCGAGGTCTAATGTCGCCTCTTCTCCGATTTTTTCCCTCTTTTCGTCAAATTGGGAAAGAACGTCGGAAGAGACGTCATCTGAAAGCTTCTTTAGAGCGGCAGAGGGGGAGAGCTTTGAAATAGCCTCTTTTTCTTCTTGCTCATCTAAAGAAAGAGGATAGAGGTTGGAAAGCGCTTCCCAAAGCGAATCTAAGTTCCACAACTCCACCTTCTGCCTGCCCTGAAAAGCTGAAGAAACGTAGGCTTTACACACTTCTTCTGCAAACGTTCTGATGCTCTCTCCGGCGTCCTTATCCACCAGATTTCCACGCTCGGCGTAGATGATTTCCCTTTGCTTGTTCATGACGTCGTCATATTCAAGGACATTTTTTCTAATCTCAAAGTTCCTAGATTCTACGGCCCTTTGCGCGTTGTATACCCCTCGGCTCACCTGTTTGGCGGTAATGGGCTCTCCTTCCGACATCCCTTTTGCCATGACGCGGGCCACGAGCTGGGTGTTAAACAGGCGCATGAGGTCGTCTTCCAAAGACAAGTAGAATCTAGATTCTCCGGGGTCGCCCTGCCTTCCGCTTCTTCCTCTCAGCTGGTCGTCTATGCGCCTAGATTCATGCCTCTCGGTGCCTAAAACATAAAGGCCCCCCAGAGCCACGACTTCGTCATGCTCCTTCTTAACTTCTTCTTTCACTTTTTCCAAGGTCGGGCCCCACAGCTTCTCGTACTCTTCGGGAGTATCTTCTGCAGAGTAACCCTGATCTTTGAGGGCTTTGTCGGTGAGAAATTCCACATTCCCCCCAAGCATTATGTCAGTGCCCCTGCCTGCCATATTGGTAGCTACCGTGACCATGCCTTTTCTGCCGGCGACGGCAACTACGGCAGCTTCTTTTTCATGCTGCTTGGCGTTTAAAACAGTGTGGGGAATTCCAGCGGCATCCAAAAGTGAAGAAAGGACTTCGGAAGATTCTACGGAGGCAGTGCCGAGCAGCACCGGCTGCCCCTTTTCATAGTGCTCCGCCACGTCTCTTACGATCGCACTCAGCTTCTCCCTTTTAGTCCTAAAGATTAGATCGTTTTGATCTTTTCTTATCACGGGTTTGTTGGTCGGAATGGGGATGACGCCAAGTTTGTAAGTGTTCATAAACTCTGCAGCTTCGGTTTCTGCGGTTCCCGTCATTCCGGAAAGTTTCTTATACATCCTGAAGTAGTTTTGCAGGGTAATGGTGGCAAAAGTCTGGTTTTCGGCTTGGACTTTTACGTGTTCCTTGGCTTCCAAAGCCTGGTGAAGGCCCTCGTTATAGCGCCTTCCCGGCAAAATCCTGCCCGTGTGCTCATCTATTATGAGAACCTCTCCGCCTCTTACCACATAGTCTTTATCCCTTATAAACAGCTCCTTGGCTTTTATAGCGTTGTTTAAGTAGCTTATAAGGGCCGTATTGGAGGGCTCGTAGAGATTGTCTATGCCCAGGTAGTCTTCTACCTTTTCGATCCCGGACTCCAGGATTCCCACTACTTTTTTCTTTTCGTCTACTTCGTAATCCTGATCTCTTAAGAGGTTGGGAACCAGCTTGGCGAACTGGGCATACCAGCGAGTGACATCCCCTTCGGAAGGCCCTGAAATTATCAGAGGGGTGCGGGCTTCGTCTATGAGAATGGAATCTACCTCATCTACTATGGCGAAGTTGTGCCCCCTCTGCACAAGATCTTCTTTATTCCACGTCATGTTGTCTCTAAGGTAGTCGAAGCCAAATTCGTTATTAGTGCCGTAGGTGATATCTGCCTGGTACTGCTTTGCCCTGACCGACGGGGTTTGCTCAGTTAAAATGCACCCCACCGAAAGGCCCAAAAACTTATGGACCCTTCCTATAAGTTCAGACTGATAACTTGCAAGGTAGTCATTCACCGTAACTACGTGCACGCCCTCTCCCGTCAGTCCGTTCAAGTAACTGGCTAAAGAGGCTACAAGGGTTTTTCCCTCCCCCGTCTTCATTTCGGCGATATTTCCGAAGTGAAGGGCCGCCCCGCCCATGAGCTGTACGTCAAAGGGCCTAAGGCCCAAGACCCTGTCGGAAGCTTCCCTGCATACGGCAAAAGCTTCGGGCAAAAGGGAATCTAGGCTCTCTTTGCGCTCTAACCTATCTTTAAATTCCACAGTTTTGGCTTTGAGCTCTTCATCGCTCAGGGCTTTGGTCTCATCGGCTAGGTTGTTTACCGCCTGGGCGATATTCGAGAGCTTTTTAAGTTGGCGGCCCTCTCCCATCCTGAGCATTTTTCCGAGCACGGATACCACGGCTGAGCACTCCTTTTCATATTTCCATGCCTATAAGATTTGGTTGTTTTCCATCTGGCGCCCGTCAGATTTTGGCATGCCTCCCAAACGTTGACGGTGGCCGTTTTCCATCTACAAACAAGAAAAGCCACGGCCTAAAGAATCCATTTTATAAACAGCATTCTTAAGACCGCTTATGCCTTGCGCTCCTTTTATGCGGCTGCTTCCTGTTTTCTGATTACAGGCTCTTTCAAACAGGTCAGATTGGGCAGTTTCTAGTGCATTTCTTTGCGCATTGAAAGCGGATTTGGCTGCTACCAGTTTCCTACCGATTCCTTCTTTAAATCTTTCGGAAACCGGATCTTGCCTGCTCCTAACTTCCCTCTTCACACGCCTTCACCAATCCTGTTCCTTTACTTTAAGTTTCTCATACAAAGACGTTATTTGATACTATGGATTTAAGGGCTTCCGGGTGGCTGCGTGGATAGACCCACGAGGAACTTCCGGGCTCCATAGAGCGCGATGGCGGGTAACGCCCGCCCAGGGAAACCTGAGAGAAAGCGCAACAGAAAACATACCGCCCCCTGTCGGGGGTAAGGGCGAAAAGGCGGTGTAAGAGACCACCGGACACTTTGGTAACAAAGGCCGCAGGCAAACCTCATCGGGAGCAAGATCAAGTAGGATGCATTGAAGTTGCTCGCTTCGCATCCGGGTAGATCGCTTGATTTGCCTGGCAACAGGCAAACTAGATGGATAGCCACCCGCGCCTCGTTTCAAGGCGTGACAGAACCCGGGGTATAGGAAGCCCCAATCTTCATGGCCAGCCTCAAAGGCTGGCCTTTTTTCTTGCAAAGCTTTAGAGCCTTTTGAAAATCGGATCCGGATTCTTCCTTTAAAAACAGGGAGAACCTCTCCTCTCCCTCTTCTATTTCCCCCCTGCCTTCCTCTATGGCTTTCATTGCATCTTCTTCGCCGATTCCAGCCTTTAAAAGCCTGAGGCGTATAAGAGATTCTCCCTCCATAGCCCTTGTAGACTTTTGGACAATCTGCCTTGCCAGGTCTTTATCATTTAAGAAGCCCATGGCTTTTAGGCTTTGCACGGAGTTTTCCGCCTCTTCTTGCGAAAATCCCTTCCTTTTCATCCTCTCTTTAAGCCGTTTTTCACTCGCCCCGGCCGCCGAAAGGGATCTTAGGGCAAACTTATAGGCCTCTGAACGGAGGGAGGGTTCATTTTTTGGAGATGCCTTCGGAAATTTAGGGGCGTGATCTTTAAGAAATTGCGAGCTGTCTATCATTGCGACACTTCGAAGCTCGCTTTTATTTCCTCTTCTATTTGGGAAGTAAGTTCCTTATGGCTTTCCAAAAAAGATCGGGCGTTTTCCTTGCCCTGGCCCAGCTGCTGGCCTTGGTAGGTGAACCACGAGCCGGACTTGGTGACAATTCCCTTTTCTACTCCCATGTCCAAAACCGATCCCTCCTGAGAGATTCCTTTTCCATAGAGGATATCGAACTCTGCAGTTCTAAAGGGCGGGGCTACCTTGTTTTTTGCCACTTTCACCCTTACCCTGTTTCCCATCGGATTTCCGGAGCTGTTTTTTAGTGTTTCAATCCTTCGGATGTCGAGTCTCACTGAAGAGTAGTACTTTAAGGCATTCCCCCCCGTGGTGGTCTCAGGATTTCCAAACATTACGCCTATCTTTTCGCGCAGCTGATTTATGAAAATAGCAGTAGTTCCGGTTTTATCCAAAACTGATGTGAGCTTTCGGAGGGCTTGGCTCATGAGCCTGGCCTGAAGTCCTACATGGCTGTCTCCCATGTCTCCATCGATTTCCGCCTTGGGGACGAGGGCTGCTACCGAATCTATGACTATGATGTCAAGGGCGCCACTTCTTATCAGCATGTCGGCAATATCTAAAGCCTGCTCTCCTGAGTCAGGCTGGGCGACAACGAGAGAATCAATATCTACTCCGAGATTTCTTGCGTATTCGGGGTCTATTGCATGCTCCGCATCGATAAATGCCGCCTGGCCCCCGGCTTTTTGCGCGTTGGCAATAGCTTCCAGGGCGAGGGTGGTTTTTCCGGAAGATTCGGGGCCGTAAATCTCTACCACTCTACCTCGGGGCAGCCCTCCCACTCCAAGAGCGAGATCCAGGGGAAGAGAACCTGTGGAGATGGCTTTTACATCCAACTGAGGCCTGTCTCCCAGCCGCATCACAGCTCCCTTCCCGAAACTCTTTTCTACTTGACTTAGCGCATTATTTAGAGCGGCCGCCTGTTGGGAACGCGCTCCCATTTCTTTTTCTGTCTCTTCGTCTTTTTCTTTAGAGGGCATAAAACTTCCTGAAGTCTAGAAAATACTCTGCCAAAAATTATTTGAGAGTTAATTTTAGCATGCGAAAGAAACAGATTACTTACGCAGCATCCCGCTCTTCAGAACCTCGCGCCTATCGGTTTCATTGAGATCCAACGCCGTGGCCACGAGCCTTAAAGTGTCGCTAAGCCTGAGGCCCAGCGCCAGGGAAATAGATTCCATCACTTCGCTGCTCGCTTCCTTTTTGCCCCTTTCCACTTCGGAGAGGTACCCCAAAGATACTCCGGTTTTTTCAGCTATGTCGTGCAGCGTTTCCTTTCTTTCCGTGCGCAGGGAACGGATAACCTCCCCGAGGACTTCGCGGAATAGTATTCCGTTTCCTATTGCCGCACCATTGGCGGAACTTCTCATCAGACGCTTCTGCATAGGCCTCATAGACTCTCGACCGGCAAGAGATTTTCTCTCCTCATATTGCCTTCTGAGCTGCTGAGCTAGATCAAGCTGTTTTCTATACAGCCTGACAGCAGTAGCTTGAGAGGGAGTCAAGGGAGAAGCTTCCTGTTCGGGTAAATTAGCCATTACTCTCCTTTCAGCCTAAAAATACTTCCGTCAAAGACGGGTCGAATTTTTTATTCTTAAACATTTATCACTCGGTAATTATTTCAACGGCAAATGCAAAAGAATACCTAAAGTCGATCTAAGAATCGCAGAAATTGTAGACTTTCTTATTTCTTCTCTCCTTCCGGAAAAGTGAAAGGTTTGAAGAAGGGGAGAGCGGGCGGGGGAAACGACAGCACAGCAAACCGTTCCAACGGGCTTAAAGCCGTCTGAAGAAGGGCCCGCTACTCCGGTAGTGGAAAGAAGAAGAAGGGGGGCGGAAGAGGAGAAGATACGCCCAGCGCCCTTGGCCATTTGGAGAGCTACCTTTTCTTCCACCGCTCCCTTTTTATCAATAATGTTTTTATCAACTCCCAAGATTTTTTCTTTTTCTAAAGAGTTGTAAATTACCAGTGACCCCACAAAGCTTTTGCTTGCCCCCGGAACCGATACGAAGGCATCCGCCAAAAGGCCGCCTGTCAGGCTCTCTGCGCAAGCGATGTGCCATCCTAGGCGGTAGCATATTTCCAGGATTTTTTCAGCATCCTTATTTTCTAGAGGCACGCGAAGCCTTCCTCATTTGCGAAAAAATGGAGACCGTATAACTAACTCCTGAAGCATAACAAAGGCCTAAAGCAATTCCCAAGATGGCCATCATTAAGTAGTAATACGAAATGGCCAAGATTTCAGGCATTCTTTGGATCGCCCATAGCGGTGAAAGAATCATGCCTATGGCCACGCATTCAAATACGGTTTTAAGCTTTCCCAAAAGGTCGGCGGCAGCCACTATGCCGTACCTTCTCTTGGCATAAATTCTAAGAATCGTAATCCACACTTCCCTAACGAGAAACAGGATTGTGACCCACCACCATAAGGTTCCAAAGCAGGAAAGGACTATGAGGCAGGAACATATGAGGAGTTTGTCTGCCACCGGGTCGAGAAGCTTCCCCAAAGTTGTAACCTGATTTCGGCTTCTGGCCAGGTATCCGTCTACCTTATCGGTGCTGGCGGCGATTATAAACAGCGCCGCAGCAACCCACCTTTCGGTGTTACTTTTGGCAGGCCCTGCAAATGCTAGCAAAATAACGATGGCTATCACCATTAGAATTCGCACATACGTGACTATGTTGGCAGGCGTCATAGTCTCTTCCATCATGCGCTTGTAGCGTCCTTTTGAAGAGAGGATCGGTTCCATCGCTCTTGCTTTCTAAAACGTCGTTATCATAGGCTATTCTAGTCTCCTTTAAACACTCTTCTTTGAATGTCCACCTTGCCGACTGCCTTATTTTTTATACTGTATTGTATGTCAGAAGAAAATAGAGAAAACACAGCTTCGCAACTGCTTCCCTTGGACAAAGCTGAAAAGCTGATGGAAGAAGAGGAAGCTGTAGACCGCTGGGTAAAAGAGGGGGAAGGGGTTGAAGAAATTTCCGCCCGGGGACTGAAAGATTTCGGCCAAGTTTCCTTCCCTGAGCAGACCTTGGTAAGAATTGCCAAAAGGGACCAAATGCTTGATGAAGGGATTAACCCTTATCCCGTAGAACTGCCCATAACTTCCTCCATAAAAGAAATCCGCGAAAAATGGGCCGGAAAAATGGAGAAGGGAGAGAAAAGCGGGCAAAACGCAGGCGTGGCGGGGAGGGCTGTATTCATCCGTAATGCCGGGGGTCTTTGCTTTGTAGAGCTTCAAGACGGCGAATTTAATTCCCTTCAAATCATGATTTCCAAGAAAGAAGTAGGTGCGCAGTCCCTTTCTTCCTTCAAACAAATGGCCGATATTGGGGACTTTTTGTTCGCAGAGGGGGAAATAGTAAATTCCAATACCGGAGAGTTAAGCATTATGGCCAAAAGCTGGAAGATGGCTTCCAAGGCCCTTCGCCCTCTTCCTGTAATGCATAAGGAACTTACCGACGAGCAGCGCACGCGAAAGCCATATGTGGCTTTAATAGTGGGCAAAGAGGAAAAGCGAACCTTTGAGGTAAGATCTAAAACCCTTTCTTCCCTTCGCTCCCGCTTTGCTCAAAAAGGGTATATGGAGGCGGAAACTCCGCTCCTTCAAACTATTCATGGAGGAGCTTCAGCTAAGCCTTTCGTAACCCATATGAATGCCTTGGATATGGATCTGTATCTCAGGATCGCTCCCGAACTCTTCTTGAAAAGGCTTCTTGTTGGGGGAGTGGAAAAAGTTTTTGAGATCAATAGAAACTTCAGGAATGAAGGCATAGATGCCACTCACGCCCCGGAATTTACTGCCCTGGAGGCCTATCAGGCCTTTGGAACTTATAAGAGCATGGCGGAGTTGACAGAATACCTCATAAAGAGCGCGGCTGAAGATGTATTCGGATCTGAAACCGTAACTTTAAAGGATGGGAGCGAATACAGCTTTGCAGGAAAGTGGAAATGGATGGATCTTTACTCCTCCCTCTCTGAAAAACTGGGCGAGGAAATAACTCCGCAAACCTCCATAGAAAAACTTTCTAAAATTTGCGATCAGCTGGGCTTGGAAAAAGAGGCAGTAACCAACCACGGCAAGCTTGTAGAGCAGATCTGGGAAAACTTCTATACCCAAGATCCTTCTACGCTTTGGGAGCCTACCTTCGTAGCAAACTTCCCCACCGACACCTCCCCTCTCACTAAGTCTTCCCCTTCCAGGCCGGGGGTGACGGAAAAGTGGGATCTATATGTCAGGGGATTTGAATTGGCTACGGCTTATTCCGAATTAAACGATCCGGTAGTGCAAAGAAAGAGGCTGGTTGAACAGGCAAGGCAAGCTAACATGGGCGACGAAGAATCCATGCTTGTAGATGAAGATTTTTTGGAGGCCATGAGCTATGGAATGCCTCCTGCGGGGGGAATGGGCATGGGGATCGATAGGCTCCTTATAGCCATGACGGGCCTTACCATACGCGATACCATTACTTTTCCCCTTGTAAAACCCCTGTAATAAAATGCGCAAATGGCTTTTGGGGGCTAGATTACGCACGCTCCCAGCTGGAATTTGCCCTGTCATAGGAGCTTTTCTTTTAGACTTAGGCTTAAATTGCAAAACCTTCAGGCCCATAGGGTATGTAGAAGCCTTGTTGTGCCTTTTAACCGCCCTTTTCATGCAGCTTTTTACCAATTTCGCAAATGATTATTCAGATGGCGTGAGGGGGACTGATGAAAAGAGGACAGAACCCGAGGGGAACAATCGCGGCCCAATCCGCCTTTTGGCCTCCGGACTTGTAACACAAAAAGAGCTTCTTTGCGCTTGCGGGATATGCGGGCTGGCATGTGCAGCCTTCGGGATTGCAGCTTGCGCTGTAGCAAAAAACTTTTGGTTCCTCCTAATTGGGGTAGCCTGCTTTTTGGCGGGTTGGTTCTACGTAGGGGGAAAAAGGCCTTACGGATATATGGCGTTGGGCGAAATTTCTGTCTTAACCTTCTTTGGTTTTGTAGACACCATGGGAAGCGGCTACCTTATAGCCCAGAGCTCCTTTTTACACTTCCACTCTGCCCTATTTGCGATCCTTTCCATCTGTTTTGGCCTAAGCAGCGTGTCAATCCTTGCCTTAAACAATTTACGAGACAGAGAGGAAGATAAAAGGCACGGCAAAATAACTTTGGCGGTATGTCTTGGAACGAGCTACGCCTTTTTCCTTCCGATTTTCCTCTTCTTTTCCCTCCTCTCCCTCTCTTTCCTCCTGGGCTACTACCGCCTTCCGTGGCTGGTGGCGCCCTATGCAGTTTGCGATCTTGCCATCATCTTCTTTTCCTGCCGGGCCGTGGCCAAAAGGCATTGGAAAAGCGGAATGAGGTTGCTTTCCTCCCGGCTCATGGTCATCTGCTTCTTCCTTGCCGTTGCCTTGGCATAAAAGAAATAGAATGGGAGCATGTACGAATTAATTCTTTTGAGACATGGAGAAAGCCAGTGGAACCTGGAAAACAGGTTTACCGGATGGGTTGATGTACCTCTCAGCGAAAACGGCATAGAAGAGGCTAAAAAGGCCGGAGAAATTCTCAAGGCCAACGACCTCTATCCCGATTTTCTATTCACCTCCCTCCTCCAGCGCTCTATCGCTACGGCTTTTTACTGCCTGCAGGTAGAAGGCAGAGGCTGGATAGACGTTAAAAGATCGTGGAGATTAAATGAGAGACACTACGGAGCTCTCCAGGGCCGCAACAAGGAGGAAGTAAGAAAAGAAGTGGGAGAAGAGCAGTTTATGCTCTGGAGAAGGTCTTATGACACTCCCCCCAACCCGATAGAAGAGGGAAGCCCTTACAGCCAAGATAAAGACCCTAAGTACGAATTTGTACCCAGAACCGAATCTCTAAAGGATGTGTTGGAGCGACTGGAACCTTATTGGTACGAACAAATCGTGCCTCAGCTTGTAGAAAACAAGCTGGTAATGGTCTGCGCCCACGGAAATTCCCTTCGCGCCCTCATAAAAAAGCTGAACCACTTGAGCGCCCAGGAAGTTCAGCAGCTAAACCTACCTACCGCCAAGCCCATGCTTTTTGAGCTCGACCACGATCTTGAAGTCGTATCTGAAAAGCATCTGGAGCTCTAGTCAGTTCTTTTTGTGCCTGCGCTCGGACTTGCTGTAATACTTATCCCTGTACACGACTTCCCAAAGCATCAAAAGCACCCCTATTACCAGGCCGAAGCATGTTATCAAGAGGGGATAGACGGCCAAGATCTGCTTAATCCACACTTCTACGATTGCTACGTAGAGGAAAGCCAGACCCCATATGATTAAGCCTATCGAAATGACAATCCTGAGATTTACCCTGGCAGGCTTGGGATCCGGTTTTCTTTTTTTGGGGTTAAAAAGGGGAGCCAGGCTCACTTTTTCTCTATTTCAACGTTGACATGGACTTTGGCCCCGTGTTCATAGGTTCTGGCTATGGTGCAGTTTTTCCTTATGGCATCCTGCACGGCCTGTTCCAGCTTCCCGGGCTCCTCTTCTCCCTTTATAAAAAGGGTCTCGCTGAAAGAGTCGAAGCGGTTTGATTCTTCGTTGTATTCTCCGGACACTTCCGCCCTCACTTCGTCTCCCGCGGTTTCCCTTCGAGAGCTGAGGATGGCGCATCCGGCCAGCGCGATCTGTGCCACTTCGCCCGGATCAAATACCCCCTCCATGTGGCCCAAAATCATTCTGGCCCCGCTTTGGCTGCGGGCTTCCACGGTTCCGTCTTCAAGCCTGGTAAGCATAACCTTTCTAGTTGCCATATTTACTCTTTTCTAGTTTGTTTCGGCGAACCACTCGTCTTTCCAGCGGTCGTCTCGGGTGGGAAGGGCGCACATTACAAGCAGGGCTATGCCTCCCAAACACGGGACAAGGTAGAGCCAGTTGAGCTTCCCTGAAAATCCTCCGTCATGAAGCCTTCTGCACGTGATGGAAAGGTCAGGTATGAGGATGGCCAATTCCCAGAGAACCACAAGGATGACCAGCACGTGGCAAGGAAGCGAGATGAGGCGCAAGATTATGCCCACTCCAACTGTGAACAGAAAAGCCCACCAAAACTCGCTTCTTGAAGCCGCCCCCTTAAATTGCACGTACTTTTTGAAGAACCTTGCAATTGCCTGCCCGAAAGTGCAATCAGGCAGCGGATCGTAGTTGTCCACTTTACCCTTCCTTTTTAATCTTACTGTACCCCGCCCACGGTGCCTGCGGGCAGCTTTCCGTTTATTATATTCTGGAACATCTGTTTTGTTTCCGTGGTATTCCAGAGGATGCAGTCGCCCACGCCGGGCACTTCATAGCCAAGATCTGAAATATACGGGATCCCCGTTATTCCGTGGTGGGTCGCTTCGTAAAAGACGTAAGCCATTTTGATAAGGGTGTTGGCATGCGAAGTGTCGTCTATCTTCACGTTTTGCAGGCCAATCTGGATGACCTTGGCTACTTTTCTGAAGTTAAGGTAGAAATTGGGCTTGAGGGCGGCGTTAAACATGTAGCGGATAAGGATGCGCTGCTGATGCTCTCGGCCGATGTCGCCCAGGGGGTCGGAATGCCTTTCCCTGGCAAAGGCTAAGGCGGTCTGCCCGTTCATAACCCCGCATCCGGCCTTCCACTTAAAGCCCGAGTACGGATCGTCTACGGTCCTGTCAAAGCAGACGTACACTCCCCCCATGGCGTTTACCACGTCCTCTATAGTGTTGAAATTCGCCCTTACCGCGTGATCTATCTTTACCCCCGTAAGCTGCTCTACTTTGGAGGCGAGGGCGGGCCAGCCGTAATCTTCTGCTATAGCGTTGATTTTCATATAGTATCCGTCCTCGTAGACCAGGGTGTCTCTGGGTATGGAAATTAAGGCGTCTTTTCCGTGTTTGGGCTCTATTAAAAGCATGATAGTGTCTGTCCTAAAGCCCGGCACCGATCCGGCTGGCCCGGTTCCCGCTGCCCCGTCTCTCTGATCTACCCCGGTTATAAGCCAGCTCTCTTCAATGCTGTTTTTAGGCATGGTGGTAAGGGCCTGATAATGCTGGATTTGGTGATCCACCCACAGGTACAACCCTCCTGCAGCTCCCACGAGCAGGAAAATAATTGAAACCAGGGTCGTGCATATTGCCAGAAATATATGATGCTTTTTTCTCGGCAGCTTGCTTGTAAAACTGACATGTCTGCTGCCTTTGGGAAGGCGCCCTTTCTGCTTCCGCTTCTTCCCGCTTACAGCCACCCTGGGGCCTTGGATGGGTGCACCGTGAAGGTAGGGGTTGTATGCTTCTTTTGCCTCTGGCGATCTTTTAGGCCGCTCACGTGGGCCCGAAGAAGGTAAGAAGCTGGGCGGATTGGCGAACGGGTCATCATCCGGGTAATCTGGCGTCATCGCATCCTTTCTTCTGGCCACCTGCAGGGCTGCAAAAGTTCAAGTCAAATTCTACAGTAAAGAAAATACAGGAAAGTTTGTAATCCGCCGTTTTAGGAATCAAATCCGAAATCCGGATCAATATCTTCGGGCCTCTCATTGAAAATCTCGGCCAGCCTGACCACCATCTCCCCCTCTATAGCCTCGCTGAGAGACGATTCGTCTGCGCAGTTCTGCGCCAGGGTTCTGCTGTAGAGGATGATTCTAAACTTCCCTTCCTTTCCCCCCTCCCCCACGGATGAATAGAGGTTTTCCCCGGTTTCAAGGCAGACAAGAGGCGGAAGATCTTGAATTTGCACTTCCACCATGCGCCCAAACCTTTCATCCTTTCTCCAGAGCCTGCGCATCTGAAAAGCCGTTAACCTTTCGAATTTTCCCGCCTTGGTTCTGTAGTAGGGAAGTTTGCCTGCAAAAGCTCCTCTCCTGCCTCGATCGTGCCTGTCTTTCACTTTTCCTTCCTTTTACTTCTTCTCCAAAGCGTACCCCACGCCTCTAACCGTCCTTATGGCAATGGGTTTAATTTTCTTTCGGATTTCTTTTATATGAGTGTCTATAAAGCGAAGCGACTGAAAGGCACCGGAGGTTTGCAGGTGGGAAGCTATTTCTTTTCTTTCCAAAGCTTCCCCCGGCCGCCTCGCCAAAAAAAGGAGGATCTCAAATTCGGTTTTAGTCAGTTCCACTTTTTTCCCGCCGACTTCAACTTCCCTGCTTAGGGGATCTATATAAAGGTTTTCCATCCGAATGGATTTTTTCCCCCATCCCTGCCTAGTTTTTTCCATGCGCCTAAAAAGTGCCATGCATTCTGCCTCTATGACCCTGCCCGAGACGGGTTTTTCCAGATATGCATCCGCCCCCATTCCCAGGCATATCACTCTGTCGGCTTCATCGGTTTTGGAAGAGAAAAGAATGATTAGGGGGCTTTGAATGGAAATCAAGGAATAAAGCGCGTCTTTGCCATCCATATCGCAAAGCTCCCTATCCATCACGATAAGATCGGGCTCGAAGGCGGGGCACGCTTCCAGGGCTTCTTTCCCGCTTTCCACCGCTTTTACGTTCCACTCTTCCAGTCTGCTTAGCCTTTCTAGCAGGCGGGTGCGCATTTCAAGGGCGCTTTCAGCCAAAAGGATTCTTTTGCCCCCTTCATTTTTTTCATTCACTTTTCACCCTTCCCTCCTAACTTAAACTATGATTGTGATGTTATAAATTTAAAAAATTCATTAAAATCCTATGAATTTACAGAGAGGCCATCTAAGATGTAAGAGATGGGCGCCCGCCGCCCCCTTCCAAGATTTATTTAGAGGATGGTATGTCTTACAATGAGGGAGACATCGTTGTCTATCCAAGACACGGATGTTGCAAAGTAATAGGCACTGAAAACAGGAATGACACTGTTTACATAAAACTCGAAACTATATCAGAACTCAACAACGATTTAACGATCATGATTCCGGTTAAAAACTTGGACATGATTGGCGTAAGAGACGTAATTTCTCCCGAAAAGGCCGATGAAATCTTAGAACTTCTCAAAACCGAGAGGGTGGAAGAGAAAAAGATGAATTGGTCCAAGAGGTTTAAGGCAAACCAGGAAAAGATATACAGCGGGGACTTGGAGCAGATCGCCGAAGTTGTGAGGGATTTATCCAGGAAAGACGCCGATATGGCCAACGGGGAAAAGAAAATTCTCTCCCAGGCAAAAGATATTCTCTATACAGAAATCGCAATCAGCAAGAATATGGATAAAGCAGAAATTGCGAAGATGTTTGAAGAAGAGCTAGAGGAGCCTGAAGCAAAGCGGGAAGATGGGCAAGATTGACGGCAGGGAGCTGGCCGATAAAACTTTTGAATCCTTAAAAGCGAAGGCAAGAGATCTTAGGGTCAAGGGAATCGAGCCGTCTTTAAAAGTGATAATGGTGGGAGAAGATGCGGGATCTTTGTCCTACATCCGCGGCAAGGAAAAAGACTGCGGCAAGGTCGGAGTAAATTTTTCATGCCTTTCCCTCCCAAGTGGATCCAGTGAAAAGAAAGTAAAAGAGGCCGTGGAAGAGTGCAACGAAGATCCCGGCGTCTCCGCTTTTATAGTGCAGCTCCCCCTTCCCGGCCTAGATCCCCTCCCAATCCTTTCAAAGATTGACCCCAAAAAGGATGCGGACGGGCTGTGCCCAATTTCCGTTTCATGCCTTGATGCCGGAAGGCCGCAGGTAATCCCGTGCACGGCTTTGGCGGTATGGGAAATGCTAAAGTCGGTGGGGGTAGAAGTAGAAGGGAAGGATGTATGCGTCATAGGCAGGGGGCTTACATCCGGCAGGCCCATATCGGCTTTCCTCACATGCCTTAACGCCACTGTGACCCTCGCCCACAGCCGTACCCTCAACCTTGAAAAGTACACCAGAAGATCGCAAATCGTAGTCTCATGCGTAGGACGCGGGCACTTCATCAAGCCTGACTTCATTTCCCCTGGCTCCATTTTGGTTGACGTCGGATTTTTCCTAAAGGACGGAAGGCTGATGGGCGATTTCGATCCTAAGTGCTTTGAAAAGGCTTTGTGGTATACGACAGTTCCCGGAGGCGTGGGGCCCATGACGCGGGCGATGCTGGTTTCTAACGTGCTAGAACTTTGCTCAGGTTTGGCAAACCGACAAAATGACTTATCATAAGTCAGTAAGTTCTCGCCAGAGGCTTTCCTGACCTTTTTAGAGCCGTGCGGCTTCCCGTGTTTCTGAGTCGCCCGACTCTAAAAAGGGCAGAGTAGCACTACTAAAAAGAAACACTCTTTATGACAGAAAATTTGCATGACGTGCCCCAGGTAGCCGTAAATGATATCGGCACGAAAGAAGACCTTATAAAGGCCGTTACCAGCACCGTAAAGAACTTTAACGAGGGCGACCTTGTCATAGGTTCGGTAGTGAGAATTGGGCGTGACGAAGTACTGCTCGATATAGGCTACAAGACGGAAGGCGTCATTCCTGCCAAAGAGCTTTCCATCAAAAAGGATGCAGATCCCGAAGACGTGGTAAAGCTCGGAGACGAAATTGAAGCCCTCGTCATCACCAAAGAGGACAAAGAGGGCCGCCTCATGCTCTCCAAGAAGAGGGCTCAGTATGAGCGTGCTTGGGGAGAGATAGAGAAGATAAAGGAAGCCGACGGCGTGGTGGAAGGCACCATCATAGAGACCGTCAAGGGCGGCCTTATAGTTGACATCGGCCTGCGCGGCTTTTTGCCGGCCTCCCTGGTGGAAATGAGGAGGGTAAGGGATCTTGCCCCCTACATAGGCCAGACTATAAAGGCAAAGATTTTGGAGCTGGACAAGAACCGCAACAATGTGGTTCTCTCCCGCAGGCAGTACCTTGAAGAGACTCAGTCCGAGGTGCGCGAAGCCTTCATGAACCAGCTAAAGAAAGGCCAGATTTGCGAAGGGGTCGTGAGCTCCATAGTGCAATTCGGAGCCTTTGTAGATCTTGGCGGGGTAGACGGCCTCATCCATGTCTCCGAGCTTAGCTGGAAGCACATTGACCATCCCTCCGACGTGGTGAAAGTGGGCCAGAAGGTCACGGTAGAGGTCCTCGACATCGATGTGGAGAGGGAGCGCATCAGCCTTTCTCTCAAGGCCACCCAGGAAGATCCGTGGCAGCGCTTCGCGCGCACCCACGTTCCCGGCCAGATTGTCAAAGGCAAAGTCACCAAGATTGTCCAGTTTGGAGTATTCGTTTCTCTGGCTGACGAAATTGAAGGCCTCATCCACATTTCCGAGCTCACCGATCACCACATCACCAACCCTGCTTCCGTGGTGTCTCCGGGAGAAGAGATCTTCGTCAAGGTAATAGACGTAGATCTCGACAGGTGCCGCGTTTCTCTGTCCCTCAAGCAGGCAAATGAGGCTGTAAACCTCGCTTCCAACGACTTCGACCCTGCCCTTTACGGCATGACGGCCGAGTATGACGAGAACGGAAATTACAAGTATCCCGAAGGATTCGATCCCGAATCCAACGAGTGGCTCCCTGGATACGAAAAGCAGAGGGAAGAGTGGGAGGCAGAATACGCCGCAGCCCGCAACCTCTGGCTGGAGCACAGGCAGTTTGTGGTAAAGCAAAGGGCCTATGAACTCGAAAATGCCGAAAAGGAGCAGGAAGAGGAAGAAGCTCCCAAGGCCATAGAGGCCCACGGAGAAGAGAGCGCACAGAGCTCTTTGATGAACAACGGCAAGCTCGCCAAGCTTAAAGAGCAGCTTTCCGAAGAAGCTTAGTTTCTGCACTACCATTGTTGAGGGCGATGCGCCCTCAAAATAGGTAGAAATATGTCAATAGAGAAGCTTTATAAAGATTTCAAAGTTAATGAAAATTGGAAGCCTTCCGGCGATCAGCCACATGCGATAGCTGAGATCGCCGGAAGGCTTGATTCCGGCCAAAGGGATGTAGTTCTTATGGGGGCTACAGGGACCGGAAAGAGCGCTACGGCTGCTTGGGTGATAGAAAAGCTTAACAAGCCTACCCTGGTAGTAGAGCCCAATAAGACCCTGGCTGCGCAAATGTGCCAGGAACTCCGTTCCCTTTTCCCGCAAAATTCTGTAAATTATTTCGTCAGTTACTACGATTACTACCAACCCGAAGCCTATATACCGCAAAGCGATACCCATATAGAAAAAGACGCGTCGATAAACGAAGAGGTAGACAGGCTCCGCCATGCAGCCACAGCTTCCGTCCTTACAAGAAATGACTGCGTGGTAGTTTGTACGGTTTCCTGCCTTTACGGCCTAGGTTCTCCAAAAGAATACCTGGCGCAGATGCTTAGCATCTGCGCGGGAGACCAAACAGACAGGCAGAGCCTTTTGAAGCGCTTTGTTTCCATGCAGTACAAGAGAAATGACTCCAACTTGCAAAGAGGCTCTTTCAGGGTTAGGGGAGGAACCATAGACATAATCCCGGCCTATATGAACAAGATTGTAAGGATAGAGCTTTTCGGAAACAGGGTGGAGGGGATAGAGCTTTTGGATCCCGTCACCGGAAAAGCGGAAGAGAAACCTTCAAGCGTGGCTATTTTTCCGGCCACCGAATACGTATCAAATGAAAAGCAGCGGAAAAAGGCCATTAAAGAAATTAAAAGCGAGCTCGAAAACCAGCTCTCCTACTTTAGATCCCGCGGGAAGCTTCTTGAGGCCCAGAGGCTGGAAGAGAGAGTGAATTATGATCTGGAATCTATTGAGAATATAGGGTTTTGCCCCGGGGTTGAAAACTATTCCAGATTTTTTGACGGAAGGCAGCCAGGGGAAGCCCCCAACACCCTCATGGATTTTTTCCCGGACGACTTTTTAACCATAATAGACGAGTCCCATATCACCCTTCCGCAAATAAGGGCGATGTACGAAGGGGACAGGTCCCGCAAAAGGACCCTGGTGGACTACGGCTTCAGGCTTCCTAGTGCCTGCGACAACAGGCCGCTTACAGAAGAAGAATTCAACTCCAAAAGGGGCCAGACGCTTTACCTTTCGGCCACGCCAGGGCCCACTGAACTGGAGAGGAGCGGCGGGGAAGTTGTAGAGCAGATTATCCGGCCCACAGGGCTTTTGGACCCCAAGGTGGAGGTGAAGAGCGAAAAAGGGCAAATAGAAGATCTGATAAAAGAAATAAAGGAAAGAAAGAAGAAGGGAGAAAAAGCCCTGGTAACCACCCTCACCAAAAAAATGGCAGAAGACCTTTCCACTTTCTTTAGGGAAGAGGGGATAAGGTCCGAATACCTCCATTCCGACATCCCCACCCTCAATAGAATAGAAATTCTAGGAAAGCTTCAAGAAGGAAAACTGGACGCGGTAGTGGGAATCAACCTCCTAAGGGAGGGGCTAGATCTTCCGTCGGTTTCTCTTGTAGCTATCTTGGATGCTGACAAAGAAGGCTTTTTAAGATCTTTCACCAGCCTTATTCAAATCATTGGCAGGGCTGCCAGAAACGTTGACGGGACAGTTATAATGTATGCTTCCGGCGTAACCGAAGCCATGAAAGAGGCCATAGACGAAACAAACCGGAGGCGCAAAAAGCAGCTGGAGTGGAACAAAAAGGAGGGCATAGTTCCAAAATCCATTGAAAAGAAGGCATCCGGCCCCGCTTTGGTGGAGAAAAAGAAGGATCATCCCGCCCAAAAGCGCATCTTTACCCAGCTGAAAACTTCCGATCCAAAAGAGATTTACGAACAAATGATGGAGGCATCGAAAAATATGGACTTTGAACAGGCTGCAGCTCTAAGAGACGAGCTAGAAGAAATGGGAGTGGATTTTCGCAACTTTAAAAAATAACTCCCATGGCTTTTAAAATCATTTCCCTCATTTGCATCTCCGCACTCTTTTTAGCCGATATGTACTGGAGCGCAAAGTCAAATTCATTAAAGTCTGCCTCCATAAGGCTGGTGTCCATAGTGGGGTGCGCGGCGGTCTTCGGATGGCTTTTAACTTTCATTTCCCTCAAAGATTCTTTGAACTTCTTTTCCGGCTATATTACCGAGTATTCCTTATCTATAGACAACCTTTTCGTCTACGGCCTGATTTTGGATTCTTTTAAGGTCCCCGATTCCATTTCAGACTGGGTTCTGTCTCTGGGGATCTTTTTAGCCGTTCTTATAAGGCTGGGGCTGATAGTTTTAGGATCCTCCCTCCTTTCCGCTTTCTCTTTCCTTTTCATCCCCTGCGCAATCCTTTTGATAGCCGTATCTGTAAAAAACGCCATCTCTTTCTGGAAGGAGAAGGGGGAAGAGGAGCCTGAGGGGGGCATAGTTAAAAAGCTCTCCCGCTTCCTTCCAACCGGAGGATGGAAAGGCAAAAGGCTTTGGTACAGAGAAAAGGGCAGGCTGCTTTTTTCTCCCCTTCTTCTGACTTTCCTTTCCCTGGGGCTCGTCGATGCCTTTTTCTCCCTAGATTCCGTTCCGGCCATCCTCGGAATAACTACAAATATTTTCGTAGTCTTCACATCCAATTTCTTTGCCCTCATAGGCCTAAAAGAACTTTATTCTCTTCTAAAAAAAGGCCTTCGCTCCTTAAAGTTTCTTCCTCTGGGGGTTTCGGCAATTTTAGCCTTTATAGGCGTGAAGCTTTTTTTGGAAGCTCTTTCAGACAACTCCCTGAAATTTATAAACGGCGGGCGCCCCCTGCCCATTGCCCAAATCCCCTCATGGGTCACTTTATGTGTCATCGCCTCCATTCTCATCGTCTCTGTAGGCCTTAGCCTGGCATTTTCAAAGAAAGAGAAGGGGAAAGATAAGGAAGTTGCAAAGGGTAAAATTGGAAAAGAAGAGAAAAAGCGGTAACTAGAAAACGAGGTTTTCCTTATGAGGATGGGCAAGATCGTCTGCACCATAGGACCGGCGTGCGACAGCTTGGAAATGCTTAAAACTCTTATGCAAAACGGGATGGATGTGGCGAGGCTCAACTTCTCGCATGGCACTCCCGAGCAGCACTTGGAAATTTTGAACAACATAAAAGAGGCCCGCAAGCAGGTTGGGAAAAATGTTGGGATTATGGCAGACTTTCAGGGGCCCAAGATTCGTTGCGGATGGTTTGAAAAGAACGCCGACGGGAAGGACGAAGTCTACCTCGACAAAGGCCAGGATTTCTTCATAACTTCGCAAGACATTATAGGAAATAAAGAGGGGGTAAGTTGCACCTACAAAGATCTTCCCAAAGACGTAAAGCCGGGAGACACCCTTCTTTTAAATGACGGCCTGGTGAGGCTGGAAGTTAAAGGCGTAGAGGGAGATAAAATCCTTACCCGCGTCCTTACTCCGGGCTTTCTTTCCAGCCATAAAGGAATTAACCTTCCCGGAGTAAAAATTTCCTCCCCAGCCCTCACGCAAAAAGATGAAGAGGACCTCAACTGGGCGCTCGATCACGGCGTAGACATGATAGCTTTGAGCTTTGTAAGGAAGGCTTCCGATCTGGATCCGGCAAAGAAAATCATGGAGGAAAAAAAGTGCGTCCTTCCCATCATAGTGAAGATGGAAAAGCCGGAAGCCATAGAAAACATGGAAGAGATTGTAAAAGCTTGCCAGGGGATTATGTGCGCCAGGGGAGATCTGGCGGTAGAGCTCCCGTTCTGGCAGGTGCCGATTATAAACAAAAAGCTCATAACCATGAGCCGCTACTACGCAAAGCCCGTGATAATGGCCACGGAAATGCTTAGCTCCATGATTAAAAACCCCCTCCCCACAAGGGCAGAAACTTCCGACTGCGCAAACGCCATTATGGACGGATGCGACTCGACCATGACCAGCAATGAGACGGCGGTAGGATCAGATCCCGGTCGCGTAGTGGAGACCATGGCCAAGATTTCGGAGTACACCTGCGAACACGGAATTTCTTATATTCCCTCCGTGAAGGCAAGAGAGGAAAACGGCCAGGAAGTCCTCTCCGCTGCAGCTCTTCCTGCAGCCTATGAGCGCCGCGCTAAGGCGATAGTGGTTCTTTGCAAGTCCACAAATTCTCTAGCTTCCATTTCCAAGTTCAGGCCCTCCATTCCAATCTACGCTTTTACCCCAAATGAAGAGACTTACTACCAGCTTTCTCTCTACTGGGGAACCTTCGCCATTTTGACCCCCGATCTTCTCACTCCCTCCAGGGATGTCTTCTTCAAGATTGACGAGAAGCTTAAAAGCATATGCGGCCTTTCTAAGGGAGACAGGGTCCTTATAGAGACGATCGAAAACGAAGGAAGCTCTGAAAGCGCCGGATCCGGAGCAATTTTTGATCACGTCATTTCCTAAGCTATAATTGCTTAGGATGCCCTGGTATCCCAACTGGTAGAGGAAACAGCCTCAAAATCTGTACAGTGTGGGTTCGAATCCCACTCAGGGTACGAATCGTAGGCGCTTATGGCAAATGGTGGCACAAGCGCGCCCAGGCGCGTGTTAGTTGCAGAAGACGAGCCTTTAATCAGGCTAGATATCGTTCAAGCTCTTAAAACTTTCAATCAGATTGTTGTGGGACAAGTGACCAACGGAAAAGAAGCCGTAGAGGTCGCGCGCAAAGAGAAGCCCGATGTTGTTTTGATGGACGTCAAAATGCCCGGCGGAGACGGCATCAGCGCCACCAAAGTCCTTTCAGAAGAAAAAATAGCCCCTGTAGTAATCCTTACTGCCTACTCCCAGCAGCCCCTCGTAGCTGAGGCAATAGAATCTGGGGCCGGAGCCTATATAGTAAAGCCCTTCGAGCCTGAGCAGCTTTTGCCCGCAATGGAAATCGCAATCTCGAGGTTTGATCAGTTAAACGCCCTTGAAAGCCAGATAACCGATATCAGGGCGAGGGTGGAAGTGCGAAAAAAGGTCGACAGGGCAAAAGGTCTATTGATGGAAAATATGAACCTTTCCGAGCCGGAAGCCTTTAGGTGGATTCAGAAAAACAGCATGGATAAAAGGCTGAGCATGGCGGAAGTTGCAGAGGCCGTAATCTTGAAGCTGGGGTAGTGTCGAAAAGGGCGCTTAGTCTAAAAACGTGAAGGATAACAACACTTTCCTCGTCGTCGACGGCCACTCCCTGCTTTTCAGGGCCTTCTACGCCTTAGACGAATCAAAATTTAGCTCGGGGCCAACTCCCACAAATGCCGTATTCGGTTTTTTCACCATGCTTTGCGAAGTGGTGAAGGCTTATAAGCCCTATTACATCGCAGTGGCCTTCGATACTGCGGGAGGCACTTTTAGAAACAAACTTTTGGCCTGCTACAAGGCGCAGAGGCCTAAAACCCCGGAGGGGTTTGCAAAGCAGCTGGAAATCGTAAAGGCGGCCCTCGGCCTGCTAGATGTCAAGTGGTTCGTCAAAGAAGGGTTCGAGGGCGACGACATAGTAGCCTCCTTAAGCCGCCAAGGCGAAAAAGAGGGGCTTAAAGTGCTGATAGTTTCCGGAGATAAAGACGTATTTCAGTTAATAGACGAGAAAGTGTCTGTGATATTTCCGGGAAGGCATTTTAAAGATTTTTCTCTAAAGACTCCCTCTTCCATTGAAGAAACCTATTCCATCCCCCCTTCCCTCTACCCCGACCTTGCGGCGCTGCGCGGGGAGGGCGCCGACAATATTCCGGGAGTTAAGGGCGTGGGAGACAAGATCGCAGCCAAGTGGCTCTTAGAATTTGGATCCTTGAAAAAACTTCTGGACCAATCCGAATCCATAAAAGGCGTAAAAGGGGAAGAACTTAGAAAAGACAAAGAACAGGTGCTTTTGAACAGAAAAGTCAACGAACTTGTGCGCGATCTCACTTTTCCTGTTCCGGTCTGCGATATGCACCCCTCCCGCCTCTCAGGCGACTTTAAATCTTTTATGGAGTCTCTCTCTTTTGGGGGGAGGACGATAAAGAAAATAGAAGAAAGCTTCGGTTATGAGCCCTCTTCGCCCTTAAGCCTTTTTGATGCGATAAAAAGTGATGGAAAGGCCTACTTTATAGAGAAAACGGAAGAGGGTTTTTCCGCCTTTACTTTAGAAGAGGGAAAGTTTGAAACTTGGAAGAACCAAATCCCGGAGGCACTGAAGAAAGGAGGGGAGTGGACCGCCTTCGACTACAAGGGGTCTATGGAAAACTCCTCTTCCCCCCTTCCCGTGCCTTCCTTCGACCTTTCTCTTGCCAGTTACCTTATAAACCCCGACAAGCCTAAAGAAACTCTCCTGCCGGCAGAGAAAAAGGAAGGAGAAGAAAAGTTAAGCCTGGGCCTGGGCCTGAAAGAAGAAATGGAAAATACTTTAAGGGAGAGGGGAGAGGAAAAACTTCTAAAAGACATTGAGATGCCCGTGGCAAAAATCCTTTACGACATGGAAAAGCGGGGGGTTTTAGTAGACAAAGCCAAGCTGGAAGAATTGAAGGACTTTTTTGATTCCCAGTGCTCCCTGGCTTCCTCCATTGCCCAAGAAGCTTTAGGTTTTGATCACAAAAAAATTAACCTAAACAGCCCAAAACAGGTGTCTGAAGTCCTTTACAATGAGTTTTCAATCAAGGCGTCCGGAAAGTCGACATCGGCCGAAACCCTGGAAAAACTCTCCTCCCTTGTGGACCCGGACAGCCGGGAAGAGAAATTTATTCAGTCCCTTTTAAAGTTCAGAGAAGAAGGAAAGCTTTCTGAAATCTCCGCCTCCCTTTTAAAGGCAGTAAGGCCGGACGGAAGGATTTATTCCACTTTCGATCAAAAGGCCACGGGCACCGGAAGGATTGCCTCCCAGGATCCTAATCTTCAGACAATTCCCAACAGGACCGAAGAAGGGCGCCAAATGCGATCGGCCTTTATAGCCCCGGAAGGCTGGGAACTTTTAAGCTGCGACTACTCGCAAATAGAGCTCAGGATCATGGCGGATTTGTCAGGAGACGAAATGCTGATAGAAGCTTTTAAATCCGGAGGAGACTTTCATAAGTACATCGCTCACCTCGTCTACGGCATCCCGGAAGAAGAGGTGGGCCCACAAGAGAGAAGCAGCGTAAAGCAGGTAAGTTACGGCCTTGCCTATGGGCTGGGCCTCTTCGGCCTGGCCAGCAGGCTGCATATTTCCAGAAGTGCCGCCAAGGAGCTGATGGATCGCTACTTTGCAATTTTCGGTTCGGTAAAAAAGTATTTGGATCTGCAGACAAAGCAGGCCTTCCAAAACGGGTACAGCGAAACGATTTTCGGAAGGAGGAGGTATTTTCCAGACCTCCGCTCCCCCTTCCCCATGGCAAGAAAGGCGGCCGAAAGGGCGGCCAGAAACGCGCCAATTCAGGGTTCGGCTGCAGACATAATGAAGATCGCCATGATAAGGGCCGCAAACTCTCTTGAAGAAAAGGGCCTCAAAAGCAGAATCGTCCTTCAAATCCACGACGAGCTCCTGGTGGAAGTTGCCCCCGAAGAAAGGCGCGAAGCTGAAAAAGCCGTAAAAGAAGCGATGGAGGGGGCGTGCAACCTTAAAGTTCCCCTCACGGTTTCCGTGGGATGGGGCAAAAACTGGCAGCAAGCGGCCCACTAGGAGGAAAAATGAAGTTAAAAAAAGTAGTGGAAGCGATAGAGGAACTCTACCCCTTGTGGTTGAAAGAGGATTGGGACTTTCCGGGCCTTATTTTGGGAGACGGAGAAAAGGAATGCAGGAAGATCTTTTTTGCGCTGGATCCTGCTGAAAAAACGGCCATGGAAGCAAAAGAATGGGGCGCCGACCTTATGGTGACCCACCATCCCCTTTTCTTTAGAGCCGTCCACCGCCTCCCCTGCACAGATCCGCACGGGAAAGCGGCCTCCATCCTCTTAGGTTCCGACTGCGCGCTCTGGGTGGGCCACACCAATGTCGATTCTGCCCCCAGGGGCACAAACGACGCCCTCTGCTCGAGGCTCGGGCTGTTAAATACGGAACCCATGGAGAGGAAGGGGGAAGTAAACGGCCTGCCTGCCGGCATGGGAAGGGTGGGGGAACTTGAAAGGGAGATGAGCCTGAAAGAATTTGCCGCACTTTGCAGAGAAAAGCTTCCTAAAACCGTTCAGGGGGCAAAAATGGCGGGGGAAGCGGAAATGAAAGTCAAAAGAGTGGCCGTCGTGAGCGGGGCCGGAGACAGCTTCTTAGATAAGGCTATAGATTTTGGGGCCGATATTTTTTTGACAAGCGATCTTCGCCATCACCCCGCGCTAGATGCCATGGAAAAAGCCAAAGCTTTGGGAAGGCCCATGGGCCTTGTAGACGTTTCCCACTTCAGCTCCGAATTTCCGTGGTTTGATTTTGCGCTCCAAGACATTAAAAACAAGCTCGGATGCCAGGTGGAGTGCAGACTCTCTTCCCTCTGCACCGACCCGTGGAGCGAAATTTTCATATAAAAAGTCGGGGCGACAGGACTCGAACCTGCGACGTCTTGCCCCCAAAGCAAGCGCGCTACCAACTGCGCCACGCCCCGAAATCGTACAACATTATACCCTATCGGGTAGTTGCGCCCAATTTAAAGCGCGGAGACGAGGTCTCTGGTCTGCCTGGCGATGGAAAGCTCTTCGTCGGTGTGGATGACCAGGACCTTTACGGAGCTGTCCGGAGAGGAGATAAGCCTGTTTTCAGGCCCGCTTTGATTCTTTTCTTCATCCAGCTTTAGTCCAAAGCAGGAGAGCTTTTCGACAATTATCTTCCTTATAAAGGCCTGGTGCTCGCCTATGCCTGCGGTGAATGTAAGAGCGTCAAGAGCTCCCAACTGGGCCCAATAGGCTCCGATGTAACTTACAATCCTGTGGCAAAAAACCTGCACTGCCAGCGTGGCGTCAGGGTTCTTGGCGTTGTAAAGCCCCTCTATTTCCCTCATATCGCTGTGCCCGCACAGGCCTTTAAGGCCGCTTTGCTCGTTATAGAGTTTTTCTATGCTTTCGGGGGTGTAGGGGGAGTTTTTCAAAAGGTAGGTAATGCTGGCGGGATCTATGTCCCCCGTCCTTGTGCCCATTACCAGCCCCTCCAGGGGGGTAAGGCCCATGGAAGTTTCTATAGCCCTCTCGTTTACCTGGGCGCTGCAGCTGGCGCCATTTCCAAGGTGCAAGACTATCTGGCGAAAGTCCTTTCCCTTTTCTGCTTCCATTGAGCGCACCTTTGAGCCCACAAATTCATGGCTGATTCCATGGGCCCCGTAGCGGTATATGTGGTACTGCTGCGCAACTTCCTTCTTAAGGGCGTAGGTTCTGGTCTCCTTTGGAAGGTGGAAGAAGAAGGAAGTGTCAAAAACTGCAACCTGGGGCACGTCGGGAAGAAGGCTGCGCATAATTTCTATCCCGCGGGCAGCAGGGCCGTTATGGAGGGGGGCTATGGAGGAAAGCTGCCAAATTTCCTTCAAAACCTCTTCATTTATGAGGGCCGGGCCCGCAAATAGGTCCGCCCCCTGAACAATCCTGTGCCCTATGGCCTTAATTCCCACTTCGTCGAGATTGGGGCCAAACTCCTTGAAGGCGTCCAAGACCGCCTTGAAGGCTGCGAAGTGATCTCCAATCTTTTCTTCCTTTACATTTTCCCTTCCACCCACCTCATGGGCGATTTTGCTTCCTTCCTGCCCTATTTTTTCCACTTCCCCCGAGGCCAGAAGCTTTTCTCCATCCATATTCAGCAGCTGGTACTTTATCGAGCTCGAACCCGAATTTATAACTAGAATGTTTTCACTCATTGTCTTCCTCTTCGCAGCTTAGAGCCGTAATTGCAATAGTATTGACTATATCCCACATGGTCGATCCCCGCGACAGGTCGTTTACGGGTTTATTTAGGCCCTGGAGAACAGGCCCTATAGCTATCGCTCCCCCGGTTCTTTCTACGGCCTTGTAAAGGATATTTCCAGAGTCCAAATCCGGACAAATATATGCGCTCACCCTCCCTGCAAAGGGGTTGTGGGGCGCCTTTAATTTGGCCACCTGGGGGCTGAAGGCCGCATCGAACTGGATGGGGCCTACAAAGGGGGCTTTGGGGTGCAGGGCGGCAAAATCATCTACCGCCTCCTTTACCATGTCTACATCCCTTCCCTTTCCGGATCCCAAAGTGGAGTAGGACAAAAAGCCCACTATTGGGTCTATTCCCACCATCCTGGCGGTTTTGCAGGTCTGGGAGGCGATGATGGAAAGCTGGGAGGGGGTGGGGTTTGGAACTATTGCTACATCCGCGTATATGTCTACATGCTCTTCCATGCACATAAGCATTGATCCCGACACGATTTCGCTTCCCGGCCTGGTGCGGATAATCCTGAGGGCCGGCCTGACGGTTTGGGCGGTGGGATGTACCGCCCCGGATACCATTCCGTCGGCCATCCCGGTTTTTACGAGCATCGTCCCAAAGTAGGAGCAGTCTTTTATGAGCTCTCCTATTTCCTCATCGCTGCAGGCGGGCAGCGCTTTTTTCATTGCCTCTTCCAGCTTTTCTTTCAGCGGCCCGTCGTCCATTGAGAGGATTTTCGCCTTTGAAATGAAGCTGAGGTTGATGTTTTCCGCGCGCCTTCTTATATACTTTTCTTCTCCGAGAAGGATGATGTCGACAGCGTCGTGGGAGAGGACATAGTTGGCGGCCCTTAGCACCCTCTCTTCCGACCCCTCCGGAAGGACTATGGTCTTTTTCCTTTCCGCCGCCCTCCTAATCAGAGAGTACTGAAAGCAGGCCGGGGTGACGGGGGCGGTAAAGGGCCTTGAAAGGGCTTGGAAAAGCTCCTCTTCGTTTACCCCTTTTTGATAGGCTTCAAAGCAGGCCTTGGCCTTTTGCCTAAGATTTTGACCCGCCTTTACTTTTCTTATAAACCAGACGGGGATTGAAAGGTCTACAAGTTCCAGCCTTACTTTTTCTTCTATCCCTTCATGGCAGGGGGAGACGAAGGCGCCCAGTATTTTGCTTCCCTTTTCCTGCACCGTCCTGGCGCATGCCTTTATGCTCTCCGATATTTCCAGGGCGCTTCTTGCCTCTCCGCTCACCGACAGCAAAACGGGGCACTGAAGGTCTGCGCTGAGGGCGGCGTCGGTGTTCATGCGGTTGGGATGGGCCACTTTAGAGTAATCGGATCCTACAACCAGTGCAAAGTCGGCCTTCTTTATAGCGGGAGAAGTGTAGAACTTTGTAACCATCGCCCTCCTCATCAGGGGTTCATTTGTGTAGTACTCTTCTTCCTGCACCCCCGCGTGCTCTTCTTCCTTTCCGGCCTCCAAGTCCAATTCGTCCATGGAAGCTGAAAGAAGGGGCAAAAGCCCATTTTGCCTAAAGAGGGGTTGAAAAAAAGATACCAGAGGATGACGCTTTGAAAGCGACTTAAGCAGACCGACGGCCACGGTATCCCTTCCTTCTCCCCCCGACGGGGAAAAAAGAAAGACTCTGTCTGTGGCCTCTATCTTGTTGGAAGGAGATTGCCTCATATACGTATATCTAACACGTAGAAATTAAAATATAAAACAAAAAAAGGGGCCTTTAGCCCCGCTTCACAAAACAGGCTACTTTTGTGAAGACTTGGGCGATTCGCTGGCGGAGGCTCCGTGCTCATGGCTTATGCTCGAATTCCAGTCCACGAGATCTTCCTCTTTTACTTCTCCCCAGTGCCAGCCGGTGTAGTCATCGATGTCGACTCCATTTTCTTTTGCAAACTCCCAGGCCTCTTGCCTCTTTGCTTCCAGCCTCTCGATCGCTTCCTTATTTTCAGATCCCACCATTTGGAGGGCGAGGGAAGCCAGGTGGTAGCGATCCATGTCGTTGCTCCTGAGCATGTCGAAGGGGGTAGTAATAGATCCGCGCTCACTGTAGCCCATGACTTTCCAGTTGCCGCATCCCGGCCTTCCGTGGATAAGAGAGTAGATCTCTCTGGGGTAGGAGTGGTAGGCGAAGAGGACGGGCTTGTCTTTGGAGAAGATCTTTTCGAACTCTTCGTCGCTCAGGGCTTCGTCGTTTTCTTCCCTGTTTTGGATCTTCAAAAGCTCCAGGATGTTTACCACCCTGTACTTCACGCCTTCCGCATTAAGCAGGCAGCTGGCGGCAAGGATTTCCTGGGTGGGGATGTCTCCTGCGCTTACGAGCACTATCTGCTCTTCCCCCTTTTGGCAGTTGGAAGCCCACTTCCACTCTCCCAGGCCCTTTTCTACTTCCTTCCTGGCCTCTTCCATTGTTAGGTAGCAGAAATTGAGCTGTTTTCCGGCGACTATGGCGTTTATCTTGTTTTCGGACTTGAAGGACTTTTCAGCTATTGCAAGCAGGGTGTTGGGATCTACCGCAAAGTAAATGCTGACAACGTGGTCGTTGTTGAAGTTCTTATTCAGCAAGATGTCTATAATGCCCGGATCCTGGTGGGTAAAGCCGTTGTGATCCTGCCTCCAAACATGGGAGGAAAGGAGAAGGTTGAGGGAAGAGAGGGGCTTTCTCCACCAGATCTTCTTTATCTGCTCCAGCCACTTGGCGTGCTGGTTGAGCATGGAATCTACAACATGGGCAAATGCCTCGTAAGAGCTCCAAATCCCGTTTCTTCCGGTGAGAATGTAGCCCTCCAGCATCCCCTCCATCTGGTGCTCACTTAGCTGCTCTATGACGGCCCCGGAGGCTCCCATAGATTCGTCTACCTGCTCATCTTCATAGAGGCCGTTCCACTGCTTGCCGGTCACTTCGTATACCGCGTTAAGCCTGTTGGAAGCGGTCTCGTCTGGCCCAAATATTCTGAAAATCCCCGGGTTTCGGCTGATGATGTCACGAAGGTAGTATCCCAGCACGCGGGTGGCCTCCACCTTGCCCCATCCGTGGCCAAAGTCCTTCACTCCCGCCACTTCGTAGTTGCCGATGTCGGGAAGATCCAGCTTCTCAGATCCCCTGTTGGTATTGGGGTTAAATCCGAGGCGAAGGTCTCCTTCCGGAATGCATTCGCGCACCTTTGAATTGAGGGTGCAGTCGGCGTTGAACAGATCTTGGGGCCTGTAGGATTCCAGCCACTCTTTGAGCATCTCGAACTGCTCTTCGCTGTTCTTGGGCTTTGTGAGGGGAACCTGGTGGGCCCTGAAGGTTCCTTCCACTTTTTTGTTGTCTACGACTTTGGGCCCGGTCCAGCCCTTGGGGGTCTTGAAAATTATCAGAGGATAACGATCGGGCTTTCCTGCGGCTTTTATTTCGCAAATCCTGGCGAAAACTTCTTCGAGGAGGGCGTGGAAGCGGGAGTGGATGCTCATTATGTCTTCATCATCGAACCCTGCCACAAACTCGTGGGGGTCGTAGCCCATTCCCCTGAAGAACTGCGCCCTGTCTTCAGGGCTGATTCTCGAAAGTATGGAGGGGTTGGCGATCTTGTAGCCGTTCAGGTGAAGTATGGGAAGCACCATTCCATCGGTACTGGGGTTGATGAACTTGCTGGACCACCAGCTGGTGGAAAGAGCGCCGGTTTCAGCTTCCCCGTCTCCCACTACGCACACCGTCAAAAGGCTGGGGTTGTCGAGGATGGCTCCGTAGGCGTGGCTGAGGCTGTAGCCCAGTTCTCCCCCTTCATGCATACTTCCGGGGATTTCCGGGCCGTAGTGGGAGGGATCCCCTCCGGGCCAGGAAAATTGGCGGAAGAACTTTGTCAGCCCCTCTTCTCCCTTAGGCATTTGGGGGTGGAAGTGTTCATAACTTCCATCGATAAAGGATTGGACTCTCCCGGCAGGGCCTCCATGGCCCGGCCCCATGATGAATACGGTGTTTTGGCCATGATCCTTTATAAGCCTGTTTACGTGGCCAAAAAGGAAATTCAGGCCCGGGGTGGTGCCCCAGTGTCCCACTAGCCTAGACTTCACGTCTTCAGGCGTAAAGGGCTCCCTCATGAGGGGATTTGATTTCAGGTAGATCTGTCCTACAGACATGTAATTTGCAGCTCTGAAATACCTATCTACGTCCTCGAATGAATTGCCGCCCGATCCATTCTTTTCCCATGGGGTCCCAAGTAGAGAATCCATAATAAACGTTCCTTTTTCTTGATTGGATAAAAGAAAATCCGTCTATTATTATAAATTCATCCACCTTTTTCAAAGGCATCCTAAGTGCTCTATTTTTCTTCTTTCCACTGCTCGAAGTAGTCTTTCAAAAGCTTCCTTACCTTCTCGCCTATCTGAGGATAGGCCGCATCCGGAAGGTTGGCTTCTGAAACCCTCACAATCCCCCTGTTGGATCCAAATCCCACTCCATCCATCAAAACCACTCCATAGCGGGAGGCGAGCTTATAGAGGAAGTCGAGCCTGTCAAAATGGGTGGCGAGCCAGGAGGAAAACTCTTTTCCGTAGTGCTTTTCAGCAATCGCGTACACGTCTACAAGCGAGTAGTATTTTGTGTTTCTGGAGTTGTTAAAGTCTTCTATGCCCAGGGCCTTATTGAGCGAAGCGTACCTTGCATCCACCAAATCGCACGCTTCCTTTATGTAGTAATCCTTGTCCCCTTGGGCGATGTTTACAAGGTGGGCAAGAGAGAAGAGATCTTCCATGATTTGCTGGGGGGTGGAGAGGCCGGCTGTGTGATAGAGGCCGATGGACCTGCTGTCTGCCACTATTCGGTCTATGAACTTCATGTTTTCCGGATCCATAGAATCGTGAGCATAGCGCTTGTCCACTTCTTCCTTCTGCCTCTTTGGAAGATTAGCTATCAATTCGTCAAATACATTGCTTTCGTTTATGCCTAAAACTCCCAGCCTCCAGCCGGTGACGCCGTAAAGCTTGGAGTAAGAGTAAACCAGGAGAGTGTTATAGGGTATGACGTTGTAAACGCTGCGAAATTCGGATGCAAAGGTGCTGTAAACGTCATCTGTAATCACCATAAGGTGGGGGTTCTTCTTTACTGCATCCTTGAGCGCCTCAAGGGTCGGGGTGGAAAGGGCTACAGATCCCGGATTGGAGGGGTTTACAAGGATCAGGGCCTTGACTTCAGAATCGTTTAAAGCTTCTACGGCCTCCGCCTTCAGCTGCCAGTGGTCAGATTCTATCGACTTTAGATCTATGGTTTTAAGCCTGTAGTCGTTTAACTGCGGAATGGCCATGTAGGGAGAAAAGATGGGGGTATTTAGGATGATTTTATCCCCGGGAGCTATGAGGTGATTCTCTTTTAGGGAGTTGAAGATGTAGGCTATGGCCGCCGTGGCTCCCTCGGTCGGGAAGAGCTGGGTTGTGTCTATGAGTTTTTTAACGTCATGGCCTGCATAAAGGATGGAGGCCAGATAGTGGTTTATAACGGTTTGGGTGCAGTTTAAAACCCTGCTGGGCATGGGGTAGTCGTTTCCTAAAACCCCGTTTACAAGTTCGGCCGCAAATTCGTCGCCGTTAAATCCAAGGTTCACTTCCCCGTAGTCCAGGGCCTTGGAGAGGAACAAGTCGGCAGGAGAATCTGAAAGGAAGGAGCGAAGGCGCTTTGCCATCCCCTCCTTTTCGGTGTAGCCTGCCAGGTCCTTTCCGTTAATTGTCCTCCTGCTTTCCTGAACTCCAAATTCCACCAGGCGGCAAAAAGCCAGGCGCGAGACCGTTTGTATCCAGTTGGGGTTTCCCCTTCCGGCATTCAGGACGGGACTGTTAGTGCTATTTTTCTCAGCTAGTTTTACAAGGCAGGATGCCACTTCAAAATTGCCTAGTTTGGCCAGGTCTTTTTCATATTTGTCTAAAGATTTATCGTCAGCATTTTCCGAAACCATATGCTCACCGACCTTTCTTCAAAGATATTTTAGACATGACTTTTAAATGCAAATCTGTCTGAAAGCCAAAAAAGAAAGGATAAAAGAGTAAAAAAGCATAAAAAAGTGTCCAGAGCGGGAGTTGAACCCGCACGACCGATATAGGTGGTCACTAGCACCTCAAGCTAGCGCGTCTACCATTCCGCCACCTGGACAGCGCCTTTATTTTATCACGCATTCGGAGAAGAATACAGGCTTTGTAGAATAATTTATATAAGCATCATCCCAGGAGAATTTATGGAAAGCGAAGAAGACTGCATTTTCTGCAAGATAGTGGACGGAAAAATCCCGTCACAGAAAGTGTGTGAAGACGAGAGCGTGCTGGCCTTTAAAGATATACACCCCATGGCCAAGGTGCACGTTTTGATTGTTCCAAAAAAGCACTTTAAAAATGTCGAAGAAATTGCCGCCTCCGATCCTGACCTTTTGGCCCACATAGTGGAGGTGGCCTCAAAAATAGCAAATGAGAAATACAACGGATCCTACAGGCTGGTTTTCAATACCGGCCTGGACGCCGGCCAAACCGTCTTTCACGCGCACGCCCATGTTTTGACGGGGGAGAAACTGGCAGAGTAATGAGCGTAGAAATCAATAACGAATCGGGCTGGAGGGTAGATTCGAAGGCACTGGAGGAGGCGGCAAAGTGGGCTTTTAGGCGCCTTAAGATTTCTCCGCGCTGCGAGCTTTCCATCCTTTTTACCGACCCAGATTCCATAGCCCTTCTTCACGAGCAGTACATGGGCCTTCAGGGCCCCACAGACGTTTTGAGCTTTCCTATGGATGAAATTAAGCCCGGCAAGGGGAGCCAGGGAATGCTGGGAGATATCATGATCTGCCCCCAGGTGGCTTCCATCCAGGCCAAATGCACGGGCCACAGGACGATAGAGGAAATTTTGCTTTTGGAAATTCACGGCATCCTCCATCTTTTGGGCTTCGATCACAACAGCGACAAACTCCAAAAGCAAATGTTTGCCCTGCAGCGCTACCTGCTTTTCACCTTCCTCTACCAGTACGGAGGCATTGCAGATGCCGGACCCATCCGGTCTGACGTCGACTTATGAATCTCATCCACATAATCTTCATAGTTGTCTGCAGTTTCCTTACCGTCTGCTTTGTATGGTCGTCTCTGATTCTTGCAGCCCAGGAAGCGGCCGTAATGCAAATTACCCGGACCGCCATAAACAATTTTTCCTTTAATGCCCAGACCGATACCAACCTCACCGAATTTGAGCGTTCAAAAAAGTTAAAAAAACTAAGAAAAGTCCAGCACTTAATAAATAAGAGGCCCTTAACCGCCTCTGCCGCCTCTTTTTGGCGCGTAATCATGAATATTTTTTCCGGTGTGGCTCTCTGCCTTTTGGCCGTTCAGTTTATAGATAGGCTCTGGTTTGGCGCCCTTGTAGGTTTTATAGGCGCAATCTTCATAGCCCTTCTTTCCGCCTTACTTCGGCCCGTGATGTCTAGCGACAGGCCTCTTCAAATTATGTTGCGCCACTGCGGGTTTATGACTCTTTTGGTGCATCTGGTCCCTCGCGGAAAAGCCTTTTCCGAAAAGCATAAGGAAGAGGAGGGGGAAGAAGAGCTGGAGCAGATAAGGATAGAGCAGGGGAAGGAAATGGTGGCCAGAATTGCGGAGGCGACGAATATGGATGCCTCGGCTGGGGAAATGTTGAAAAATATAGTCACTCTCTCCGATACCCTCACCCGCGAAATTATGGTTCCCAGAACCGATATAGTGTGCATAAAAAAAGACGCGAGCATAGCGGACGCCATAAAGCTCTTTTCAAAGACAGGTTTTGGAAAGCTGCCCGTGATAGGCGAGGACATAGACGATCTTTTAGGGGTGCTATACCTAAAAGACGTTATCTACGCCACCACTTTGGGATCGGTTTCCCAGGATGCAAAAACGCTGAGCCTGGTAAGAGACCCCTTTTTGGTTCCCGAAAGCAAGCCCGTAGACGACCTGTTTCACCAAATGCAGGATAGAAACCAGCATTTTAGCGTGGTGGTAGATGAATACGGCGGCATTGCCGGGCTGGTAAGCATGAAAGACGTAATAGAGCAGATAGTGGGGGACCTGGTAGATGAGCATGACAAATCCCAGCACGACGCTCCGATGAAAATAGGACAGGCTTGGAGTATGCCGGCAAGGACCCCTATATCGGATCTTGAAGAAATATTTGAGATAGATTTTCAGGAAGATGATGTGGACACCGTCTACGGGCTTTTAACCAAGCTTTTGGGCCACATTCCCAAAATTAACGAACAAGTCGTAACTCACGGGCTCATCCTTTATGCGGCCGCCGGGAAAAGCAGGAAGGTGCCAAATATTGTAGCCGAGCCCGTGGCGGAGGAAGAAGAGGAAGATGAGTGAATTTACGTCAGGATTTGTAGCGATAGTGGGGAGGCCAAACAGCGGCAAGAGCACGCTGATAAATTCCGTTATGGGAAGGAAAGTGGCTCTCTCTTCCAGCTTTCCCCAGACCACCCGCGGGGAAGATCGCTACATTTTAAACCTCCCTTCCTGCCAGGCCATTTTGGTTGACACCCCCGGCATTGGAAAGCCCCGCACCCTTCTGGGAGAGAGGCTGAACGGAGAGGCTTTGCGATCCATCGCCTCGGCTGATGCGGCGCTCTTTTTAACCCCCGCAGACGAAGAACTGGGAAAAGGCGATAGAAGGATAATAACCAACCTTCACTCCCTTCTTTCAAAGAGGAGGGATGGAAAAAGCGAATGGCAGATTCCCGTGCTCGCCCTTGTCACGAAGGCAGATGAGGCCGGAAAGGAAGAGATAAAAGAAAAGATGAAGGAAGTAAAAGATGCAGCAGACTTTACAAAGGTTCTTGCCGTTTCCTCTTTTACCCACTACCACATGGAAGAATTAAAGGAACTTATCTCATCCTTCCTCCCCGAGGGGCCTGCCCTTTACGGCCCTGAAGATGAAAAAAGGACCGTCGAAGAAGAGGCGGCTCAGATCGTACGCTCAGCGTTCCTCCCCCTGCTTCACGATGAGCTTCCCCACTCCCTTATAGTAAGGTGCGAAAGGGTGGGGGAAAGAGGGCTGATTTTTAAAGTGTATGTGGAAAAGGAGAGCCAGAAAGGAATCGTCATAGGCAAAGGGGGATCTGTCCTTACAAAAGTCAGAAGCGAAGCTATCCCGGAGTTGCGCGCCTTTTTGGGATTCAACCCGTCGGTGAGGTTTGAAGTGAGGGTGGCAAAGGACTGGCAGAAAGATCCTAAAAAACTGGACTTCTTCGGATACTACTGATTGACCTTCTTGGGAGTGTACATTTCCTTGTTAAGCAGATCGCTGTAGCGATCCATCACCTTTTTACGAATAATTTTCATCGATGGGGTGAGCAGCCCGTTTTCCTGCGTGAAGTCCTCAGGGATTATTATGAACTTCCTTACCGATTCGGCTTGGGATTCTTCCTTGTTCGCCTCGTCTATGTACTTTTGTATTTCCATCCTTACCGCCGGGTTTTTGCAAGCCTCTTCCAGGCTCATCTGCTCGTCAAGCTTTTGCGACTTTAACCACAGCCTGAGGGCCGGCTCATCTAAGGTAAGAAGGGCGGAAACGAAGGGGCGCCGATCTCCCAAGACCACTACCTGGGAGACCAGGGGGCATCTTTCTATTTCTTTTTCCATGGCTTCGGGGGCTACATTTTTGCCTCCCGCCGTTATGATGAGGTTCTTTTTGCGCCCCGTAACGTATAGGAAGCCCTGATCATCTATGTACCCAAGGTCTCCCGTCAGGCACCACCCGTCCTTGTCGAAAGCTTCCCTGGTGGCCTCTTCGTTGTTGTGGTAGCGGGAAAAGACAGAATCTCCTTTTACCTCTATTTCCCCTTCTTCGCTGCATCTTAATGTCGCTCCTGGGAAGGCAATGCCTACGCTTCCGTACCTATAGGGGAGGCCCTGGGGAGAAAAGGCGCAGGGCGCCGTGGTTTCGGTCAGGCCGTAGCCTTCATAAACGGGTATCCCGGCCCCCCTGTAGAAAGCCAAAAGGTTGGGGTCTAGAGGAGCTCCGCCGCATACAAGCCACTTGGCCCTCCCGCCCAAAAGATCTCTAAGCCTGGAGTAGATGGAGGTGTCAAAGGCAGTGCGCAGGAAGGAAGTGTAAATCCTGGGCTTTCCCCTCTTGTTTATCTCTTGCATATACGCCCTTGCCGTCTTTACCGACATTGCAAAGACTCGGCCTTTCCATCCCATTCCGGCATTCTGGCTCACGGCGTTGTAGAGTTTTTCGTAAACTCTCGGCACTCCAATCATGGCGGTAGGCTTTGAATACTGAAGGTCGGAGACAAGGTTTTTAAAGTCGCTAGATATATAAGCTCTTACCCTGGAAAATACGCACATGTAGTTTATGGTTCTGGCAAATACGTGGGCCATAGGCAAGAAAAGCAAAGCAGACCCCTTGGGATCTGCCATAATGCTCGGAAGATACGCCGCGAGGTTCGAGGCCGCGGCGCAGAAATTTTCATGGGTTATTTCCACGCCTTTAGGGTCTGAGGTGGATCCTGAGGTGTAGACGATGGAGCACAGATCCGTTTTCTGTACGGCATCTATCCTCCTGTTTAGATCCTCGTCGCGCACCGATTGGCCGTAAGCCCTTATCCTATCGAGCGCCTCATCTTCCATGCAAAAAACCTGGCATGTTTTGCCAATTTCGGCCAGCTCCGCTTTGGCCTTCATCTCCTTGGTTTCCACTATCAGCATCTTGGCGCCGGAATTTTCTATTATCGCCTTCATCTGCTTTGGAGAGTCGGTGTCGTAAATAGTAGAAAGCACCCCTCCTATCGACATCACCCCGGCGTCCACTATGTTCCACTCATAGCGGGTAGAACACATCAGAGCCACTCTCTCGCCATGCTTCAGGCCCATGCCTATAAAGCCTTTGCAGAGCTTTCTGATGTCTTCCAGGGTTTCCGCCGCGGTCTTCGTCAGCCATTTGTTCGGATTGTCTTTTGAGCGGTAAGTATAGAGGGGCCTGTCGGCCATCCTCTCTGCGCGGCTGCGATAAAGCGAATAAATAGTCATGAACTTCGGGATTTCCCCAATGCCGCGCGTGCTCGTCTCCACCAGTCCCGACCGATCTACCCTTGTTATGGAAGGGTAGCCGTCGGCGCACCAGTCGGCCTCAAAGAGGATCTTGGGGCCTCCAGATCTAATTTCACTTTCGCCGTTTTCAGATCGTGGGAGGAGGTTGCGTAATTCTGTCACTTGCTCTTCCTTCTTAAATACGGTTTAATGGACTAATTTTATCGAAACTTTCCCAACCTTTACTAACCGCGGAAAAATAGGGTAGTCTTAAAAAAGTATAAATTAAAACTATGGCGAGGGGAGAAATCCCGTTATCGACTAGGTTTACAGTTGAGCCGATTCTTCCCTGCCTTAATTTACGGAAAGTGCGGCAAAGCCAATGGCAAAAATTGAATTAAAGGGCGAAAAAAGGGAAGAGTTTGGAAAGGGATTTTCCAGAAGGCTTAGGCAGAGGGGAAGGATTCCCGCTTCCGTCTATTCTCACGGAAACAAGCCCCTCTTCTTCCATGTCGATTACAACGCCACTGTTTCTTCCCTCAGAAACATAAACGCCGTCTATGAGCTTGAAATCGGCTTCGACGGAGAAGAAAAAATCATGGCCGTAGTGAAAGACGTGCAAAAGAATCCCGTCTCCTCAAAAATCGAAAGCATCGACTTTTACAAAGTAAAAAAGGGAGAAAGTATAGAAGTCACGGTGCCCGTTTTCATTGAAGGCGTCACAAAGGGAAACAGCACCGCCCTCATCGAAGTTCAGAAAGTCAGGGCCAAGGCGGATGTAGAACACCTTCCTCAGTCCCTCGTACTTTCCGTAGAAGGAATGCAGGCCGGCCAGGAAATCCGCGGCAAAGATATAAAGCTGGATGAAGGAATCACCCTTCTGGGGGTTGAGCCCGAAGAAACCCTCGTAAAGATTGTCAGCCCTGAAGGAAAGAAGAAATAAATCAAATAAAACAAATAAAAAAGGGGGCCGCTTCCCCCTTTTTTATAAGCGACTAAAGCTTATTTATGGCCAAAGCCAGGCTGCTCTTCCTGTCTGCAGCCTGGTTCTTGTGAATTACGCCCTTGCTAACGGCCTTGTCAAGGAGTCTGGCGCAGTTTCTGTATTCGACTAAAGCGGCCTCTTTTTCGTTGGAATCAATGCACTCGCGCACTTTTTTCACTGCGGTCTTGAGCCTGCTCTTTACTGCCACGTTCCTCTCATGAGCCTTTTCGTTGGTCAGAACGCGCTTTTTCTGCTGTTTGATGTTAGCCACTACAACTCCAAAAACTAAGTCTTTTTATTAGAATGCTACACTTTATTGAGATAAATTTCAAAAACGGCTCGGGTCAATACCAAAGGTGGACACGTGGCAAAGTCTGAACCTGAAACCTTTTTCCCGCAGGAACTCATACGCAATTTTTCGATTATAGCCCATATAGATCACGGCAAATCAACTCTGGCTGACAGGATTCTTTCCCTAACCGGAGCCCTTTCAGACAGGCAGATGCGGGAGCAGTATCTAGACTCTATGGATATAGAGCGCGAGAGAGGGATTACCATCAAGTCCCAGGCAGTAACCGTCAACTGGGTAAAGGATAAAAAGACCTACGCCCTTTCCATGATTGATACCCCTGGCCACGTCGACTTTAACTACGAAGTGTCAAGGGCGCTGGCGGCATGTGAAGGGTGCGTGCTTTTGGTGGATGCCACCCAGGGGATAGAAGCCCAAACCCTTTCCAACCTCTACCTTGCCATGCAAAACGACCTGACCATAATCCCCGTTTTGAACAAAATTGACTTGCCGGGGGCAAAGACCGAGGAAGTAAAATCTACCCTCTGCGATCTTTTGGGAGTTGAAGGCGGGGAAGTTTTGGAAGTATCGGCTAAAACGGGCTTTGGGGTAAAAGAACTGCTGGATGCCATAGTAGAAAAAATTCCTGCGCCTTCAGGAAATCCCCAAGGACCCACCAGAGCCCTGATTTTCGATTCTCAGTACGACGCCTACCGAGGCATAATAACCTACATCAGGGTAGTGGATGGAAGCATTGAGGCCAAAGACAGAATCATACAGATGAAGTCCGCCTCTTCCCTCGTTCCCCTAGAGCTCGGGATAGTAGACCCCTTTATGAGGCCGGTTGAAATACTGACTACCGGACAGGTAGGCTACGTAATAACGGGCATAAAGGATGTAAGGCAGGCCCAGGTCGGAGACACCATAACCTGCGAAAGAAACGAAGCCAAAGAATCTTTGAAAGGCTACAAGGCTCCCGAGAGTATGGTGTATGCGGGCCTCTTCCCCCTGGAAACCGACCAATTCCCCCTCCTTCGCCAGTCTTTAGACAAGCTTCGGCTAAACGATGCCTCCATAAGTTACACTCCTGAAACCAGCAGCGCCTTGGGATTTGGATTTAGGTGCGGCTTTTTGGGCCTCCTGCACATGCAGATTGTGATAGAGAGGCTGGAGAGGGAATTTGGGGTAGACCTCATTTCCACTGCCCCCAACGTCCACTACAGAGTGGAAATGGCGGATGGAAGCGAAATTACTGTCACAAACCCCACCCAATTTCCCGAAAACAAAGTGAAGGCAGTTTGGGAGCCTGTGATTGAAGCTTCCATCATCACCCCCAAAGACTATGTGGGAGATGTGATGAAGCTGTGCCAGGAGCACAGGGGAAAGATGCTTGGCATGGAGTACCTGGGGCCCGACAGGGTGTGCCTGAGGTACAAGATGCCTACCGGAGAAATCATTTTCGGATTCTTTGACCAGCTTAAAAGCCGCACCAAGGGCTACGCCACCCTTGACTACGCCTCCGCCGGGGAAGAGAAGGCAGACCTAGTCCGGGTAGACATCCTCATTCACGGCGAGCTTTCAGACGCTTTAAGCGCCATATGCCATAAAGACAAGGCCTACGAATACGGCCTGAAAATGACAAAAAAACTTAAAAAGCTAATCCCCCGCCAGCAGTTTGAAATCCCCATTCAGGCTGCGATCGGGCAAAGGATCATAGCCAGAGAGACCATAAGCCCCCTAAGGAAAGATGTGCTCGCCAAGTGCTATGGAGGCGACATCACCCGAAAAAGGAAGCTGCTGGAAAAGCAGAGGGAGGGCAAAAAGAAAATGAAGATAATAGGAAACGTAGCCATCCCCCAGGAAGCTTTCATTTCAGCTCTTAGCCTGGAAGATCTGGATGACAAAGACATACGGGAAAAGCTTAAGGCCCGCGCGAAAAAGTGAACTTTTCAAATACCCTCCCTTCCTGTTCACCCGAAGATCTGGGGGACGCCTACAGTTTTTCAGACAGGCCTTTTAGGGTTTACGTCCACATCCCCTTCTGCAAAAAGCGGTGCGGGTACTGCAATTTCAACACCTTCACCTCTTTTTCCCTGGCCCCCGGCTTTGACAAAAACACTTACCCCTCGCTTCTGGAAAGGGAGATAAAGAGGGTGAAAAAGTGGCAAGAAGAGCACTCCGTTTCATTAAAGCCCGCTTCGAGCGTATTTTTCGGGGGAGGAACCCCCACTTGCCTCTCCCCTTCCCAGCTTTCTAGGATCCTTGAAGCCATAAGGGAGGCATGGGGGATAGAAGAGGGGGCTGAAATCAGCACTGAGGCCAATCCAGATTCTGTAGAGGGAAAAGAGCTCTTCGACTTAAAAAAGGCGGGGTTTACCAGAGTCTCTTTTGGAGTCCAGTCGTGGGAGCCGAGAATCTTAAGGATTTTAGACAGGACCCACTCTCCGGCTGCCGCATGGAGGTCTATTAGAAAAGCCAGAAAAGCAGGCCTCTCTTGCAGCGCCGACCTCATCTACGCCGCGCCATCCGAAAAAAGGAAAGAGTGGATTAGGACGGTGAGGCTCACATCCTCCCTCGGGCTGGACCACGTTTCCTGCTACGCTTTGAGCATTTACCCTCGCACGAAGATGGGACACCAGCTGGAGAAAGGATTGATAGCGGAAGAAAGCGATCTTGCCCAGGCCCGGGACTACGAACTTGCAGATTCCATCCTCTCCAGGAGGGGCTACAAGTGGTACGAAGTTTCCAACTGGGCAAGGGAAGGAAAAGAGTGCCTCCACAATATCGGATACTGGAAAAATGACGACTGGATAGGCCTGGGGCCCGGAGCCCACTCCCACTTCTCCAATCTGCGCTTTTGGGATTTTTCAAGGCCGGGGCCTTGGGCGAAAGCCGTTCAAAAGGGAGACCTTCCATGGGAAGGGGAAGTTTTAACCCAAAAAGAGAGAGAGGAAGAGGATATATTTTTGGGCCTCAGGCTAAAAACCGGGCTGGATCTTGGAAAGCTGGAAAAAGAAAGCGGAAAAGAGGCCCCATCCGATCTTCTCTCTTCCTTCCGGGGCCTCGCCTATTTAAAGGAGGGCACCCTTTTGCCCACCCTTCAGGGAAGGCTTTTGAACGATTTTTTGGCCAGATCTTTGATGGACTACTTTCTGGAGTAACCTGGCGGATAAACTTTTACCTTATCGGCCCAGAGGCATGGGATATAATAAACCAGATAAAGTTAGGGATTTTATAGTTTTGGCGTTAGTCGCCGGTAAGAATTAAACGAACATGGCTACAATAAACAAACAACGCCCCGATAGCGCAAAAGCGGGTTGGAGCCCGGATCTGGCAGAACAGTCGGAGAGGCCCGATCCAATGGGAAGGCGCTACCACAGCGGGTGGGGCATTGCCAAGATCATCAACTGGGTAATCATGGCTCTGGCCGGGATAGTATTTTTCGTAATAATCTGGCTTCCTCATTTGGCCATGTGGGCTACGATCTCAGTGAGCGCAGTATTTATAGCCACCGTCCTTATGCTTTTCATCCTTCAGAGCCCCAAGGACGTAAATCCGTATTTGGATGAGAACGGAACGGCTGTGTAAAAAAAATGCTCGTCAAACTTTTGAGGCGCTACCTTAGGCCTTACAAGTTGGCGCTTCTGGGTCTGCTGCTTTTTCAGATCGCGCAGGCCTGTTTAAATCTCTACCTTCCCAATCTGCAAGCAGAAATCATCGACAAGGGCGTAGCGGTAGGCGACGAAAAGGCCATCTACCGAATAGGCTGGATTATGATAATCATCGCCCTCGTCCAGGGGGCGTGCAACGTCGCAGCCGTTATGATTTCCTCCTTTTTGAGCACCAAGATAGGCTTTCTGGCAAGGAAGGACTTTTTCTATTCCGTGGAGGGCCTGAGCAAAAAGGAAACCGACAAGTACTCGGTAGACTCCCTTATCACCAGGTCCACTAACGACGTGCAACAGGTTCAAAGCGCCACTTTCCAGGCTTTTCTCTTCGTCCTGCAGGCCCCCGTCATGTTTATAGGCGGCCTTGTAATGGCGGTGGAGCAAAACGGCCCCCTCACATGGTCCCTCGCCCTAGTGCTTCCCGTAATCATGGTGGTTGTAACCCTGATCTTTAGAAAGATGGGCCCGCTTTTTAGAAAACTTCAAAAGATCTTCGATTCGTTAAACTCCGTCATCCGCGAACAAATCACGGGCGTGCGCGTGATTAGAGCTTTCACAAGGGAAGGAACGGAGGAAAAAAGGTTCGGGAAGGTGAATAAGGACACCTATGATCTTTTAGTCCCCATAGGCTTTTGGATGGGTTCTATGGGGCCTATCCTCTGGTTTATCACCTCCATCGCAGACGTGGCGATAATGTGGTTCGGAGGAAAGCTGATAGAAGCCGGCCACATGCCCATAGGCGCCCTGCAGGCTTTCATTCAGTACCTCATGATCGTCCTTATGGGCTTTATGATGGCTGCAATGATGTCGGTCAGGCTGCCAAGAGCTTCGGTTTCAAGCGGAAGGCTGCTTCAAGTAATAGACGATAAAAGCAGCCTCACCTGCCCCCAAAACCCCTACAAGCCTGAAAAAGTCAAAGGAGAAATCGAGTTTAAGGATGTCTCCTTCTCTTACCCCTCTTCAGACAAGCACGAAGCGGTGGAGCACATAAGCTTTAAGGCAAACGTGGGCGAAACCACCGCCTTCATAGGCGCTACCGGAAGCGGCAAAAGCACCATTCTCTCCCTTGCCCAAAGGATCTACGATCCCGACGAAGGGGAAGTTTTGCTCGACGGCCACAACTTAAAGGAGTTTGATCCCTCCTACCTTTCCACGCTCTTTGCTCCCGTCTTTCAGACAGCCAAGCTTTTCACCGGCACCATCCGAAGCAATATGCTCTTTGGAAAAGAAGATGCGACGGATGAAGAAATTTGGAAGGCTCTGGAAATTGCCCAGGCCAAAGACTTTGTGGAGGGCTTCGGGGAAGGACTGGACTACAAAGTTTCGGAAGGGGGCACGAACTTTTCGGGCGGACAGAAACAAAGGCTGTGCATAGCAAGAGCGATCCTCAGGGGCGCCCACGTATACACCTTTGACGACGCCTTTTCCGCCCTCGACATGGCTACAGATAAGAAGCTGCGGGAGGCGCTGGATCCTGTAATCAAAAGCTCTTCCATGCTCCTTGTGGCCCAAAGGTTTAGCTCCATAATGACCGCCGAAAAGATAATCGTTTTGGAGCGCGGGAGAATCGTCGGAGAGGGAAATCACGAGTACCTCATGGAAAATTGCGAGACCTATGAACAGATAGTGGCCTCCCAAAGCGGGACAATTCAGGAATAAGATGGCCGGATACAAAAAGCTGATTACGGGAAAAGAGCAAAGAACCCTTATAAAAAGGCTTTGCTCCTACCTCTTTAAGTACAAACTGGCCCTGATATTAACCATTGCTTCGGGCCTTGTGGGCGTGTTTTTGACGGTGCTGGGGCCAAGGCTTTTGGGCACCGCCACAAACGTCCTCTTTTCCGGCCTCATGAGCCAAAAACTTATGGATGCGGGTTTCAGGCCGGGCACCCCCAAATCCGTCATAATCCACATGATGGATTTGCACGGCATGGGAAAGCTTGCCGATATGGTCAAGGCCATGTCCATAAACCTCAAAGTGGGGATGGACTGGAAGTATTTTGCGATCCTTTTGATATGGGTGGGGGTCATTTACCTTATAGCCGTAGCGCTGAGGATATTTGAGAACTGGCTTTTGGCGAGGGTGATCGCCAAGTCCGTCTTTGAAATGAGAAGGCAGATAGAGGAAAAGATCAACCGCCTCCCCCTGCGCTACTTCGATTCGGTTCCCAGGGGGGAGGTAATGTCGACTACGACAAATGACGTAGACAATATCACCACCTCCCTTCAGCAAATCCTCTCCCAGCTCCTCTTTTCAACTTTTATGATTTTCGGGGTCGCAATCATGATGTTTACGATTTCCTGGATTTTTACCCTGTGCACAATAGGGGCTTTGTGCATAGTGGTTCTGATTACGAAAATCTTCATAAACAAGTCCAAGCCCTCCTTTGTCGCCCAGTGGCAGGCAACCGGAGACATCCAGTCCCAGGTCGAGGAAGTGTACTCGGGAAACGAAGTTATAAAGGCCTACAGCCAGCAAAAGGAAGTGGAAAAATCCTTTGACAAAAGAAACCGCCATTTCTACAAGGTGACTTACAAGGCCCAGGCCCTCTCGGGAGCCGTGAACCCGGTAGACGGCTTTCTGGGGAACCTGATATTTGTGGCGATTGTAATCATCGGAGGAATTGCGGTTATAAAGGGCCAGATGAGCCTGGGAGACCTGCAGGCTTTCGCCCAGTACTCCCGCCAGATTCAAAGGCCCGTAGTGCAGCTGGCCTCCATGTCTACAAACGTCCAGTCCGCCCTGGCTTCCTGCAAAAGGTTCTTCGACTTTTTGGATGCGAAAAACGAAGAAGAGGACAAGGCCACCGAGCACTTTGGGGAGGACGGGAAGAAGTTTGAAGGCAAAGTGGCCTTTGAAAACGTCTACTTCTCCTACCTTCCCGAAGACCCGCTCATAGAAGACCTCAATTTTGCGGCCTCCCCGGGCCAGATGATAGCTATCGTAGGCCCCACGGGCGCCGGAAAAACCACGATAGTAAACCTTCTAATGCGCTTCTACGAAATTCAAAAGGGCGAGATAAAGGTATCGGGTATAAATACCAAAAATGTCAGCCGCCGGGAGCTTAGATCTCACTTTGGCATGGTGCTCCAAGACACCTGGCTTTTCAGGGGAACCATAAAGGACAACCTGCTTTACGGCCTGAAGCCCGGAAAAGAGATCGGCGAAGAAGAGTTTATGGAGGCGTGCAAGAAGACCCACGTGGATGACTTTGTATCCTCCCTCAAGAACGGTTACCAGACCATGCTAGATTCGGACGCTTCCCAGCTTTCTCAGGGAGAAAGGCAGCTGCTTACAATTTGCAGAGCCTATATTTCCCAGCCGGACATCCTCATCCTGGATGAAGCCACCAGCTCGGTAGACACCCGCACCGAAATGCTGGTACAGCAGGCCATGAACAGCCTGAGCAAAAACAGGACCAGCTTTGTAATAGCCCACAGGCTTTCCACCATAAGGGACGCAGACACCATCCTCGTGGTAAATCACGGAAACATCGTCGAAAAGGGGAACCACGAAGAGCTGCTGAAGAAAAACGGAGAATACGCCAAGCTCTACCGCTCGCAGTTTGCGGACTAATCTTCCCTCATTCTGTCGGTGAGGGCCTTGGAAAGGGTGAGCTGGTCTGTGTATTCGAGTTCGGATCCTACGGGTATCCCCAAGGCCAGGCGGGAAATTTTGGCAGACCCTCTAAGGAGGGAAGAGATGAAGGCGGAAGTGGCCTCTCCCTCCACGGTAGAATCCAAGGCCAAAATTACTTCCGGCGCTTTTTCTTCTTCCACCCTTTTTTTCAGCTCCGCTATCCTCAGGTCCTGGGGGCCTATGCCGCTCAAAGGATCTATAAGGCCTCCCAAAACGTGGTACTTTCCCCTGTAAACCCCCGTCTTTTCAAAGCTCATCACATCCAGCGGCTTTCCTACTACGCAAATCGTATTTTCCCTGCCGGGATCCGAGCAGATTTTGCATATCTCCCCGTCCGACACATTCCCGCAGATTTTGCAGAAGGTCAGATCGTTTGAAAGCCTTTCTATCGCCCCCTCGATTCTCTTTCCCTTTTGGGGCGAGGAGATGAGGGAGTAGACGATTCTTTTCGCGCTTTTAGGCCCTATCCCCGGAAGCTGGCTGAAGGCCTCTACCGCTTCTTCTATGATGTCCATTTAACCCTCTATTACCTTTCCCTCAACTTTTTTTGCAATTTCTTCCACGCTCAGGGGCTTTTCCTTAATCATTTCCCTTGAAAGCCTGGAAAGTTCCTCGGTGCTCATGTCTTTCACTTTTGTGACCGCTTCCCCGTTTGCGGCCTTCTTTGCGGGCTGGATGAAAAAGCCGGGTCCGAATTCTTTTTTCACGGCCTCCCCCACTATCTTTGGAATAGACCTGTTTAGGCGCAGGGCAAAGGCGTGCTGATCTATGGGGGTGGCGAAGGTGAGGAGGATGGCGGTCCTTCCCTGGCCCTCTTCAAAATCTATGTCCGGAATTTTTTCTTCTACCACGTTTTCCTTCACTTCCTCCGGCAAATCCGAAAGCACTTTCTTCCACTTCTCCCTGAGTTCCTCCTTGTTTTGGGAGGGCGCGGCGGCTTTGCGGGGCAAAGGAGAGGGGGAGGAGGCGAAAGAGGAAGGAGGAAGGGCGGGGGAGGGAGAAATCTTGGGAGAGGTATCTTGGGATCCGGAGAGCGAAAAAGAGAGAAGCTTGGATGTTAAAAGGTCCAAAGAGAGGCTTTGGGACAAAGAAAGCTTGAAAAGCGAAGAATAGTCTTTTATGGATTCAGACATGAAAAGGAGCTGCGATGCCTCTTTTCCCTCCTCCCCCTTTTTAAAGTTTTCCACCAGCTTTGCCCTGATGCTTTCCAGCAGGGCTTCCATCATGGCCGACGGCTCGAAATCCCCCATTTTTTCTCCCAGCTCGTAGGCCGCTGCGGCGTTGAATTTTAAAACGGCCTCCAGGTAGCCTTCCACAAGTTCGGATGGAAGGAGGCCCAAAATCTTCCTGCACCTTTCAGGATCCAGCTCTTGTCCGGATCGGCCGTTTATAAGCTCTTCTAGCACCGACAGGCAGTCCCTCACGCTCCCTCCCCCCTGTTTGACTACCATGTCCAAAACTTCGTCTCCGGCTTTGACCCCTTCTTGGCCGCAGACGTACTGCAGCTGTTTTTTCATTACGCCGGGCTCTACCAATTTAAAGGAATAGTGTACCGTTCTTGATCGGATGGTGGCCAGAACCTTTTCGGGGGCAGTGGTGGCAAAAATAAAGACGGTGTTTTTGGGAGGCTCTTCCACCACCTTTAAAAGGGCGTTGAAACCCTGGGTGCTGATCATGTGGGCTTCGTCCAGGATAAAGATTTTGTACCTGTCTCTCAGGGGGGAAAACTGGACCTGCTCCCTTAGGTTCCTCGCATCCTCTACGCTGTTGTGGCTTGCCGCGTCTATTTCCATCACATCCAGAGACCCTGAGCCCCCCCTGCCCAACTCTATGCAGCTTTCGCACTCTCCGCAGGGGTGGGAAGTGGGGCCCTTGGCGCAGTTTAGGCACCTTGCCAAAATGCGGGCGCAGCTTGTCTTCCCGCATCCTCTGGGCCCGGAAAAAAGGTAGGCCTGCGAGATTCTGGAATTGTCTATGGCGTTGGAAAGAGCGCTCGTTATGAGGTCCTGACCTATGACCTCGGGAAAAGTTTCGGGACGGTATTTGCCATAAAGGGACATTCTCTGTTTAGCCTTCCTGTAGATTTGATATAAAAAATGGTATACAAAATTTGAAAAAAAGGGGGGCAAATGGCAAGTCTGAGGACGAAGGCGGCGGGAGTAGTTCTGCAAGAGGGGGGATGCATAGCCGTGGTGCACCGCGGGCTCTATAGGGACTGGAGCCTTCCCAAGGGGCAAATCGAAGAAGGGGAAAGCGTAGCCCACTGCGCGCTGCGCGAGGCCGAAGAGGAGAGCGGGTGCAGCCTCAGGCTTCTGGGGTTTTTGGGATCTACCTTCTATAAGACCCGCTTCGGAGAAAAAAGCGTCTTCTACTTTTTTGGGGAAAAAATCCCCCGCCCCTTGGCCTCGAAGGTTCAAAAAGGGCTTGGCACCAAAAGGTGGAAGGACAGCGAAACGGAAGAGATCCGTTTTGTAGGAAAAGGGGAGGCGATAAAGCTTTTAAGCTACAGCGCGGATCGAAATCTGGTTTCGCTCCTCCCTCCCCTTCCTTCCAGCGTCCTTTTTTGGGCAAACCCCGATTTGGTTCCCCCCTCATCCATGCTTTCCTTCTCCAGGACCCTTTCCTGCTTTGCCCCCGAGCGCATCTTCTTTTCCCCCTCCGCCCTCTCCTTGGCTTCTTTTTATTCAAAGCTTTGCTCCGCTCCGATTTCGCCCTTGAAAAGATTTAAAGGGCCGGAGGGAAGGTTTTTGGTCTTGAGCAGGGAAGGCGAGTTCGATCTCAAAAAATTTGCAGTTACCCCCGGAGCCCCCGGGATTTACTGCTCGCAGATTGGAAAAGATGGGGCGTTTTCCGTTTCCATGGCGCCTTTTTCGCCGTTTCCCTCGGTTCCCAAAAGGCTTTACTAACCCTTGAAAGCGTCCTTCATTCTGGCAAAGATGTTCTTTTTGGGCTTCATCTCCTGGGCTGCCTGCATATTGGCCCCGGCCCCCGAATCGTGGAGGGAGGCGAATTTTTTCAGAAGTTCTTTTTGCTCTCCTGAGAGGCTGGTAGGGATTTCAATTTGAATATGGACGACCATATCCCCCCTCTCCTTTTCGGATTTGGGAAGGCCGAGCCCGGGCATTACTACGGTCTGGCCGTACTGCGTGCCGGCGGGTATTTCAAGCTCTTTTTCGCCGTCAAAAGTTGAGATGGAAGTCCTGGTTCCCAGCGCTGCCCAGGTCATGGGAATGGAAAGCCAGCAGTGAAGGTCCTGGCCCTTGCGCGTAAACTCCCTGTTTGGCGCAATACGCACTTCTACATAAAGGTCCCCCGCAGGGCCTCCAAGCTGCCCCGCTTCTCCTTGCCCTGCAAGCTTTATGCGCGTGCCGTCTTCTATTCCGGCCGGAATCTTTACCTCTATAGTCCTTCTTACCCTCACGCGTCCGGTCCCCTGGCACTCAGGGCAGGGGTCTGCAATGATAGTTCCGTGGCCCTGGCACTGAGGGCAGGGCGCCGTGGTCAAAATCTGGCCCAGAATGCTCCTTTGCACCTGCCTCTTTAAGCCCGTGCCGTGGCAGGAGGGGCAAACTACGGGTGCGCTTTTGCTTTTGGAACCCGTCCCATCGCAGGCTTTGCATTTTGCAAAAGTCGTCACTTCAATTTGTTTTTCGGCTCCGAAGACTGCATCCTTTAGGCTGATGGTGAGAGAAACCAGGTCGTCTCCTCCGCGGCTTTCACGCGGAATGGGAGAACTTGAGGGCGCCCCAAAGGGGCCCTCTCCCCCAAAAAACTGTCCGAAAATATCTCCAAGATTGGAAAAATCCATGGGGGAAAATCCGGCTCCTGCGCCCCCGCCCGAGAAGGAGGATGCGCCCATGTCGTACTGCTGGCGCTTTTCAGGATCGGATAAAACCGAATAGGCCTCGTTTATTTCCTTAAATTTGTCTTCAAATTCTTTTCCGGCGATGTCAGGGTGGTACTGGCGCGAAAGTTTCCTGTATGCCTTTTGTATTTCCTCTTGGCTAGCGCCTCTCGGGACTCCGAGAATCTTGTAATAATCATTCTCCATTAAAACTCCTGTCGGCCGAAGTGGGGGGAAATTGTTGGAATGCAAAATCTGACAGGCATTCGGCCACGCCCCGCAGAGAAGAAATGGCGCGGGGGTAATTCATGTAAGTATTTCCAATCGATCCTATCAAAGCCTGCCAGCCTTCCGCCCCGTAGCGGGCTGAAAGGACGGAAACGTGCGAAAGGGCGGAGCTTTGGATTTCAGATCCTATTGCCACCCCTATTCCCTGCCGGGAGATTGATGCCATAAGGCGTAAAAGGGCCATCCTCTCTTCCAGCGCATCCAAAAGAGGCGCGAGCAGATCTTTTTGCATCTGCCTGTAAGCAAGATCTACCCCGTATATATAGACCTCCCTTTTCGATCCGCTCATCTGCACGCTTTTTGAAAGTCTTTCCAAAAACCTCCCTTCCTTCGCGCAGGACGGGGGAAGTGAAGAGATTTTGGAGGCAAGGCCTGAAAGGGGCTGGCCTGAAAGCTCCCCGTTTAGCTTTTCCACTTCCCCATTAATTTCCTCTTTGGAAAATCCGGGGTTCTCCATCGCAGACTTTTCCACCTGACCGTTGTCGGAAATGAGGATTACCGTAAGAAAATCCTTTCCGACTATTTCAAGCCTGTGAAGAAGAAGTGAGGAGAGGGGCGGGGCCACGCCAATGGCAACCTGGCCGGTGAGAGACGATAAAAACTTTACCGCCCCCGCTATCCCCTCCTCCATGCTCGGAGCGGAAGCCAGAAGATCTTTTAGAGGTTTAAGACGGGGGTCTGTCAGATCGCAATCGGAGAGGCTGTCTACAAACTGCCTGTAGCCCTTGTCGGTAGGCACCCTTCCGGCTGAGGTGTGGGGCTCCATGAGGTAGCCCTCCCTCTCTAAGGCAGCCATGTCGTTTCGTATAGTAGCCGAGCTTATGAGGGTGGGAAACTCCTTTACCACGCTGCCCGATGCTACGGGCTCATGAGTGCGTATATATTTTTCTACCACTATTTTGAGCACCAGCGTCTGGCGATCTTGGTGCACTCCTGCCTCCTTAGGCCCAAAAGGGAAGATAATAATATATCGTTTTAGCACTCAAAGCCTGAGAGTGCTATATTTTTTGAAAAAATTATTCTTTCTGTTAAATTTATGGGCCGCATTCTAATCTTTAAAATGAGAGTTTTCCCTCTCCATCACTGGTTTTCAATTAAGGATTGAAATGGATGAGTTGAAGAAATCCAATTTGGATGAAAAAACCATAGCCATGTCTAAAGGCCTGATCGCAGATGCTGTGCAAAAGGCCGGCAGCGGGCACCCGGGAAGCGCAATTTCCATGACGCCCATCGTCTACGCTCTTTACCGCTACGTGCTCCGTCACGATCCTTTGGATCCAAAATGGGAAGGCAGAGACAGGTTCATCCTCTCTTCGGGCCACGCTTCCCTGGCCCAATACGTGCAGCTCTTTTTGGCCGGATACCTCACTTTAGACGACATCAAGGGCTACAGGACCATGCGCTCTAAGACCCCGGGCCATCCCGAGTACGGCCTGACGGAGGGAATTGAGATGACGACCGGTCCTCTGGGGCAGGGCATCTCAACCGCCGTGGGCTTTGCTATGGCCTCCAGGTTCCAGTCTGCCCTTTTGGAAAGCGATCTTTTCAAGCACGAAGTGTGGACGCTGTGCGGAGAAGGGGACATAGAGGAAGGGGTCAGCTCCGAAGCCTCTTCTTTGGCCGGGACGCAAAAACTTGGCAATCTTTTCGTGATATTCGATTGCAACAGAATTCAAATCGAGGGGGACACCTCCATCACCCTGACCGAAGACGTTTTGGCGCGCTACAAGAGCTACGGCTGGTACACGGATGTCGTGGACTTCAATACCCCTTCCGGCTACAAGGAAGACGTTCAGGCCCTTCTTAGGGCCGTAAAGAAGGCCAGGAAAGTGGAAGACAGGCCCCACTTCATACAGGTAAACACCGTCATAGCCTGGCCCGCCCCCGGAAAGGCCGGAAGCGAGAAGACTCACGGATCCCCCCTCGGGGAAGAGGCGGTAAGGGATCTTAAAAAAGAGCTGGGCCTGGATCCGGACAGAAAGTTTCAGGTAGACCCCGATCTTTTGGCCTACGCGAGGCAGTCTGTAAAGAGGGGGGAAGAGGCCAAAAGAGAATGGGAAGAGGGATTTGAAGAGTGGAAAGCTAAAAACCCTGAGAACGCCTCCCTGCACGAAAGGATGAAAAAGGGAGATCTTCCCCAAGGGTTTGACAAGGCCCTAGACGATCTTGAAGAAAGCCTCTCTTTAGACCCGCTGCCCACCAGGGCCTCTTCCGGAAAAGCCCTGAACGCCATAGCGAAGGTGATGGCCGAGCTGTGGGGAGGAAGCGCGGACCTGGGAGGATCCAACAATACCGTAATCGAAGGAGCCGCATCCTTCGGGCCCGAGGGATCGGGAACCAAGCAGTGGCCAAACTGCTCCCCTGCAGGAAGGGTAATCCACTTTGGAGTGAGGGAATTTGCCATGGGCGCCATCACCAACGGCATACTTTTGGGATCTTCCACGCGCTGCTTTGGGGGCACCTTCCTCCAGTTTGCAGACTACGAGAGGGCGGCTGTGAGGCTTGCAGCCCTTATGGACATCCCCAACATCTTCGTCCTTACCCACGACTCGGTGGCCCTCGGAGAAGACGGGCCTACCCACCAGCCCGTAGAGCACCTTTCCTCCCTCAGGGCCATGCCCAACCTTGACGTAATAAGGCCCTGCGACGCATTTGAAACCTGCGAGGCGTGGAGGGAGATATTTGAAAAAGAGGGGACTTCGCCTTCAGCCCTGATCCTTACCCGCCAGAAAGTCCCCACCCTATCCCTTACAAAAGAAAAGGCCAGGGAGGGCCTGCCCAAGGGGGCCTACGTTCTAAAGGGCCGCGAGGGCGACGACCTTATCCTCATGGCCAGCGGTTCGGAGGTCTCTTTGATACTCGGGGCCGCAGAAGAACTGGAGAAAATGGGAATAAGAGCGAGGGTTGTATCTGTTCCATGTATGGAGTGGTTCGAGCGCCAGCCCCTTTCCTACAGACAATCCGTGTTCCCTGATGAAATAAGAGCGAGGGTTGCCGTAGAAGCCGGCAGCGCCATGAGCTGGTACAAATACGTCGGGCTTTCCGGAAGGACGGTTTGCATAGACAGGTTCGGCCTGCAGGGAAGCGGAAGCGAAAATATGAAGGCTTTGGGCATGACAGTCGAGAATGTGGTGGAAAAAGCCTTGGAAAGCCTTAAAGAAGAATAAAAGGAGAAACAATGGCGAAAAATGAAAATATGGCGCGTCTGGAATCGAACGGGGTGTCTGTATGGCTAGACAGCCTCTCCAGAGACCTTATGGGATCCGGAAAGCTTCAAAGTCTGATTGATGAAGACGGAGTGTGCGGCGTTACCACCAACCCCAACATCTTCTACAAAGCCATACACGGATCTTCCCTTTACGACGAAGAAATAAAGGAGGGGGAGAGGAGCGCCTCCGACATCCTTTACGGCCTTATGGTTAAAGACGTCCGCTCTGCCTGCGACATCTTCAGGCCCACCGCCGAAAAGAGCGATTGGGTCAACGGAAGGGTGTCTTTGGAAGTGGACCCCAATATCTCCGGCGATTCTGAGGCCATGATAGCCTCCGCGCAGAAAGTGTGGGAGAAGATAGAAAGAAAGAACGCAATGGTTAAGATTCCGGCCACTCCCGCCGGATTTGAGGCCGCAAGGTTCTGCATAGGCCACGGAATCAGCGTAAATATGACCCTTCTTTTCTCCCTTCCCCACTACCAGGCCGCAGTCAATGCCTTCCTTGAGGGGGCGATGGATGCACTGAGAAGCGACGTGGATCTTAGGCCTCTGGGATCTGTTGCCTCCCTCTTCGTTTCCAGAATCGACACCAAAGTCGATGCCATGCTGGACAAGATCGGCACCCAAGAGGCCCTCTCCCTCAAGGGAAAGGCCGCAATAGCCAACGCCACCCTGGCCTACGGCCTCTTTGAAAAGATCTTTAGCTCCGACCCCAGGTGGGCAGAGCTTGAGAGGGCCGGGGTGCGCCCGCAAAGGCTGCTTTGGGCGAGCACTTCAGTTAAAAATCCCGCCTACCCCGACTGCCTGTACGTAGATTCTCTGGTCGCCCCCAAGACTGTAAACACCATGCCTCTTTCCACCCTTGAGGCGGAGGCCGACCACGGCAAGGGCGAACCCTCCGATTTCAACTTCGACGAAAGCCGCAGGGTGATAGAGGGGCTTTCGGCCCTCGGAATCGACATAGAGAAGGTAAGCGAAGACCTTCAAAAGGACGGGATAGACCAGTTCAAAGATTCCTGGAACTCCCTGATAAGCGAGATCGAAAAGAAGATGTAGCCCCTGAGGCGCAAAAAAAAGTCGGACCGACTTTGAATTTAAGCCCGTCCGACTTTTTTTTATTATATTTCAGTCCACAAGATCTTTGGAGTAGAAGCTGGTGCGGTGGACGTAGCCCAGCTTTTGGGAAAGGGAGATCATGGCGCCGGAAACGCTGTCAAAATAGACTGCGCACACGTTCCTCGCTTTCAATTCCACTTCCCCCTGGGAAATCATGTCGCCCATTATGCCCTGTTTTCTCTGTTCGGGGACCGTGTACACGTTGCACATATACGCATAGTTCCCGTTGTCTACCAGGCCCGGAATGTTGTGCTCCACCACAAAAGTGCAGGTGGCGCCAATCTTCCCGTCGGTTTCGCTTACCAGTATCAGGGTGTTTACGTTGCCTATAGACTGTCTGATCCATTTTTCAATGGCCTTAACCTTGTCCGGGGCGGCATCGGCCTCCGGGTGGAGTTCCTTTTGTTCGGCAATCCTGAGCTTTACAAGCTCCTGGGCGTCATCTTCCAAAGCGTAACGTATCATTTCATCACCAAGCCGTAAATCCGAATCTCGTTAAAAGCCCGAGGCCGATTATCGTCACAATCCAAATAAGGGCCACGATTACCGTTATGCGGTTTAAGTTCTTTTCGGCAACCCCGGAAGTGCTCGCGCTCTGCCCGCTGGCGGAGGCTCCAAACATATCCGACAGGCCTCCCCCCTTGCCCTTGTGCATGAGGATGAGGAGGGTGAGGAGGATGCTGGTTATTATGACCAGGATGTCTAGAATGATTACCAACGCCTTCACTATCTTCTCCCCTCTTCAGCCAGGCGCTGAAATATTGTGGCAAATTCCGAGGGGTTCAGGCTGGCATGCCCTACCAGAAAGCCCCCCAGGCCAAGTCCCATGAGAGAATCTATATTACCCTCGTTTACAGATCCGCCGTAAAGAATGCGGGGGCAAATGCCGAACTTTTCCTGCATTTGCCCTTTTAAAGCCGAAGCGGCCCTGCCAATGCGATCGGGGGAAGCTGTCATGGAAGAACCTATCGCCCACACGGGCTCGTAGGAAATAATCACCTTTTCCATCTCGGAAGGCTCAAGATCGCAAAAGACCTCGGCCGCCTGGGAAGTTATCTCTTCCCAGCTTTCTTCTCCCTTTTCCTTTTCTCCTACGCACAGCACCGGAATCATGGAGCAGCAGATGGATCTTTTGACTTTCCCCACCAGCTCTTCGCGCGTCTCGTGATGGTTTTTCCGGCTCTCGGAGTGGCCCACCAAAACGTAGCGGCACCCGAGCTTTTCGAGCATGGATGCCGACACTTCTCCCGTAAAGGCCCCGCATTCGTGGGGGGAGACGTCCTGGGCCCCCAGGGATATGGGCAGCCGGTAGGAGTTGGAAAACACCTGGGCCGTGCGCAGGCTGGTAAAAGGCGGGAAAATTGCCATTTGAACCCCGCTCTTCCACGTCTCTCTTTCGGGCAGAAGCAAAGAAAGCCTGCGCAAAAAGTCCAAAGTCTGCAGGTGGTCCATATTCATTTTCCAGTTGGCCGCCAAAAGGCAGGGCGCGGGGGAAGAGGTCATGCTTACTTTCCCTCCAGAGCGGGAAGCCCTTCTCCCTTGAGAAACTCAAGCGAAGCTCCGCCTCCGGTGGAGATGTGGGAAAAGTCGCCGTCCTTAAAGCCGAAGGCGTCCACTGCGGCCGCGCTGTCTCCGCCCCCTATTATCGTAAAGGCCCCGTTTTCTGTGGCCTTCTTCATGGCCTGGGCTATAAAGCGGGTTCCCTCGGCGAACTTGGGAAACTCGAACACGCCAAGCGGGCCGTTCCAAAATACGGTCTTGGAACCGGCAATCTTTGCGGCAAATTCCTCGCAGGTCTTGGGGCCCACGTCCATTCCCATCATGTTTTCGGGCACCTTGTAGGCGTCCACTATCTCGCTGGAAGCGTCGTTTGAGAAGGCGCCCGCCACCACAAGGTCCTTGGGGAGGAGAAACTCCACGCCCTTCTCCTTGGCTATCCTCATGCATTCCCTGGCTTCGTCTAGCATGTCCAGCTCCACAAGAGACTGGCCGATCTGCCCACCGCTCGCCTTGATGAAGGTGTAGGCCATGCCTCCCGCCACCAGGATCCTGTCCGCAACATCCAGGAGGTGGACTATGACTTTGAGCTTGTCGGAAACTTTTGCTCCGCCCATGACGACGGTGTAGGGCCTGGCGGGGTCTTTAAGGGCCCTGCTCAAAGCCTTTTCTTCCTTGGCTACCAAAAAGCCCATATAGCTGGGCAAAAGCTTGGAAACGTCATAACTGGAAGCGTGCTTGCGGTGGGCCACTCCAAATCCGTCGAAGACGAAAAGGTCGGCCATGGAGGCCAGATCCTTTGCCAGCTTCATCCTCTCTTCTTCGTCTTTGCTCGCCTCTTCGGGCCTGAACCTTATGTTTTCGAGAAGGAGGACCTCTCCGGGCTTGAGATCTTTGGCCAATTTCTTTGAATCCTCTCCCGCCGCGTCCTTTGCGAGGATGACGGGGGCGCCCAAAAGCCCGGAAAGCCTCTGGGCTACGGGGGCCAGCGAGAAGGCGGGATCCGCCTTTCCTCCGGGGCGGCCAAGGTGGGCCGTGACAATCACCTTAGCTCCGCGGGAAAGAAGGTCTTTTATGGTGGGAACAGATTCCCTTATCCTCCTGTCGTCTGTAATTTCCCCCTTTTCGTTTAAGGGCACGTTGAGATCGCACCTGACGAGGGCGGTCTTGCCCGTCAGGTCTCCCAGTTTTTCTATGCTTTCCATATTTTCTCCCCTCTAATCGGGTCAAGCGCATTTATAAAGAGTTTAATTCAAAAGGCATTGAATTTGTTTGCGGCCTTTAGGCCCGGCCCTCCCGGGCGTCCATAGCCAGTTTATAAAGGCGCCTCATTCTTCCCGCCAGCGCATCCTTGCTGATGGGCGGATTTGCAAGCCCTCCCAGCTCGCTTAAAGTGGCATCGGGGTACCGGAGCCTGAGGCGCCCCGCCTCGATGAGGTTGGGGTTTACTTTTTTCCCCTCCAGAATTTTAAGCGCCCTTTCAACCCTTTGGCAGGCGCTCTGGCTCGCCTCCGAGCTCCTTTTTTTATTGGCTTCATAGAGCTGGGAGACTACGTGCTTCGTGTCTTCGTCTTTTTGGGCGTATGTGTTACACACTTTTATCGCCCAGTCTTTGGCGCCCAAAAGGTTTAAGAGCTTTAGGGTCTGGTCCGCCTCCGCTTCCACGCTCTTTCTTCTCCCTTTGGTGTTTATATGGGCGTCCAACCCTAAAATTGCGGCGCTTTTTACCAGCTCCTGGGCCAACTCCGGCACGGAGCAGTAAACCTTGGCCCCCTCTTTTTTGTCGGAACTTAGCTCGCCCTGGGCCATGAGGGCCCCCCTCCACATGGCTGTGGCCGCAGGAAGAGGAGGGACGCTTCCGAAAACGGGGAAGCCCGGAACAATTCTTTTGTTTTTCCTGTCCAAAAGCCCCGTGAGCAGCAGCAGTTTTTTTGCTCCCGCCCCTTCAATGCAGAGGCAGGGAGCGCCGGATTTTTGGGGTTTTGAATCTATCTTGTAAGTCTCTTTTATGGCGTCGCGCAGCCACTTGACCAGATCTTGGGATTTTAAGGGGCACTGCAAAACGAGCGCCCCGTTTGCAACTTTTATGACCATAGAAAGCCTGAGCATGGTGGCTATTTGAATTTCACGCATGGAAGGGCTTATATTCGCTTTTGCAAGTTCGCTATAAACTTCCGCCCTCACTCTTCGCCTCTCTTGCTGCTTTTTTGAAAGGATCTAAGCGCGCTGAAAAGCGCAAAACTTTAAATGCTTTTTAATTTTGACTATTGGGATCTCGCCTCTATTTTACAGTCTTCACTTTTGAAGAAGGCTTTTGCGCCGAAGGTCGCGGTGGAAGGAAATGGCGAACCGGTGCGATTCGTCTCTCACCTCCTCCAAAAGAAGGAGAACGGGATCTGTCCTGGAAAGAATCAAGGGATAGGGATCTTCTTCCCTCCACACTTCCTCCAGCTTTTTTGACAATCCCACTATGGAGACTTTTTTTTCTTCCCCCCTCTCCTTTGAGGCTTCTTGCACCCCCTCCCTTGCCGCCTTCAACTGCTCCGGGCCCCCGTCTATGACCAGAAGGTCCGGGGAGGGAAGGTCCATTTCAAACCTTCGCCTCACCACTTCCTTGAGGGCGTGAAGATCGTCTGTTGAAGAAAGTTTGAATTTCCTGTATCCCTCGCCGTTTTTAAGGCCGTTTACAAAGGAGACGCAGGAGCCCACCTGGTTTTCCCCTTTGGCCGAATTTGAAATGTCAAAGCCTTCTATGAGGAGTGGAAGGGAGGGAAGGGAGAGGAGCTTTTCCGCCTCTTCCAGGCCCTTCCTCCTGGATTCCGCTTTTTTAAGGGAGCTCTTTTCCATCCGCTTTTCGCCTTCAAGAGCGTTTTTCTGGGCCTCCTCCAAAAGCTTTCTCTTTTCTCCTTTCTTAGGAACTTTAAGTTCCACTTTTTTGCCGAATATGGAGCAAAGCATTTCTTCTATTCCTTTTGCATCCTCGGGAAGAAAAGGAAGGAGAATGGAGCTGGGGGAAGAGGGGGAAGTTTCTTTGAAGCCCTCGTCTGGATCTGAAACCCTCTCCCTTTTAAACCCTTCTTCCTCCCCCGCCCGGTAAAAGGAAAAAAGGAGGCGGCCCAAAAGCTCTTCTTTAGATTCTTCTTCCACAAAATCGGCCACCCAGCTCCTCTCCGCCCCGATTCGGCCGCCGCGCACGCAAAACTGGTAAAAATAGACCATCTCCTTTCCCTCAGCCACGCCGAAGACGTCCTCGTCGTCTTTCATGCCGATTACCGAATTTTTTTCCGTCACCTGATTTAAAGCCAAAAGCTCGTCTCTGGCCCTCGCGGCTTTTTCAAAGTTAAAGTTTTCAACCTGCTTTTCGATTTCAAGTTTCAGCTTCCCCTCTTCTTCTTTGGCCCTGGAGGTAGAAGAGAGGACGGAAGAAAAATCCTTCATGATTTTTGCGTACGCTTTTTGGTCGATTTGACCTATGCAGGGCCCCGAGCACCGGCCAAGTTCGTAAAGAATGCAGGATCTTTTGTGGGCCAGATGCCTTTTGAACACTTCGTCGCTGCAGGTGCGCAGGGGGTAAAGGTGGGTCAAAGGGCCAAGAAGCTTAAAAAGCTTTAAGTTTGCGAAAGGCCCGAAGAGCAAAAGCCCCTTCCTTTTGGTGCTCCTGGTTATAAAGAGCCTTGGAAACTTTTGGCTGCAGGAAAGGGCGAGGTAGGGGTAGCTTTTGTCGTCTTTGAAAACGACGTTGAACCTGGGGTTAAATTCCTTAATCCACGAGTACTCCAAAGAGAGGGCTTCCAGCTCGTTATCCACCACTGTCCACTCAAGGCTTTTGGCCGACAAAACCATGTTGCGCGTGCGGGCCGGAAGGGAGGATGGGGGCTGAAAGTAGTAGGAGAGGCGGTTTCTCAGGTTCTTTGCCTTTCCTACGTAAATTACCTTTCCCTCGGCGTCTTTCCACTTGTATACGCCGAAAGTTTCCGGAATTTCCCCCCTTTTAGGGGCGGATCGGGGATCTAGCATAAAACCTTTTTAAGGTAGCGTCCGGTCCAAGTGCCGGTCTTGGCCACCTGTTCGGGAGTTCCGGAGGCCACCACCTTTCCGCCCTTATCTCCCCCTTCGGGCCCCAGGTCTATCACGTAGTCGCAGCTTTTTATCACATCCATGTTGTGCTCTATCACCACCAGGGTGTTCTTCTTGTCTACAAGCCTTTTAAAGATTTCAAGAAGCTTGGAGACGTCTTCTGCGTGCAGGCCCGTCGTGGGCTCGTCTAAAAGGTAGATGGTCTTTCCGGTCTGCTTTTTTTGAAGTTCGGATGCGAGTTTTACCCTCTGGGCCTCACCTCCTGAAAGGGTTGTGGCGTTTTGGTCCAGGCTGATGTATCCCAGACCCACATCTTCCAGGGCCTTTAAGTAGCGGAGGATGGAGGGGATGTTTTTGAAAAATTGGCAGGCTTCGCTTACCGTCATGTCTAGGACTTGGGAGATGTTTTTCCCGTTGTACTCCACCTGGAGGGTTTCCCTGTTGTACCTCCTGCCGCCGCAGGCGTCGCACTTTATCTGCACGGCGGGCAAAAAGTTCATCTCTATGTTTATCGCCCCGTCCCCGTGGCAGGTTTCGCACCTTCCCCCTTTTTCGTTGAAGGAAAAACGTCCCGGCTTGTAGCCCCTTATCTGGGCCTCGGGGGTCCTGGCAAAAAGGTCCCTTATTGCGTTCCACACCCCGGTGTAGGTGGCCGGGTTGCTGCGGGGGGTGCGCCCTATAGGAGACTGGTCGATGTAAATCACCTTGTCCAGGTTTTCCTCCCCCTCTATCCTTCCTTCCCCCTCGTCCACTTCGCAGGATGACCCGTTGAGGTCCCTTGAAAGGCGGGGGTAGAGGATGTCATCCATGAGGGTGGACTTTCCCGACCCCGACACCCCCGTGATGGTGGAAAAAACCTGAAGGGGGATGGAAACGTCGAGATGCTTTAGGTTGTTTTTGTTTACGTCTTTTAGCCTGAGCCATCCTCCCGGCTCCCTTCGGGAGGATGGCACCTCTATCTTCCGCTTTCCGGTCATAAACTGGCCCGTTATGGACAGGCTCGCCCTTGAAATCCCCTCAGGCTCCCCGGAGTAGATTATCTTTCCCCCTTCTTTTCCGGCCAGGGGGCCCACATCCACCAGCCAGTCGGCGCTGCGGATGGTGTCTTCGTCGTGCTCCACCACTATCACGGTGTTGCCTAAAGCCTGAAGGCTTCTCAGGGTGGAGAGCATTTTGTCGTTATCCCTCTGGTGAAGCCCTATGGAGGGCTCGTCTAAGACGTACATCACCCCGGTGAGCTTGGATCCTATCTGGTTGGCAAGCCTTATCCTCTGCGCCTCCCCTCCCGAAAGGGTGGATGCCGAACGCATGAGGGTGAGGTAGTCAAGGCCGATGTCAAGGAGGAATTCCAGCCTCTGGCCTATGGCTTTAAGCGCGTCTTTGGCGATAAGCTCCTGCTTTGGGGTCAAAACAAGGTTTGAAATCCACTCCGCCTCTTCCTTGATGGGCATTTGGCACACGTCCACTATCGACTTTCCGTCAATCCAGGCCGCCAGTATTTCTTTTCTCAGCCTTTTCCCCCGGCACTCCGAGCACAGGGTGGAGTGCATCCACTTTGAGTACCAGCTTCGGATAAGTTCCGAGTCGCTTTGGGAAATTTTTCGGTTCAGCCAGTGGGAAAGCGGTTCAAAGCCGTAAATCCTGCTCCTTTTCTGCCCCCACCTGTTTTTCACCGGCTTGTCTTCGCTAAAGTTCCACCCTTCGTAAAGGATCGCGTTCTTCACTTTTTCGGGAAGATCTTTCCAAGGGGTGCTCATCTTAAAGCCCATCTGAAGGCTAAGGTCTCTTAGCTGCCGGGAGTGGTCGGTTATCTGGTGGTTCCACGGGTCTATCACGCCCTGATCCAGGGAAAGGGAGGGGTCCTTTATGACGCTTTTAAGGTCCATCTCTTCTTTTGTGCCAAGACCCCCGCACGAAGGGCAGGCCCCCAGGGGGGAATTGAATGAGAAGCTGCGCGGCTCCATATCCAGGTCAAAACTGTGCCCGTTTGGGCAAGACGCTTTCTCGCTGAAAAATTCGTCCTCCCCCCCATCCTCTTTAAGGAACCTTGCCACCGCGCTTCCCCCTGAAAGCTCCAGCGCCGTTTCAACAGAGTCCGTAAGGCGGCTGCACTCCCGGGAGCTTAGAGGGATTTGATCTATAAGGGCGTAGATGGTGTGCTTTTCCTGCTTTTTTAAGTCGGGGGCATCGCCCGTCCTGAAGTATTTTCCGTCCACTATGACCCTTGTAAAGCCCTTGGAATTTAAATCCTCAAAAAGGCTCTCAAACGTCCCCTTCTTTTCGCGGGCGAGGGGGGAGAGGATCTGCGCCTCCCCTCCGTGATCCAAGATCGCATCCACTATCTGCTCTGCGCTCTGTCTCCCCACTTCTTCCAGGCATATCGGGCAGTGGGGGATGGAAATCCTGGAGAAAAGCACGCGCATGTAGTCGTATATTTCAGTTACGGTCCCTACGGTGGATCTCGGATTGTGGTTGGTGGTTTTTTGATCTATCGAGATGGTGGGGCTGAGGCCCTCTATAGAATCTACTTTGGGCTTGGGGATCTGGCCCAAAAACTGCCTGGCGTAGGAAGAGAGGGACTGCATGTAGCGCCTCTGCCCCTCGGCGCAAAGAGTGTCAAAAGCCAAAGAGGACTTGCCGGATCCCGACAGCCCCGTAAAAACTACAAGTTTGTTTTTGGGAATGGCCAGGTCCACTTGCTTTAAATTATGCTCCGCCGCCCCCTTTATGATGATTTTTTTATTCGCTTCCAAATTTGAAAGATCTTCTACAAAGACTCCCTCTTCTTGCAACATTTCGCCTTCTGTATTTTTTTTGCAGGTTTTCTTATCGATACTCTAAAGTCTAAATTAGCTAACTTTTGTATTTAAGGAAAAATTCCATGTCAATCACAGCCGACGACTTATCCATAAGCTGGGGAGAGCGCCAGATCCTATACCCCGTCTCCTTTTCGATAGGGGCAGGAGAAAAGATAGGCCTGGTGGGGAAAAACGGGGCCGGAAAAACGAGCTTTGTAAGGACTTTGGTGGGGGAGCTTCCTCCTGAGGGGGGGAAAGTTCAAATCCGGGGGACTTTAGGCTACCTTCCCCAAGAGACCCGCGTGGAAAACCAGGCACAGACCGTGACGGAAAGGATTTTATCGGTAAAGGGCCTTTCCTCCCTTGCCAAAAAAATAGAGCAGGCGCAAAAAGCCGTAGAAGAGGGAAAGAACCTCGAAAAAGACATAGAGAAATTAAACAGGCTCCAGGAGAGGTTTGAAGCCCTGGGAGGCTGGAGCGCCAAAGCCGTGGCCACGAAGATGGCCTCCCGGCTGGAAATAGAAAAGTATATGGGCTGCCCCCTCTCCGCCCTTTCCGGAGGACAGAAGAGGAGGGTGGAACTGGCGAGGATTATTTTTGCGGGGGCCGACACCCTCATACTCGACGAACCCACAAACCATTTGGACGCGGGGGCCATCGAATGGCTGACGGAAAAATTAAAGGAATTTGAGGGGAGCCTGCTTTTAATCTCCCACTCGAAAAAACTTCTCGACGAGTGCGCCACTTCAATCTGGTACCTTCATGACGGCGCCTTTGACAAGTACTCCCTCGGCTACAGCGCGTTTTTGAAGGAAAGGGAGGCAGAAGAAGAGAGGAAGGCCAAAGCCGCAGAGATTGCAAAGAAAAAAGCGGAAAGGCTCCTTAAAGAAAGCGCCTCTTTGGGGGCCAAGGCCACCAAAGCCGTGGCCGCAAAGAATATGGAAAGGAGGGCGGAAAAACTCCTGGAGGAAGGAAAGTTTGAAAGAAAGCGGGAAAAGATCGCCAATATCCGCCTTCCCGAGCCCGAAAAGGGGGAGAAGATTTTGGCCGAATGCCGGGATCTGTCTTACGGTTACAACGGAAGCCCGTTATTTGAAAATCTGAACCTCACGGTGGAAAGGGATTCCAGGATCGCCGTTTTGGGGGCAAACGGAGCGGGAAAGACGACATTTCTGCGCCTCCTTTCCGGCCTTCTTTGCCCTGATTGCGGCCAAATCGAGCTCGGGGAAAAATGCAAGATAGGCTACTTTTCCCAGGAACACGAAAACCTCAAAGGGGACCTTACGATTCTTGAGAACATGATGGAAGCCTGCAGCGACATGAGCGAGGAAAACGCCAGAACCGCCCTGGGGAGTTTTCTTTTTTCAAACGATGAAGTATACAAGCAGGCAGGAGTGCTGTCGGGAGGCGAAAAAACGCGCCTTTCCCTGGCCTCTTTGGCCCATTCGAGGGCCAACCTGCTGCTTTTGGACGAACCCACAAACAACCTGGACCCCGCCAGCCGCGAAAAGATTTTGGAAGCGATAGGCGGGTACAAGGGGGCCTGCATTCTGGTCACCCATGACAGGGGCGCCCTGGAGGCTTTGAAACCCGATAGGATTTTATTGCTCCCCGATGGTGTTGAAGATAGATGGGAAGACGATTACTTAGACCTCGTAGCGGAGGAATAGATTAAGGCAGAAAGAAGGCAAAATGAACGCCCTGGAAAAAATGGCGGCGCAAATTGACGCGCTGAAGTTAAAGAATATGGATTTTGCAAAAGAGCCCCCGGGGGAAACCAGCGGCCTGATAGAAGTAGCGGGAGGAGAACAAAGACCCCTCTCCGTCGTGGCGGTGGGAGACTCCATGGTTCTGGGCTGCGGCTGCTCAAACACCAAGTACGGGCTCGTTCCGCAATTTTTAAGGCTCCTGGCAAAAAGGATGAACAGGAACGTGGAGTGGAATCTGGTGGGAAAGTTCGGAGCCACCCTGACCCGGGTGCGCTACAGGCTCCTTCCCTCACTGGAAGGGAACCGCTGGGATGTTGTGATACTTTGCGCGGGAAGCAATGATCTTATGGCTTTAAGGCCTACCGATGAAAAATGGAAAAAAGAGCTAAAAGAATCCATCGAAATGGCTAAAGCGCTGGCAGACAAGGTCATAGTCTTTTCTTCTGCCGAAGTTTACATGGTTCCCGCCTTCGGAGGGGCCCTTCGGGCCCAGCTCAAAAAAGCCACCCTCTACCAGGCCAAAGTGGCCCAGGAAGTGTGTGATGCAAACGGGGCCTTCTACGTAAATCAGTCGGTCGGCACCCCTCACGGGGACACCAAATGGTTCTGGTGTTCCGACTGCTTCCACCCCAGTTACGAGGGGTACAGGGTGATAGCCAACTGCCTGATAAGCCACTTTTCCGACAGCCGCATCAAAGATTTGGCCTCTTTGGGGTTGAAAGATTGTAAAGAGCAGCAAGTAAACTGAATTAACGAGTAAAACTCCTGTCACGCAAAACGTGATCGACAAAGACCAGAGGAGGTTAAGTGTCTCATCCTTACGAAATGATGGCCATCATCAATCCTTCCATGGAAGAGGCCAGCGTTAAGAAGCTGATGGATCAGTTTATGAGCGTCGTCGTCAAAGACGGCGGCGAAGTAAAAGATATAGATTACTGGGGCAAGCGTCGCTTGGCCTACCAGATAAACGGCCTGGATGACGGCTTTTACCTTGTAGCCCACTTCTCCTGCACCCCCGAAACCTGCGCCGAGCTCGACAGGCAGATGAAGCTTAACGAGAACGTAGTGCGCACCAAGGTCCTGCGCGAAGACAGGCGCTAGGATGCCCAACGAAACTCCCGTAACCCTGATTGGGTACATGGTGGCAGACCCCGAGCTTAGGACTTTCCCCAGCGGAAGCAAGCTCGCTTCCTTCCGCGTGGCATCCACCCCCTACAAGGTGGACAGAACGACGGGTCAAAGGCAGGAAGAAGAAACCCTGTTTATGAACTGCACGGCATGGGGGAACCTGGCCGATCACGTAGTCAACTCCCTTGCCAAAGGGATGAGGGTGATAGTTCAGGGCTCCCTCATTGCCCGTTCATACCAAACCCAACAGGGCGAAAAGCGCACGACTATGGAACTTAGGGTAAACGACGTGGGCCCGTCTTTGATGTATGCATCCTGCACGGTTAGCAAAGACGAATACGCGCCCCAGAGCTACTCTAGAGCTCCGCAGCGCCAGGCCCCGGCCGCCCCGGCCCCCCAGGACCCGTGGGCAGGCAGCGGGGACTACTCCTATGGAGGGGGCGCCTCCGACAGCCCCCTGGGCATAGACGAAGATCCGGGATTTTAGGAGAAGAATAAAAGATGTCAAAAAGAATGCAATTTTCATCCAAGGTATACAAAAAGCCGGCCGGCTTTACCGCAATCAAGGTAGGAAAGGTTGACTACAAGGACGTCGCCCTCCTTAGGAAGTTCATTTCCGACAGGGGCAAGATACGTTCCAGAAGGATTACCGGTGTTACTGTTCAGCAGCAGCACAGGATCGCCAACGCCATAAAGAACGCCAGGGAAATGGCGCTCCTGCCCTACTCCACTTCTACACGCTGAGGTAAAAATGAGCAAACAAATCAAAGTTATATTGACCAAGGATGTTCCCTCTTTAGGATCTGCCGGGCAGAGCGTAGAGGTAGCTGCAGGGTACGCTAGAAACTTTTTGGTCAGGCAGGGCCTTGCTCAGCTTTGGACTGCAAAAGCCGCCCAGAAGGAGGAAGCCGCCTTTGCCAAGAGGGACGCCGAAAAGGTGGAAAGCAGGCAAAAGGCCGCGGCTCTCAAGGACATGCTTGACGGCGTTACCGTTATAATTCCTGCCAAGGTTTCCGAGAGCGGAAAGCTGTTTGGAGGCATCAGCCCTGAAGCCATAGTCGAAAAGCTCAAGGAAAAGGATATAGCAATAGATCCCAAGACCCTCCACTACGAGGCGATAAAGCAGACCGGGCGCTACAAGGTAGAGGCCCGCCTCTATCCCCAGATTACTGCCGAATTTACGGTGGCCGTAACCGAGGAGTAGTGTTTCCCCTCCTCAGGGGATAGTACATGCAATGAAAAGGCTGTTAGGTCAGTTTGTTAAATTCGCGGCCGTGGGCGGAATTGCTTTCTGCATAAATTGGTCCGTGATGAATGTGCTTCTTATGGCGCATTTTGGATCGATCTTCGGCGTATCGATTGGATTTTTAGTAGCCCTGGCCTACAACTACTCGGCCAGCATGAGTCATGTTTTCATCCACAGGCGCGATATGCCGCGTTGGACGGAAATGATGGTTTTCTTCTTAAATTCCTTTATTGGCCTGGGCCTAAATGACTTCATAGTCTGGATTTTTACCAACGTCATAATCTCTTCCCGCCTTTCCGAGACAGACCACGTAAGGTACACCCTGTTTGCCAATATAGGACTTCTGGTGGGGTCGGTAGTAGTGGCAGCGTGGAGCTTTACCGTAAGAAAGGTGCTGCTGGACGAACCCAAAGACGGCAACGAAGAGAAGACCGTCCTGGCTCACAAGCTGGGAACCTGGGCTAAAAAGCACACTCCGAAGGGGTGGCTATGACCAGAACCGTTTTTTATTTCATCAGGCACGGCCATGTGGCCAACTCCCAAAAGGTTATTTACGAAAGGCTTAAAGGCTTTCCCCTCTCCCTTACCGGCATGAGGCAGGTCAGGGAGACCGGCCGCTTCCTTTCTTCTATAGACGAAGCCATAACTGCCAGCGCCATTTACGCTTCCCCGCTTGAAAGGACGGTTCAGACAGCCGAGCTGATAGCGGAAATTTTAAACGAGAGGCGCAGCCTGGCGATTTTGCCAAAACTCAGGGTCAGGACCGACCCCCGCCTAATTGAAGCTGAAAACAGCTTTAAAGGCTGCAGGATGGGATACGGATCCGCCTCTTTTTTTAAGGCCTCAAACTGGAAGAAGTTTTTAGATCTTAAAACCCCCGGCTGGGGCGAAGACTATATAAAGATTGAAAACAGAATGGTTTCTTTCATCCATTCAAAAATTAATTTTGCAAAGGACGATGCCGTCCTGGTAGTCTCCCACCAGTCCCCCATCTGGGTTCTCAGACACTTTCTGACTAAAAGCAGCACGCCTTTAAACCCCTTGATGCGCAAAGTGGACCTGGCTTCCGTAAGCAAATTCTGCATTGATGCGGCCACGGGAAAACTGCTCAGCGCCTCCTACTTCAACCCTGCAGGAAAGATTCGCTGATTTCCTTTTCTTTCCTTTTGCGGGAATTTAGGTAGCTTTCCTTTGTGACGGTCCACTCGAAAGGAAGGCGGGGCACGTCAAACCTGACCCCCTTTTGCCTGCTGGGCAAAAGGCAGAAAATTACGTCCACAACCTGGCCGGGGAGCATAATTAAAAATCCTACAAACAAAAGCCTTATTTCCTCCCTGATGGAAGTTAGGAGGATGGCCTTGGCAGAAGAAAAAGTCATTTCGGAAATAAAGGCGGCACTTTGGGTAGAGGGGTTTTGAAGGGTGGGGGCCCCTCCCGAAGCTGAGGCGAAGGACTTGTTTAAGTGATTTAACGCGAGCATTAATTTTGTGGCATCCGCCAGGGCAGATCCTGCCACTACAATTCCGGCAAGGGATATTACAGATCCTATAAGCATCCAAAGCGCGCTGAGTCCGGCATCGTGGTAGCGCCTGGAGGTGAGGGAAAGGAAGGGCACTAGCGCAAACATCAGCCCCGCAGCCATGAGGATAAGCAAAATAATGCCGACAATGGAGGGATTGTAAAAAAAACAGGGCGTATGCGCACCAGCAGACTACAAGGTAAATGGAGAGCCACATGCTGGCGTACCAGTATTCGCTCCTTGAGGCCCTTCCCGAAAACTGGCCGTACTTAAAGAAAAATCTCGCACAGGCATCCAGAGGGCTCGCCCCGTAGAGGGGCTGGCTCAAACGAAGGCGGTAAATTCTCTTCTTTTCTTCAATTTCCGGAGACACTTCGCCTGCTTCAATCATCCCCTATTTCCTTCCAAATTTAAGAAAGCTCCTCTTTGGCCTGGAAACGGCCCATTCGCTAATCGAAACCAGCAGCCAAAGAAGGGCCGTCATCGCGATTATTACGATAGTAGCCGAAAAAATTAAAGGGGTTTGGAAGGATTCAAAGGCAGATTGAAGGACTATGCCAAGCCCGTTTCTGGCCCCCAGGTACTCTGCCGTGGCGGCGGTGGCAAAAACGTAGGCCGTGGCAATCTTCATGCCTCCAAAAATCTGGGGGGCGGCGAGGCGGAGTTTTACGTGAAGAAGGATCCAAAACCTTCCGGCTCCGCATGATTTGGCGACGTCCACATATTCTTCAGGAACTTTTTTAAGCCCCCTGAAGGTTTGCACGGCTATCGGAAAAATGGAAAAGACGGCAACCATCACGCCCTTGCCCGCCGGAGAAAAGCCGAACCAAATTATAAATAAAGGGGCGATGGTGATGAGGGGGAGCATCTGGGCCACCACGATGAGGGGGTAAAGGGAGGACTGGACGGTCTTGGAAGAGTAAAGCCCTATTCCGAGAGCCAGCCCCAAGGGGATGGAGGCCAAAAAGCCCAAAAAGCCCTCAAGGCCGGTAATCAAAGTGGCAGAAGAGAGAACCGAGGGCCAGTACTCTACGAGGCATACGACTATCTGCCACGGGGAGCTTAGAACCCTGGGGCTTATTTTCCCCGCACATACGCAAATCTGCCATATTGCTATAAGGACCGCAAAAGTGCCGATCCCTATCCAGATCCTGTATCCCTTTTTTTTCATTTATTTTGCGTCTACATACCGGTTGGTGCCCAAAGTCTGGGCATTGGGCTGGGCAGGAGAGGGGTTGGACTGAGTGTCATACACCCCGTTTTTCCAAAGGAAGTCCAAATAATTTTGAGCCTCGGAAAAGTTTATGTTTCCAAATCCTCCAAGCTCTGAAGCCGAAAGGGTGGCATCCGACTTTGTCTTTTCCCACGCGGCCGCTATCTGTTTGGAGTTTCCCCAGTAGTTGTTGTTTATTATGTCTTCCATCGAAGCTTCCGCCAGCTTTATGGGGACCTGGGTGGGCTTGGCGCCCTGAACCAGAAGGTGGGCGGCCTGTATGGGGTTGGCTATGGCGTAGGCGTATCCCCTGGCGGTGGCGTCTACAAATTCCTGCACCTCTTTTTCGTGCGCCTGCTCCCAGGAAGTGTTTACGGCGTAGCCCAACTGGGTGGGGTTGCCCGGAACTCCCCAGTCTACGGACTTAAAGCAGGTGAGCTTGGGGCCGTATAGTTGGCTTTCCACGCCCTCCCAAGTGGCATAGAACCCGCCAAAGGTCCCCTTTCCGCTTTCCAAAGTCTGGAAGGTAGAGGTTCCGACGGTGATTGTGGAAAACTGGCCCGTTCCTCCCGCGTTCTTTATCATTTCCCTGAGAACCGCCTTTTGCTCGGCAGATCCGAAAGTGACGAAAGTCTTTCCGCTAAAGTCTTTGGGCGTCTTTATGGATTTGTTTGAAGCCAGGGCGCACCAGATCGCCACGTCTTTTTGAGTGAGGTCAAGTATTAGCTGCAGATGCGCCCCTTTGGCATCGAAGGCAGCCACGTTGCTTAGGGTAGAAAAGCCGATATTGGCAACTCCCGTTTCCACCGCCTGCTCGGCTCCGGCGGAAGAAACGGGCAAAATATTTACGTTTATCCCTTCGTCTTTGTAGTAGCCCAGGGCTTTTGCGGCATAGAGGCCTACGTGATTAGTATTGGGCGTCCAATCCAGCATTACGTTGATTGTGGGGTCCGTATTTTGGGCGGCGCTGGTTTGAGACTGCCCGCAGGCTGCAAGTCCCAGCGTAAGGGCCAGGACGGCCACCGCAACGGATGCGGCTTTTATAATCTTCTTCCTCACTTTACCTCCAAGCTTTTTGGCCCGCTCTCTACTTCTTTTATATTAGACTTGCTCCTGTTAATTAAAGGGTGCCGATCCTAAAATTGAGGTATGAGTGCAAAGAATGATAAAGAAAAACCGGCCATTCCGGAGCATTTGAGATTAAGATTTTGCCCTTCCCCCACGGGCATTCCCCACGTGGGCATGATCCATACCGCCCTTTACAACTGGGCTGAAGCCCGCCACACCGGAGGCACCCTGATTTTCAGGATGGAAGACACCGATGACAGGAGGGATACACAAGAAAGCCTCGACATGATAATCGAGGCCCTCAACTGGATGGGAATAGACTGGGATGAGGGAATAGGAAAAGGAAATGACGACCTTTACTTCCAATCAAGAAGGAAAGAAGTATACCAGGGCGTAGCAAAGCAGCTCTTTGAGGCAGGGTTCGCTTACGAATCTTTCTCCACGGCAGAAGAGATAGCTGAGAGAAATAAGGCTGCAGGAAGGCCGGAGACCTTCGGATATGACGGATACGACAGAAACCTCACCGAAGAGCAGAAAGAGGCCTTCAGGAAAGAAGGCAGGAAGCCTGCGCTTAGAATCCGCGTTCCCGATAAGGACATTAGCTGGGACGACCTTGTAAGAGGCCCCATAACTTATAAAGCGGGATCTTTCCCGGACTTTGTAATCGTCAGGCCCAACGGAGACCCCCTCTACACACTCACCAACCCCGTAGATGACGCAATCTTGGATGTGAACATGGTGCTTAGGGGAGAAGACCTGCTTCCCTCCACCCCCCGCCAGATCGTCCTTTACGAATACCTAAAGAAGCTGGGCATTGCCAAGCAGACGCCCCTCTTTGGCCACCTTCCCTACGTGATGGGGGAGGGAAATAAGAAGCTTTCCAAGAGGGATCCGCAAAGCAACCTCTTCCTTCTCAGGGATATGGGCTTTACAAGGGAAGGCCTTTTGAATTACCTCTCCCTCCTTGGCTGGTCTTACTCTTCGGATCGGGATGTCTTCTCCATGGAAGAACTGGTCAAAAAGTTTGACGTAAGAGACGTCAAGGCCAATCCCGCCAGGTTCGATCTTAAGAAGGCCATCTCCATTAACGCCTCCCACATCCGCATGCTGGAAACCGAAGACTTTGCAAACCGCTGCGTGCCCTACCTCTTCAAGGAAGGGCTGGCGTCCGGCGACAAGTGGGAGAACCTTACTGCAGACGAAAAGGCCCTGCTTCTTAGAATCTCCCCACTGGTGCAACCCAGGGTCCGTCTTCTCTCAGAAGCCGTGCCTATGATGCTTCCCCTTATTGACAGGGCCGGAGAACTCCAGTTCGAGGAGGGATCGCTTGAACCCCTTACGCTAAGCGACAAGGAAATTCTCGACAGGACCCTTAAGGAACTGGAAAACGTTCAGGAAGAAGACTGGAAGGCAGACACCCTCCACACCCTTCTTACCGACTGCCTTATAAACGACATGTCCCTGTCGGCAAAGAAGGCCTTCAACCCGGTGCGCCTTGCCATCAGCGGAAAGAAGGTTTCTGCCCCCCTCTTTGAATCTCTGGAGATAATCGGAAAACCTGTCGTAATCGAAAGAATTTCCTCCTTGCGCTCCAAAATTTGACGTACTACAATTTAAGGCGAGCACAGAAATGTGTAAGTAATCTCGCTGAGAAGCAAGAGGTTGGCCCCTATCGTCTAGTGGTCTAGGACATCGCCCTCTCACGGCGGTAACACCAGTTCAAATCTGGTTGGGGGTACTGTCACCTATATTGTGAGACGGACAACTTAGGATATAAGTGATACAACCATTGGGGTATGGTGTAATTGGCAACACAGGTGATTCTGGTTCATCTATTCTTGGTTCGAGTCCAGGTACCCCAACCACACAGGGTTATGCAGCTCCCTTAGAAAGCTGCTTTTTTGATCTTTTCACCGCCTTGGCTCCAAACAAATAATTGTTCCAGTTTTTTATTGGGCTGAGGAAAAAACAGGCGGCAAAATTCCATATAGCCTGCACGAAACGCAAAAGAAGACGAGTAATAAAGCAGCCTTCCCCTTTGCCAGAAAGACATTCATTAGTGAAGTAGGAAGGCAAAGACCTTTTGAAAGTTTATAAAGCATTAACAAACTGTATTAATTTATTCCTCCTCATAGAATGGAGTGATTCTCATGGGTTCCGGGCTTAAAACCCTTGAGAAAAGCAGAATTATAAGAGTCTGCGGTAGACCTTCTAACTAAAACATTTAAAGGCGCAAAGAAAGCAAAAACACATGGATGCTTAAAGCGGATTATTATAGATTTGCACCGAAAAGCGGGAAAAGGCGGGGTGCATAGCCTTGCACCACAATTGCGAGCTCTTAGCCGCAGCGGTTTTATCCGAGGGCAAAGTAGATTGGCTCCACCAAAAGCCTGTTTAATAACAAAAAGAAAAGGAGGAGAAGCCATGGCAGACGATAAGAAGGATAAGCATAAGAAACTGGATAATGATCTTGCTAACTTGGATGCAGATTACGCTAAATTAAAGGCTGATCTTGCCAAATTTAGGGCAGACTGCGAAGAAATAGGACCGAGGGAGATATAAGAGGTACTTTTCTCCCAAGGGTAAAGATGCTATTTTTAGGGCGAATAGATATTATGTTTGGGGTCAGGACAAATCCCCCCGCCAAGAACGCTTGTATGTACTCATTTGTCTTTACAAAATGGAACAAACGTACAGCCTATGGCAAGCTCAAGAGTTTTGTAAGCCTCGATTAACTTTTTAAGTTACTTTTCTTTGTTTGACCTATCAAGATGGCAGAAATCTGCTATAGTCCGGAAACTTTTCTTTGACTTGTTTTCTCTTCTAGAACTTTTTACTGCATTTTATGATTTTTTTCATCATTTCCAATTAGAAACGTTGGAAACGTATGCCACATTTTTTCGCTTAGGTAATTTTTAGCCTCGCCCATATATTGCAGTAAGCTTTGAATATTGAGTTTGGGTTGTAACCTCTTTTTTTGTATGAATCGCTTTAAAATATTGCCATTCCTATTCTTCTTAAGAGACAGGATTTTACAATTTATCTTTTTTTCTTTCTATAAACTACGGCAACATATTTAGAATAGGAAGATCGCAGTTATACACTTAACCGCATCAGCCAAAGGCAGTTATTTTCCCTCTAATTTTCTTTGAAATTCTTATAAATTTAAAGTTACAAAAAGTGGGAACAATAAGTTTATGCTTAATGCTTTTTCCGGATATGAGATTATGAGGAAGAAAGGAAACCACTAATGAATAATGATTTGAATTTTTATATTAATAAAATTATTGAAGGAAATTGTATAGATGAGATAAAGAAAATGCCAGCAGAAAGCGTAGATCTTGTTTTTGCAGACCCGCCATATTTTATGCAAACAGATGGTATTTTGCGTAGAACGAATGGAACAAAATTTGCAGGAGTTGAAGACGAATGGGATAAATTTGATGATTACGCAGAATATGATGACTTTACGACAAAATGGTTGATCGAATGCAAAAGAGTAATGAAAAAAAATGCATCGATATGGATTATAGGATCCTTCCAAAATATATACAGATTAGGTTATATCATGCAAAACATGGGATTTTGGATCCTAAATGATGTTATATGGTCTAAGCCTAACGCAGTTCCAAATTTTGGAGGTACAAGATTTCAAAATTCACATGAAACATTACTGTGGTGCACTAAAAGCAGAAATGCCAAATATACCTTTAACTACAAAACTATGAAATATTTGAATAACGGTAAACAAGAGAAAAGCGTATGGAATATTGGCATCTGCACTGGAACTGAGCGGCTTAAAGATGAAAAGGGACAAAAGGTTCATTCAACGCAAAAACCAGAAGAATTGTTGTATAAGGTCATAATATCTTCTTCCAAGCCTGGTGATTTAGTCTTGGATCCGTTCTTTGGTACAGGGACAACTGGCGTAATGGCAAAAGCTACAGGAAGAAATTATGTAGGTTTTGAAAGAGAGAAAAAATATATAAAATATGCGCAAAAAAGATTAGATAGCATACAGCCCGTGCTGGATGATGTAACAAATCTAAAGTTAGAAGTAAAGCCTCCAAAGGTTCCAATGATAAAGCTGATGGAGTATGGATACATACGTCCGGGCCAAAAGTTATACAGCAAGGATGGAAGTGAAGAAGTAACTATTACCGCCACTGGATATGTAAATGATGGGGTGGAAGATTTATCTATTCATAAAATGTCTGCAAAAATGCTAGGGCTTGTGAATAATAATGGCTGGAGTTACTTCTGGGTGAAAAACGATGATGGGGAATTTGTGACATTAGATTCATTGCGATATAGGTATCAAAGGGAAACTAACTTATAAGGAAGAGCGCGTATCACAGTGATAATGGATTATGATGCTTTTGTAAATAAATTAAATACCAAACTATTTGAAGGCAGCGCCGCAGATTTGGTAATAAAAATAGAGAGCTCTCCAGACAGGTATGTTGGATTATTTAGACCGACAACACCAAGAACAAAGCTAATACAGAATGTAACCCAATCCCATGAAATTAAATTTGGAGATGCGCTAGAAGACATAATGGAAGCATATTTCAGAGTATTGAAATTTGAAATGCTGCCAAAGAAATTATCAGAGCGTGAAACAAGAGACGGACAAACATACGATATTGATCAGTTGTTTAGGAAGGGCAACGTTGTATATCTTATTGAACAGAAAGTAAGAGATGACCACGACAGCACTAAAAAGGTGGGGCAATTTTCAAATTTTGAGGCTAAATATTTTGAGGCGTCATGCAAGTACAAGAGAAATGAAGTAATACCGATAATGTGGTTTATAGATGACTCGTTAAAGAAAAATAAGAGGTACTACGCAGGTCAAATGTTTGAAATGGCAGAGGCGTACGGTTGCCACCCAAAGCTTTACTATGGGGGTGAAATGTTTTCTAAAAATGGTATTAAAGATTTCCCATATGAAATGTGGAATGAAATTATAGGCCACCTCACTAAATGGAAAAGGACGCTGCCAGATATGCCCGAAATTAACCTTGACAGCAATAGCAAAGAAACTTTTGAGGAATTAAAGGATTTATCTCCATCAATCTATAGAAAATTATTTAATAACGAGGATATAAGGGAACAAATATTACCGATAATATTTCCAAAAGGAATAGTATTAAACATGTTAAAAAATTATTTCAATGCAAAAGAAGAAGAGGTATACGCAAATATCTCGGAAAAAATCGAAGAATATTTAGAGGAAACGCATCAATAAGTGTGTTGATAATAGTGGGACAATAATTTAAATAGATAGCACTTAAAAGACTCTTAAAAACAACGGGAAGGTATGTGCGATTAAACTCAACTGTATAAATCTTAAGGTTAGTTTTCTTGAATAGGGTAATGGAGTACATTAATAAAGAATTGAAAATTATCATACATTGGGAAGGAATGAAATCTTATTGCTCGTTTGGCACCTTTTCTTTTAGCCTCAATACTAATCCCATATTCCATCCGACCCTACAGCTTTGTAACAAAGTGATTGGAAGTCACAATTCATGTTTTCAAGGGTAGTCATAGATGTTAGACTATCGGGAGCACACCATCTTCATACAGGGGAAATAATTTAAAATAGCGTTTATTACTGTTTTCTTTGGTAAATAAAAGTGGAAAAAGTTTCCCCGCCACGGCATATGAACCTCTCTAAAATCAATCCCAAAAAAGACAGAAGGCTCTGCTTGAGGCTCGGGAGAAAATGACAAGTGAAAAGGAAGTGTAAGAGAGTTTATGTCGGACATCAACGGAGACTGGCAAACTGCCAAAGCTAGATATAACTCCCTGTTTGACGAGTTAAGAACGGCCTATGACGGATTTAAGGCCATAGACTCTAAATATGCTGCTGATCAAAATAAACTCACCGCCGCTCAAAATGAATTGGCAGTCGACAAAAATGAGTTGAGCGTCGATTATAGCAAAGTAAAGGCCTCAGAATCTAATTTAAGCATGGCTGAAGCTGAATTTAAGAGGGCCAAAGCCAATGCCCCAGAGTTCAAATACACGGCTATAGATGCACAATATGACGCCGCAAAAGACAAGCTGCAAAAAGCCGATGAGAAATTAAAAAAGGCCACCGGAAGAAAAATTGAAAAGGCCAAAGCCAAATATGACGACATTTACGCCAAATATATGGCGGCCAAAGAAAAATATGACGCACTCCAAGCAAAACGCGGGGAAGTTAAGCGCAAGGTGGAGGATGCTGATGCTAAGCTGCAGGAGTCAAAGAGTGAAATGGCGCGGGCCCGCGCCAAATGCAATGACGCAGTGCGCAAAGCAAAAGCTTGCGAGGACGAATGTGATGCTGATTTCAACAACCGCAATTCCAGTTATATCAAATTAAATTCTGCATGGCGCAACTGGGAAAGAGCTTACTCAGAAATTTAAGATGCCATTTCCAGGTGGCAATCTTCCACAGGTAAAGAAAATGCCGCCTATAACAAGTGGGACAGCGCCTATATGGGAATTCAAAAGGCCTTTAGCAAATGGGAAAGCACTTGGAATGCATGGGGGAGGGCTCAAGACAGGCTAGATGAAGCCAAAAATGAGCGCGATGTCAAGCATGATAAATATATGGCAGCTAAAGACAGGTTGGACGCGGCCAAGGCCAGGATAGATGCCGCCCAGAGCGCCTACGACTCCGCAGAATCTAGGTACGAGGGAGCTCAAGAAGCTGAGAGAGCTGCACAAAGCAGGGAAGACGATGCGAAGCGGGCATACAAAGATTTAAGATACGGAGATTCTGACAAGCTGGATAGAGCTTACGAGGCCTACCAAAGAGCGCAGGACGCTCGCTACAGGGCTAGCGATAAAACAGGCGAAGCCCAAGAGAGACTCAGAGAGGCGGAAGACAGGCTGGATGAAGCCAAAGACGCCTATGACGAATCCGAATATGATGAAGCTTATGACGAATACGAAGCCGGTCGTAGCGGCAGGCAGGCAATGGGACGCGGCCTACGGCGACTGGACAAATGCCAAAGACGATTGTTACTCCGCTTGGGATGTATGGGAGGACGTTAAAACTAGATAAAGGATGAGGGCAGGTTCTTTTTTAGCCTTATTCAGAGCCTAACGTATTTCTGGGTTTCTGCCATACTGTTCCCAGCACGCCAAAACTTCAGCACGCCCTTTTTTATTCCAGTATCCTTACCTCCACGCACCACCTCCCATACCTCACTGCATGACTAAAAGGCTCTCCCCTCTCTTCCTCTCACACTTCCACGGACTTCAGGCGATGTTATAAGGGCACGAATTCCATAAAGTCAATTCTTCTTTTCTACTGAATTAGTGCGGCATTTGTGTAGTTTTGAACTCTGGCGCCAACGAGACTAAGAAACGACACTTTGGCTATATCTACGGCATTTTCTACCCAAAGAAAATATTAGAAGGGCCTTGAAAGAGATTTTCCTCACACATACCTTCCCTTCTCTCACTTTGGAGAATTTGAAAAGGCCGCGGATGAGCTCGTTACCCTCTGTGTAGGGTATGGGCATATGTCCAAATATGAAGATCTCCTGCAGATTGGCAAGTCTGAAAGAAAGATAAACAGGATGGGACTTGATAAGAATAAAAGGAGAATCGTCTATAAATTTCCCTCAAAAGGGATAATTGGGAGATTTATGGTGCCGCTATTTGAGCACTGCTTGATCATATGTCAGCTGAGTGAACTTTATTTGAATTAAGAAATGGTATAATAAATGATATGGAGATTTGCACAATAAAATAAAAATCTGACAGAAGGAGAAAATCATGGGTACATACACATGGTTAGATTATTTGCATGATCAGATCAAAGCAAATAATTTCGATGGTCTGCGTGAAGATACCTCCGAAGAAAAGAGGGAGGAGATGATTAAAAAAAGAGCAAAGCAAGTTATTAGCCTGTTAGTAGATGGTCAGACCCACCTAGGGGACAACTGGGAGATATGAATAAAAAAAATCCTATTTCCATTTCAATTTTGTTTAATTAGCAAGTTTAATTATTTTCTTCCAAAGACTGATGGATTGTGTAGCTGCATACCTCCCTATATTTCATCTGATGTGAAGTGCCTTAAGAAGAAAAGTGAGGGAGAGTTTCCCATAACTGAAGCTTGTTACTACTTCCCATACGAAGACGGCAATAAGTGGGGAATCAATGAACAGCTTTGTCAAAGGTACTATGCCCGTAAGAGGAGGAAAAGAGAAGATGTACTAGGAGAGGCATGGATGGCCAAAGAAAAGAGGGGCTATCTTTTTGTGCCACTAGACACTTCACCTCGCGCGTATTATCTTGATGATACCGATTTCAATACCATTGATAGAAAGATTATCATTCCGAAGTACAACTACTGGCTCCTGAAAGGTAAAAATGCAGCGGAGACAGTCTTATATTTGCCATTTTTAGATACTCTGGCTTCAGGGCATTGTATGACGTAACTAAGGATAAGGAACATTTAACCGCGGGTATGCTAAACATTATTTTCCCACTTTTTTCTTATCTTTTAGAAAGCGAAGATCCTGCAATAAAACAAATCTTAGATTGCGTGCAGAAGGTTCGCTGCCTCATTCGAAACAACAGATTTAATAATCCTGGTGATATTAAGAATTATTTTGGCAATTCGATAAAAGCAGAAGAAGAGCTGGATGATGCTATGGATGATGCATTATTTAAGGCGTTACCGTCCAGACTTAATTACAGGGATGAGTTGCCCGATATTAGTGAATTTAAAAAGAATTGCAATCTGAGACATTTGCTCTGGATGGCAATCATTTGCCAAGCACTTAGCCCTAACAATTTCTGAATAGTAGAGAAAGAGGGGAAGGGAAAAGATAGCATCCATTAAAGACAGCCCATTGACGTGATCGTTTATACCTTTACGTAGACGAAGAACAATGGATTCCCCTTTACCCACTTTCTGACTGGCCTATAGGCTCTTTATTTCTTTTAGTACAGTAGGGCAGTATTGTCATTTTTATTTTATTTCCTTCCATGGGATCTAGAGAAGCCAACTATTTGCATTAGAAACTACAATCTTAGTTTCAGTTCTTACTTTGAAATTAGAAATCTGAGGTATATAACAAAAATATCAAGTTCAATCTCTGCGTTCGCAGTCAAGAAATCCGATTTTTACGCTGCTGTGAGATAATCCTAAGTATGAACACAAGCTCTGAGCAAAGCCAGACCTGCGGTGGGGAAGATACCCTTACCGTGTGGGGTGGAAGCCCTTTGAAGGGCGAAATACGGGTGAAGGGTGCCAAAAACTTTGTGAGCAGGGCAACGGTGGCATCTCTTTTGGCCCCTGGGAATCGGTAATACAGAGCATCCCTGATATTAGGGGTGTGAGGGCGGTCGCAAATCTTTTGCGCCTCCATGGCGCAAAGGACGATGCCGAAAAAGAAGCTGGGGTAGCCAAAACAAACGCCTCCTCCCTTCCAATTAGGGTCCTCAGCCGCTCTATCATAATTTTCAGGATTCCAAAGGACAGCATACACCTTTTGCCCACTACCCATCATGCTGCAGATTTGTCCTATGAGGTAGCAGGAGTAGCAGTCTCCTTAACAGGCTCAGGTGTGGGCTCATCAAGTGCCTGGATGAAACCCTTATCCATAGCTCCATTCATATACAATAATTTGCTTCCCATACATCTCACAGGTAGAGGGCGCCGTCGAGTTAGGATGACATATATCGAGAGTTTTGTGTATTAGTGTCCGGGGGAGCAATGTGTTGCAATGCTGTCCCAAATGCTTCCCTATTTCATCAATAGGTTTTTGCACTAAAAAGTTATAGCCGAGCCTAGTATTCTAGCTCCTTCTTAGATAATCTCATGCTCTATTTTTCCAGCTTCCTTAAATGATCCCAACCTTAGGCAATCTATAAAACCGTTTATTTCATTTGCAATAACCAAAAGTCTCCGAAGTATGAAAAGCGTAGGAAGGTACCACAGCAAGAAAACGTATATCGGATCATTATAGATTTGCCCATGGAAGGTTAGAAGGGGTAGAGGGCTTACATTTCTCCTTGGAACTCCCAAGTTTTGGCCTTCCTAGGTATAGCGATCCCACTTTTGTAAAAGGCCGAAAGCAGTACTGGAAGCTTGGGCGAAGACGAAATGATGAAAAAGAGGAGTAGCCAAATGCTAGAATATGATAAGATTAGGCAGGATGTATTAAACGACGACCTGGCCGCTTTAGATGCAGACTATGCCGAATTGAAAGCCGATCTTGATAAATTTAAGGCTGACTGCGAGGAGGTGCGCCCGAGGGAGATATAAATCTCTATTAGTATCCTGTGGCAAAATGCCCATTTTGGGGCAAATGGCTTCATTTCCAGCGGGGCGTTAACAAGCCTGTTTATGAGCCATTTGCCCTTATTTTTTGTTATCCTCCGTCCAAGTTGATTCGGTTTATAACCCTTAGAGCGCATGACCGGCCCACAATGGGGGCGGATGTAATTGAGTTTTTCAATCGCTTTTAACATGGAGCGGGGTCGAATAAGAGATTAAAACATATCGGTAGTTCTTTTTTCTATCTAATTAGGGCGCCATCTTAGGAAAAGATGCGGAGCTACGATAGGCGCAAAAGATAGGATAGAAGCCTTCCTGAATTGTCTCTCCTGTAGAGACGAGGGTGCATTAGATCTCTTGATCAAGGGCTCCAGAAATAACAACCTTCCCAGAGGGTTAGGTTACTTTGCAAACCAAAGGAACGATTTTTCCTATGTACTGAGGAAGGCGAAAGGAGAAATTGACAAGCGTACCGCAGAGAACAGATAGCCTACCAGGTTGCCCTTGGATGCAGGAGAAATAGGGGTATGAGTTGAAAGGCCAGCGCGTTTATTACTCCATTATCGCAAATCTATTCCCCTTTTTTCTGCGCCTCCCGCCTTGGGAGGAGTATGAGTTAGGGAGAGGTTAAGCACACAGTTCAAGATCGAGGTACAAGGCAATGTCAACCCCGATGAGAGAAGCTTATTTGTAGGAGGTTTCGACCAATCGGGTGGAAGCCCTTCATAATCTTAAACATCCTCCCCCCCCCGTGAGCGAAGACAATGACGACGCCGTTTTCCGCAGGGTGTGCATAATCGAGTTCAAACACAAGTTCGACCGCAACATTCCTTTTGAAGTTACTCCGGATCTGGTGGAAGACTGCAGGAGGTGGATTTGCGAAGCTGTGGGGTCAAAAAGACTGAAGGCTGAAGCGTAGAACAGCCTGCCCATCGTCCTGGAATAGAAACAGGAGAACTCCGCGGACTACGTTCTGACGCAGGTTTTGGTGCATGAGCCCGGAAAATCTGTGACTCTGGCCTCCCTAAGAAAGCGCCTTAAAGACGGGGACGCCCTCCCCAAGAAAGCTACAGTATCCCCCAGGGCCTTCCATCAGGGGGTATCGGGGTCCCATGAGTTCAGGCTTAGAGTCTCACACAACCAGGCCGCCTTGAGGGACGTACCTTGGAACCCGGATTCGGATCTGAACCGCATAACCGACGGCTCCCCCATACGCCTCCTACCTCGTGAAGACCAATGTGCCCGCAATATCCCTTGAAGATCTGGAAGATGAGGGGTTCTAACCTGTCTTCTGGGGGGGATTGGGTAGGATAGAGCCAATGGTACGGCAAAGGAGGGGGAAAGTCTTGACCTCAATCGTAGTCGAAGAAGAGCTCGGAGCGATGCCTGCTATAGAGCAGATCCTGAGGGAAAGGGGCTTTTCCGTCTTTACCATCCCCTACGTGGAGGCAGGCTACTTTACCGGAGGAGACTACTTTGCCGAAGTTACCCAGTACACCCCCTCTTCTGTCATCTGCACTCCCCGCTTTTCCGCTCCCGGCTGGAGACGAGGATTTTTTCAAGGCCCTTTTGGACCTCTACCGCTACAATACCCCTTTCAACCCCTCCATCGTCCCCTTCATGTATTCCAGGTGGTGGAGGAGCAGATGGAGCGCGGCGGCCTGTGGCCCCTCAAAGGCGGCAAATATGCCCTGTCTAAGGAAATCCAGCCTCTGGGGGGAAGCTCTACCGCACCTTTGCAGCATCCCTCTTTGCCGGACGCATGAGGAAGGATGTAATTATAGACGAGTACAAAGGGGAGTACGTAAGGCGGTAGGGCCTTCTATTTTTTGCCTGCTTTGACCATCTGCCATTAATGCGCTGCGCCCAAAGCTGAAGTAGTTGCAGAGTAGGGGTACTTTTCTGCAAAGTGCCTATCCATCCTGTCCTCCATCTCTTTAAGAACAGCTTCAGAGGTATGGAAACCATCAAAACCATTGATAATCCATGTTGACAATTCTCTATCATCTAAAGACAAACGAGTCTTTATCTTTTTTAAGAAATCACCCTTAAGTTTCTGGTATATCTCCTCGTCCTCAGGGTCGTCTTTTCCAAAAAGCTCCTGATTCATTGCCTTGTTAGCTTCCCCTCGAGCATCCTTCATTTTCTTAGAATCGTTACCCTTTATGCCATCCAAGAACTTTTCCCCAACGGCCCTTATTTTGTCTTTCGTCTTCTCAGAAAGTGATTTTACAAACCACATCAACATACCAGCCGAAAAATGTCCATCCCCATCTGAATGTCTGGTTAGTTCGAATAGCGCCTTAAAAGCAAGCGTTATGATAATTCCACATACAAGAGGAGCATCATCGAAACCGAAGACGTACCAAGGCTCCTTGCCCCCACCATTTCGATGTATATTCTCGCTGTTTCGCCAGTGATTCTTAATCCACTCAATATCATCAGTTTTTATAGCTTTTCTAGCTTCTTCCGAAGTTAGTTTGTCAGGATCCATATTCTGCAGAACGGTTTTCCCATCTTTAATGTCGGCATTTGGACCGTTCAGGGCTTCGTCCCAAAATGCATAACTTTCGTGCGCCTTTACTGCAAGTTTGTTATTTTCCAAAAGGACCCCTATCGTCTTATCACCATTGTCTTTATCTAAATCTAAATAATGCAGATAACATAAAACTTTAAAGTCATTATCTGTTATTTGGGGAACCTGGGGAACTTGCATGTTTAGAAAGTTTGTGCGTGGATTATTTGACGTAATAGCCGCCTTTTCTTGCTTTCTTATTGTGTCTAATTGTATACTATAAATTCTTAAATTGCTTAGTTACTATTTCCCTTCACGCAGGGAGGACTTATGGATGACTTGTTTTCAGCTGAAAAGCCTTTGCAAGAAAGAGTAGAAAGCTTTGTAAGGAATTGGAAAACTGAAAATAAGAGCGAGCGCGAGCGGCCGCTTTACCAGGTTTTGTGGATAGACCTTGCAGATCTCTTTGCAGGGACGCACAAGGGATTGGAATTTGAAAAGGAGACAGTCAAGGGAGGTTTTTCTGACGTTTATTCGCAAAAATACGGCTTTATAGTTGAGCAGAAAAAACCTGGAATGGATTTAGACAAGCCCGAAAGCAGGGGGGCTGGCAAACCAAAACTCACTCCTTTTGAACAGGCCAGAGAGTACCATGATGACCTTCCTGACTGGGAAAAGGTTCCAATTATAGTCACTTCTAATTTTGATGTGTTCCGGTTCTATGATTTGGACACCCCTGAAGGGCTCAATGGGAGATTTTATGCAGAGTGCTCTTGGGAAGAAATGCCTCAAAGACTTGATCTCTTTGAAAGATTATTCAAGGAGGGAGAGAAACCTGAAGAAGGATTTTCAATTCTAGATCCTGAAGGCACTCAGAAGATCGCAGATAAGATTGACGGTCTCTATCAAAGCCTGCGCAAGGGTATTGAGGAAGACCCGGATTTAAGCGAAGAAGACAGAAAGAAGTATGAAGATGAAATACCGCTTATTATAATGCGGATAGTCTTCCTTCTCTTTGCAAACAGCACCTCGGACAAATTGGGCGCAATCTTTCCAAACCACGATTTTGAGTCTTTTCTTGACGGCACAGATGGATCGCGCCTTTCTTCAGATCTCATGATGCTATTCAAATGCCTAAACATTAAGGATCGCCGCGATCGAGCCTTAGCCGGAATACGGGAATCTCTGCGCAGTTTCCCCTATGTGGATGGGGAACTTTTTAGTTCTAAGGACTTTAACGGGGAAGAAATTAATACTTTTCCAGCCTTTCCCGCCTCAGTCTACGGTGTTTTGAAAGATTTTGTGCTTGGAACTGAAGATTGGGACCGCATTGACATTTCCGTTTTCGGTATGATTATGGACCAGGCTTTTAAAGGCGAATATCGGCGCGAAAACGGGATGTACAACACCTCAAGGGAGAACATACAAAAAGTCATAGAACCTTTATTTATGAGCCATTTAAGAGCGGAATTGAGCAGAATTGAAAAAATCGAAAATTACGAGGAAAAACAGAAAAGGTTGAAGTGCTTTCATGAAAAGCTGGGAAGTTTGCAGTTTTTTGATCCGGCTTGCGGCAGCGGAGCATTCCTAATTGAATCTTTCTGGGAGCTTAGGAACCTGGAAGATGACGTGATAGAGCTGGAAAATGAGACTGCCCACGATCTGGATCAGGAGGTTAAAGTTTCCCTATCCCAGTTTCATGGAATTGAACTGGACAAATATGCTGCAATGATAGCCAGAACTTCGCTCTACATAGCCCGCGAGCAGGCTTTAAAAAGGAGTTATTCGCGTTTCCGGTCTTCTTCCCTCCCTCCTAGATTTTTGCCCTTGAAATATGAAGTTCAAGGCATTGTCGGGGGAAAAAATTCTCTTGAAACCGACTGGGGAGAGATCGTAAAACCCTCCGCAGCACTCTACGTTTTTGGAAATCCTCCCTATAGGGGATACAGCAATATGGATGACACCCAGAAAAAAGACCTGAAATCAGTGTGGGGAAGAAACTACTGCGGGAGATTTGACTACTGTACAGCATGGCTTTACAAGGCTGCTGATTTTTTGAACGGTTCTGGGGCACGGTTTTCCTTTGTTACCACAAGTTCGATTGTAGAAGGCAACCAAGTCACTCCGCTTTTTGAGCCGATTTTCAATATGGGTTGGAAAATCTTTTTTGCCTATCCCCCCTTTAAATGGGACAGGCCAAAAGTTTCAGTAGCGGCGGTGATAGCCGGAATGGCCCAAGACTGCAAGCCTCCCTACCATTTGTGGGATAAAGACAGCGGGGAATGCGGAGCTTTTAGGGAGGTTGAAAACATTTCCCAGTACCTCGACGATCTCCCGACTGTATTCGTTAAAGAGGAAGCCTCTCCTCTCTCCCAGCTTCCCCAATGCTGCATGGGCTGCAAACCTGCAGATGGCGGAGGACTGGTGCTGGAAAACGAATCTGCAAAAGCAGAAGCTGATAAAGATCTTGTGGCCTCCAAGTACGTGCTTCCTTATTTCGGGGCAGAACAGCTTGCGTCTGGTAAGAAACGCTGGTGCCTGTGGATCACACCTGAAATTTATGAAAGAGACGGATTGGCATCTCAAATTGAAAAGAGCAAGTTTTTAAAAAACAGGCTAGAAATCGTTAGAAAATACAGGCTGAAATCTACAAAAGCTGCAACAAGGCGCGCCGCCGCTACTCCATATTGCTTCCAGGAAATTGTAGAACCTACAAGCCATGAAGCAACATTAGCCATCCCTGAGGTTTTCACTCCCATCAGGGAATATTTTGCAGCCGGGTTTTTGCCGCAGCGGGTAGTGTTCAGCAACAAACTGTACGTGGTAGAAGAATCAAATGAATTGGCATTTCCAGTGGTTGAGAGCGCTATGTTTAAGGCATGGCAAGACTTGGTAGGGGGGAGATTTGGCCTGAGTCACAATTTTGGCAATACGCAGGTGTGGAACACCTTCCCTTTTCCAGATATTACAGACAATCAAAGAAATTTGATTATAGAGCGAGGGGCGGATGTACTTACTGTGCGCTCGGAGCAAAAGAAAAAGGGAGTTACGCTTAGGCGCATATACGATCCTCAATATATGCCGCCAAGTTTGCGCAAGGCCCATGAAAAGCTTGATAAAGCGGTGGACGCGCTATTTACCCCGAAAAAGTTTCTCACAAAAGGAGAGAGGTGGAGAGTGCTGCTAGAAGCCTATCAACAAATGACTTCCAAAAAAGAAGGCTAGGCTGCATCCTTTAAGGGCAAACGGGATGAGCGAGAAAGAATAGTGGATTCCGTCTTAGTTTTTATGGAGAACAAAAACACCCTAGTTCAGAGTGGGATCGAGGGTGGGAGGCCAGCAGTTCTTTTCCACCGGATTTGCGCGGTGCCAGAGCGAGAATCATAGGCTGGGTATTTTTTCTACTTGGTCCAGTTTAGTATTTGAGTCCATTGAACGCATTTTATGTTCTGCCTGTTTAATCCAGTAAAACCCCCGTAGCAGGGTAGAGAATGTGAGGGCATCGGTTGCACGGTTTAAAAGGCCGGGATTTTTTATTGGATTGCTAACACATGTTTGAAGCATATTTAAAGAAAGTTAAAAGCTCTTTTCATCAAGGTTTGTGGTACCCCAAATGATGCCGGGATCTTTTTCTAGTACTGATGGCAAAATTGTATTTACTTTTTTCATCCTGCAGGCTCCGCCCAACTATCAACCCATTTGACGCCCATTGATTTACAGTTTTGATAGTTAAATTCTGGCTTATGTTTAATTTGAGAAGTCAAGTCAGGAAGTATTATTCACAATTTCTGCGATCGCGGTAAAGAGAGCCTATTTTTACCCCGCTGTGAGATAATCACAAGTATGAATACAAGCTTTAAACAGCCTCAGCCTCTCCAGGAAGAAGACATCCTGACCGTATGGGGAGGAGAGCCCTTGAAGGGCGAAATATGCGTGAGGGGGGCCAAGAATTTTGTAAGCAAGGCAATGGTTGCCTCCCTTCTGGCCCCGGGGGAATCGGTGGTACAAAACGTCCCCGATATAAAAGATGTTAGGGTGGTTTCCGATTTGCTGCGTCTGCACGGGGCCAAGACCGAGGTGGACAAAGAAGCAGGGACTGTCAAAATAGACGCCTCTTCAATTTCCGTCGCCGACATAGCCGACGTTCACACTCTTGCCGGGTCTTCCAGAATCCCCATCCTCTTTGCAGGCCCTCTGCTCCAAAGGCTGGGCAGGGCCTTCATTCCTTCCCTTGGAGGAGACCAGATAGGTAAAAGGCCCGTAAACTTTCACCTTTCGATACTAAAGCAACTCGGAGCCGAAATAACCGAAAACGAAAATGGAAGCATAGAGCTTAAGGCCCCGCACGGCCTAAAGGGAGCAATGATTCACCTTCCTTACCCCTCAGTAGGGGCAACGGAGCAGGCTCTTTTGACATCCGTGGAAGCCGAGGGGAAGACCGAGATTTCGGGCGCCGCCATAGAACCCGAGATCATGGACCTCGTAGCGGTGCTTCAGAGGATGGGCGCCCTGATAGCGGTAGATGTCGACAGGACCATAAGGGTGAACGGGGTGGAAAGCCTCCAGCCCTTCACCTTTAAGGCCCAGACCGACAGGATAGAAGTGGCCTCGTGGGCCTCGGCCGCTTTGGCCACCAAGGGAGACATCTTCATCCGCGGGGCCCAGCAGTCCACCATGATGACCTACTTGAACGTCTACCGCAAAATCGGGGGAAAGTTCGACGTGCAAGACGACGGGATCCGCTTCTGGCACCCGGGAGGGGACCTAAACCCCATAGCCCTTGAAACGGATGTGCACCCCGGCTTTATGACCGACTGGCAGCCACCGCTCGTTTGCGCCCTGACGCAGGCCAAGGGCCTTAGCATCGTGCACGAGACGGTGTATGAGAACCGCTTCGGCTTTACCGACACCCTGGTGAAAATGGGTGCCGTAATCCAGCTTTACAGCGAGTGTCTGGGTTCCCTTCCCTGCAGGTTCGGGCACAGGGGGTTTGTGCACTCTGCCGTCATTTTCGGGCCCACCCCGCTTCACGGGGCCGATATCGACATCCCCGATATCCGAGGCGGCTTTAGCCATGTGATAGGCGCCTTGGTTGCGGAAGGGCAGTCGCGCATCCACGGCATTTCCCTGATTGACAGGGGATATGAAAACTTCAGGAAGAAACTGGAAGCCCTGGGAGCCAGGATAAATTGATCTCAAGAGAAAGGTTGGCATGACTTCTCCGGGAAAACCCTCCCCTTTCCACCTCATCCCGCACTTAAGAAACAGGCAGGTGGCTCTTTTATCAAAGAAGCACAGGCTGATAGACCCTACAAGGAAGCTATGCGGGGGAGGGTTTTTAAGGCAGCCCTGCCCGTTGGATGCCTCCTACGTCAATTTGCCCGTGGAAAAAAAGCTGATGGCCGCCGCCATGGCCTTTGTGAGGGCGAGGGCGAAAGTGTACTGCTGGGGCATTGAGAACGTGCCCGAGGAGGGAGTTTTCATTTTGGCCAACACCCACATCACCCAGCTGGATGTGCTAATTCCCATGGGCTGCATGCACAACCTCGGCCGCTATCCCCGCTTTATGGCCAAGGCTGAAATCCTCCGCTGGCCTTTCATAGGCAAGTGGCTTTCAGCCCTGGCCATGCAGCCGGTGAGGAGGAGAAGCGGAGAGATGAAGGAAATAGAATCCGATTCCATAAAGTCTCTGCTGGCCGGCCAGCCCCTCTCGATTTGGCCCGAGGGCACCCTTACCCGGGACCCCGACAAGTGGCCGATGACTTTTAAACTGGGCATGGCCGAAATCGCTCTGACCGCCTCCAAGAAGCTGGGCTCGCCCATTCCAATCCTGGTAGCCGTCACATGGGGGGCCGCGTCAATTCGCAACTTTTGCCCCTTCCCAAGGAAAAACGTGGTCTTAGCCATAACTCCCCCAATAGACTACGCAGACCTTCTTCAGGGCGACTGGCAGGAGCCCCCAAAGGAAGTAGCCTTGGAACTTAACAGGCGAGTACACAGGGTTATGGAAAAAGTGGAAGGCGAAATTCGAGGGGAAAAGCCCCCTGCGGCAGGGGTTTGGGACTACCACACCTCTTCGCGCCATCCCTTAGGAGAGGAAGAAAAATGAGCAAAATCGCAATCATAGGCTGCGGGGCATGGGGCACCTGCTTTGCAAAGATCTGCGCGGATGCGGGAAACGAAGTTCTGCTGTGGACAAGGGAAGAGGATGTAGCAGAGGAGATAAACTCCAACCATACAAACCACGCCTATCTTAAATCAGTTTTGCTTCCCGAAGAAATCCAGGCGACGAAAAACCCCAAAGACATCTCGTGGGGTGAAATCGTGGTCTCTGCCCTCCCCTGCCAGTCTCTAAGAAGCGCCCTTCCCGCTTTCGCCCCCTTTATGGAATCATCCGATGCCCCCGTCGTTTCTTTAAGCAAGGGGATGGAAAAAGGAAGCGGGAAACTTCCCACACAGGTAATAGAAGAGTGCCTGCGCGTACCTTCCGACCGCGTTTTTGCCCTTGGAGGCCCCAACCTTGCGGCCCTTTTGGCAAAAGAGGAACCCGCTGCAGCCCAAGTGGCAGGCACAAACAAGCGGGCGGCTGATCTGGCGAAAACTTTTTCAAATCCCTATTACTTTGTCTCCGATTCATCCGATCCCATAGGGCTTCAGGTGTGGGGAGCGCTTAAAAACGTGGCGGCAATAGCCTGCGGAATGGCCGCAGGGGCGGGGTACGGCCAAAATACGGCTGCGGTCTTAATTTCTGCGGCCCTTTCCGAAATAGAGGCCCTGTCCTTAAAACTGGGAGGAAGGGCAGAAACCATGGAAGGGGTGGCAGGAGTGGGAGACCTTGTGTGTACAGCCTCAAGCCGGCTCAGCCGGAACTTTTCTTTGGGCTACAGGCTGGGCCTTGGAATAAACGTGGAAGAGGCGGCCAGGGGGGTTAAGGGCGTAACCGAAGGTAAAGACACCATAGATTCGGCTCTCGCCCTTTCTGAAAAATACGATTCGCCTATGCCCCTGGCGGGGGCGCTAAAAGAGGCGATGGAGGGCAAATCCGACTTTACCGCCCTATTTTCCAAAGTGGCGGGAGAAACAGCATGAAAAAGACAGTAGCGATCCTATGCGGAGGGAAAAGCGGGGAGCATTCGATTTCCTGCGTATCGGCAGCAGGCGTGGCAAAAACTCTTAAAGAAGATTACCGTATAGTTCCCGTGGGCATAACCCGGGAAGGGAAATGGGTGTCTGTTTCCCTGGAAGAAATGTGCTCGTGGAACCTTAAGAGCATGCCCGAAATAAGGCCTGAAGGCAGAGAAGAAATCTCTCTAAAGCCGGGATGCGGCCTTTGGGCGGGAGAAAAAAAGCTGGGCATTGACGTAGTCTTTCCCGTGCTTCACGGCCTGGGCGGAGAAGACGGGGCGGTGCAGGGCTTTTTGGAAACCTGCTCCCTTCCCTATGTCGGATGCGGCATCTTCGCCTCGGCCGCCTGCATGGACAAGCACTACGCGAAGTTGATTTTGAAGGCTTCAGGCCTGAAGGTGGCCCCCGGAATAACGCTGGATTCCAGGCGCTCCCCGGATGTTTCCGCCATCTTAAAGGAGCTGGAAAAAGAAAAGATAGGCTGGCCCGTGTTTGTAAAGCCTGCATGGGGAGGGTCGAGCGTAGGGGTAGGCAAAGTAGAAAAAAAGGAAGATCTGGAGGCCGCCATCCGGGAAGCTTCAAAGGTCAGCTGGAGGATTTTGGTCGAAGAGGGGATAAAGGGAAGGGAAATCGAGTGCGCGGTTCTCCAGAGGAAGGGAGAAGAGCCTGTGGCGGCCCTCCCGGGAGAAATTATCCACCAATCCGCCGCTTTCTACGACTATGAGGCAAAGTACGTAAACCCCTCGCTTTGCCGCGTTCAAATTCCGGCGGATCTGGATGAAAAAGACAGGGAAAGCATCCGAAGCCAAGCCGTTAAGGCCTTTGAAGCGGTGGACGGAAGAGAACTTATGAGGGTGGACTTCTTCCTAAAGGGAGACGGGCAGGTCCTTGTAAACGAAATCAACACCATGCCGGGCTTTACGGAAGTTTCCATGTATCCTCTTGCCTGGCAAAACCTCGGCATAAGTTACGAGCAGATACTGGTAGACTTGGTTGAAAGTGCCGTTTAGTCTAAGCTTTGTAATATGCTTGAGTAGTTTTAGGCACCAAGTAAGGAAGGTTTAAGATGTCAGTATACTGCCAGGTGTGCGGAAAGAAGCCGCAGACGGGGTACAGCGTATCCCACTCCCACAGGCGCACCAAGAGGCGCTTCATGCCCAACCTCCAGGTTTTCAGGGTTGAAGACGGCATGGGCGGAACCGTAAAGCTGAGGGTGTGCACGGCCTGCATCAAGGCGGGAAAGATCTGCCACAATATTTAGGCGCCAATCCGGTTTGGAAGGCAAAGGGTGCAGGAAAGGGTAAATCCGTCAGATCCTCCCTCCAGCCTTGCCGAAGACAAAAAAAATTTAAAGCTCCTGGGGGAAGCGGGCTTTGAAAGCGTAGAAGACCTGCTTGAGTATTCGCCCTCGCGCTACATTGAACCCTGTTCCATTTTCTCCCTCTCTCAAGTGCAGGGCGGCCGGAAGGCGTGCATAATAGGCGAATTTGGAGAGCCTGAAATCACCTATCTTGGAGACAAGATCTACTGCACGGTGCAGTTTTTTGAAAAGAACTCCCAAAAAAGCATAGAATGCATGTTTTTTGCTGCAAAAAACTCCTATAGGCACTACCTTCTGCATTTCTTAAAATCTTTGGGCCTTGCAGCCGTAGAAGGGAAAATTTCTCCTTTCGGAAGGCGCTTTCGCCTCATCCACCCCCAAATCACCTCCTTTTCTAATATGGAGGAGGCGAGGGCCTTTTGCCTTGAAGCTCAAAAACCCCACGCGGTCTACAAGAGCCGCCATGGCCTGGATTCTTCAAAACTTTCAAAACTTATCTCTCTGGCCCTAAAAGAAACTGTCATCCCCGATATCCTTCCCCCTTCCCTCCTCCCTTCCTACGGCCTTTTTCACCGAAAAGACGCCTTTTTCGCCCTCCACAAGCCCGAAAGCATGGAGGATGTGCAGAAGGCCAAAAAAACCTTCAAGATGGAAGAGGCGCTGATAAGCCAGGGCGCCCTTTTAAAGATGAAAAAGCGCTCAGAATCCGAAGAGGCCTTCCCCATAGTTTCCGGATCCGGCCTGGATGAGGTGCTTGAAAAAAGCCTTCCCTTCTCCCTTACCCCCTCCCAAAAACAGGCGGTGGCGGAAATCGGCGAGGAAATGGGAAAGAAAACACCCATGAAAAAGCTTTTGGAAGGCGACGTAGGCACGGGAAAGACGATCGTGGCCCTGCTTAGCATGCTAAAGTGCGTTTCTGCTGGAAAACAGGCCCTTCTTGTAGCTCCCACGGTGGTTTTGGCCTGGCAGCACTACAAGAACTTTAAAAAGCTGCTCAGCTTATTGGGGCTTTCTGCGCCCGATCTTTACTTCCTTTCAGGAGGGGTTAAAAAGTCTGACAAAGACGCGATAAACGAGGCCCTCAGGATGGGGCGTCCCTGCCTTATAGTTGCCACCCACTCAGCCTTTTATTCCCTTCGCTTTAAAAACCTGGGGCTGGCGGTAATAGACGAGCAGCACCGCTTCGGAGTGATGCAGAGGGGAAGCTTTTCAGAAGGAAAGATACGGCCCCACCTTCTTGCCATGAGCGCCACCCCGATACCCCGCTCCCTGGCCATGGCCTTCTTTTCCGACCTTTCAATCAGCCACCTTGAGCCAAGAAAGGAGCAGGCGCCGGCAAGGACGGTTCTAATAGAAGAAGGGGAGAGCGAAAACATGGCCAGGCTCTTTTGGCACTGCAGAAAGGAAATTGAAAAAGGCAGGAGGGTGTTTGCGATCTGCCCTGCGGTAAAAAGCGGGGAAAAGATGCACTCGGTGGAGGAAATCTCCTCCAGGCTCTCTGCCCTTCCACAGTTCAAGGGCGTGCCCATTTCTTCCCTTACAGGCAAAAACAGCGCTTCGGAAAAAGAAGAGATAATGGCTTCCTTCGCTTCAGGATCCTCCCCCCTCCTTGTTTCCACCAGCGTCGTGGAGACGGGTGTAGACGTGTCGAAAGCCAGCTGCATGGTCATTTTTGACGCCAACCGCTTTGGCCTTTCCCAGCTTCACCAGTTCCGGGGGAGAGTAGGAAGAGACGGCACCCCTTCATGGACATTCCTCATTTCAAAAGAGCCCGAGGAGGACGCCGCCCGCAGGCTGGAAGTTATGAAAGAAAGCTCCAGCGGAAGGGAGGTGTCCGCCTTCGATATGCAAAACAGGGGGGAGGGGGACGTTTTGGGAGGCGAACAGGCGGGAAAGTCTTCTTCCTTCAAATTCCTAAGCGTGATGAAGGACTTAGATATTTTGCAGGCGGCCAAAAGCGAGGCTGAAAGACTGGATTTCCCTTCCTTCCCGCTTTTGAACGAAAAATCCGAAGAGTTTTTGAAAAAGTACGAGTCGTTTTTAATAAGGTTCTGATGAGGATAATAGCAGGAGAATACAAAGGCCTGGAACTTGAAGTTCCAAAAAGCGGAACCAGGCCCACGACGTCCAAGCTTAAAGAATCCATTTTTTCCTCCCTGGAAGCCCATGGGGCCTTAGGAGAAAGGGTTTTAGACCTTTTTGCGGGAAGCGGGGCTTTGGGGCTGGAAGCTCTTTCGCGCGGATCTGAAGAACTTTTTTGCGTCGATTCATCCCGGCAGGCCGCAAAATGCCTGAAGCAAAACGCCCTTCCCTTTCAAAGAGGGGGGAAAAGGGTGGAAATCCGGTGCGCGAAGGCTGAAAAGTTTTTGGAAGGGTGCAAAGAAAAATTTGATCTCATCTTTTTAGACCCCCCCTACGGAGTAGAAAGCGAAAGCTTTGAAAAAATACTTTCCGCCTCTATAAATTTGCTAAGCCCCGGGGGATATATTGTAGCCGAAAGGGAAAAGGAAGATTTTCATCCCTTTGGGCTTGAGGCCTTAAAAACTATGAAATCAGGTTCTACGGCCTGCGAAATTTTAAAAAAGGCGGAGGAGTAAAATGACCGATTTTAAAGCTGGAGAAGATTTTATTTCCACCCTCAGGGCAAGAAGGAGCGTATACCACCTGGGAAAGGCGGATGTGAAGGATGAAGAAGTAGAATCCTACCTCCACCAGATATTTTCCTCCGTGCCTTCTTCCTTCAATGCCAGGGCGCAAAGGATCCTGCTTCTTTTGGGCAATGAAAATTTGCTGTTTTGGAGGGACTTAGTGCCGGGGGCGATGAAGGAAAGGTACGAGAACCACCCCGAAGCCGAGGACGCATGGACGAAGCGCAGGGGCCTTTGCGACAGTTTTTCAAAGGGCAACGGAACCGTATTGTTCTTTAGCGACTCAAAAGTGGGAAGCGGCCTTAAAGAAACCTTTACCGAGTATGAGCCCGCTATAGACAGATTCCTCGCCCAGGAAGTGGGGATGGCTGAATACGCCATGTGGCTTGGACTTTCAAAAATCGGAATGGGAGCCAGCCTCCAGCACTTTTTGGGGCTCGAAGTCGCGGTCAGGACCGCCTACAACGTAAATCCCGACTGGGTGCTGGATGCGCAGATGCCGTTTGGATCCATAGAAAAAGCCCCGGCAGCCAAGGACACGGTCCGGGCCCCGGAGCACTTCAGGGTAATAAAGTAGAAGCTTAGCCTTCGTAATCCTTTCCCGCCCTGGCCGGATCCAGGTACTGAATCTCGGTCACTTCTATCACGGGAACCACGGTGGGCTTCTTTAGAGAGTGCGTTTCAGCATATCGCTGCGCATCTTCAAAGATTTTCCCGTCCCTGTGCAGGACCACTTTTCCATAAAAGCGGAAGCCCGTCTTTTTCTCCAAATTTGCGGCGGCTATGCAGATTTTGCCGTTGGCCTCAAGATTCCTGTAGGTCTGGCCTGCGGTCCTCTCGTAGTACATCAGGTGCGAATCGTCTAAAACCTGCATGCTCATCTTAGGGCCAAGATCTAGTTTGCCTTCATCGCTTTCGGTGGCAACGTAGCACAGGTTGTGGTTTACACAGTCTTTCATCTCTTCGGTAAGCTTCATCTAATCCTCCTTTTTCGGATTTTTTCCGCTTAAATCCCATCCTAGCTGAATCAAAAGCTTAGCATCCGATTTAGTCAAGTCCTTGCATTCAAGTTTTTCTATGAGGTCGGGCCTGAAGGCATCGGTCTTTTTCAGGCCTTCTTCGCGCCTGAATTGATCTACTTTCCCATGGTCTCCGGAAATGAGAATCTTTGGCGCTTCCATCCCTCTCCAAAGAAAGGGCCTGGTGTACTGGTTGTGCTCCAAAATACCGGTTTCGTACGATTCTTCCTCCAAAGACCGGCAGTTTCCCATAAAGCCGGGAAGGAGCCTGCACACCGCTTCAAGCATTACGCAGGCCGCGCTCTCCCCTCCTGAAAGTATGTAGTCTCCAAGGCAGAAGCCTTCCACCCTCCAGCCCCGGTTCTTGCACCATTCCCACACTCTCTCGTCTATCCCTTCGTACCTTCCGCAGCAAACCACCAGCCATTTTTCTTTTGAGAGCTCGTGGGCTTTCTTTTGGGTAAAAAGGGAGGAGGAAGCGCAGGGGTAGAGGATGAGGGGGTCTCCTTCACCTATGACTTTTTCCAACGCGCTAGCCCACACTTCGGGTTTCATCACCATTCCGGCCCCCCCGCCGAGGGGGGTGTCATCTACGGATCTGTGTACGCCCTTTGCAAAGTCTCGAAGGTTTACGGCATTTACTTCTACGACGCCTTTTTCCATGGCCTTTCCGAAAAGGCCCAGCTTCAAGACGTCAAAATAGGAGGGAAAAATGGAAATAAGATCTATCAGCATTAGAAAATTGTGCCTATAAAGCCTATTATCACCAAGGCCCAGCAGATGAAGCTCGTTATTGTTCGCCACATCAAAAGGGTTCTGAAGTTCCCCCTGGCCACAAGGAAGTTCCCGTTTTGGGGGGCGTTTTGCAAAAACTGGGGGTTGGGGAAATTCTGGGGAGGGACGGACTTGAAGTCCGGATTATTCAGGATCCCGTCTTTGAGGTTCTTAAGGCCCTGGGGGCCGAGCTTAAAGATCTTGACCCTCGCCAGCTCGTCTAAACCATAAGACACGCTCTCGAAGAGAAGGGCCAGCATGAAGCACCATGTTTCCAGCCCCCTACCCATGCTCATACATGTTGTGGCGCACATCAGCATAAAAAATAGGCTTATGGCGTCTAGCCAGCACTCCCCGGCCTTGCGGGGCCCGCTGAATTGCGATCGAAAAATCATGTTGCCTGCTTTACAGTAGGTCGGGGCCGGTTAATAGCTGCATGCCGACAAAAGCCCCGTAGGAAGATTCATTATAATTTTTCCACCTTTTAAGTCCACCTGCTTTATAAACTCTTTTGCCCAGGGGATTAGGCATCTGCCATCCTTCCTCTTCACTTCAAGCAGGATCTGGGAGTTGTCGATGACGCCGCTGATAACGCCGATTTTTTCTCCGTCCTCTTCTTCTATCAAAAGGCCGGGAAGGTCTTTAAAATATATCCCTCTTTCGTCGGAAGGCTCGGCCTGGGCAAAAAGTTCTTTTCCCCTCATGGCTTCTGCCTTCCCTCTGTCATCGACCTGGAAGAGGGAGAGGAGGATCTGGGATTGGAAACTCCTTTTGCCTTTTACCGTATACAGGGCGCCGTTTTCGTCAAAGAGCACAGCTCCTTTTTTCAGGCGCTTTTCAGGCTCGTCGGTGGTGAGGGAAAATACAACTTCCCCCCTCACCCCGTGGGGCTTGGTTATCTTTCCGACTCTAACTAAATCCATCTTGAAATCTCCAAAATCAGGACGGAAAACAAAAAAGAAAAGGCCGCGGCAGGGATTTCCTTGCCGCGCCCAAGCTTTTTATAAATCCTTACTCTCCGACTTTATCGGCCGCGTGCTTGGCCTTGAGGGCCTGGGCTTCATCCGAAGCCTCTTCGATCTTCTTTTGGGCGCTTACCTTCTGCTCTGGCATCTTCAAGGTGCCCTCCGCGCCGGGCAGGCCCTTGAACTTCTGCCAGTCTCCTGTGATTTTAAGAAGCACCAAAACGGGATCGGAGGGCTGGGCCCCGAGGGAAAGCCAGTGCTGGACCCTCTCGGAATTTATGTGTATGAGGGAGGGATTGGGATTGGGGTTGTAGTATCCCAACTCCTCTATGGCCTCTCCGTCGCGCTTCTTGCGCTGATCGACCACCACCACGCGGTATTGAGGGTCATGAATCTTTCCCGTACGCTTTAGCCTGATCCTTGTAGACACGGCACTAACTCCTTTTTTAAAAGAAATCTGACCTCTCCATTTAAGTGGGGCATAAACAAATCAGTCATTTTTTTGCATGCGCCGCGCGAGAGGGGCGGTGGGCGCATTTCAAATTAAAGTATAGTACTTGAGCCCTTTTCTTTTCCAAGCCGGCTTATAAGCGCCAAGTGATCGGTGCCGGCAATCTTTTTCGTTTTTACAAAGCAGCTTTTAAGGCCTGAAGAGTGAAGGACGTGGTCCAGCTCCAAAACTTCGTGCCAGCCCTTCCACGTGGCCGGAAAAGTGGGGTGGGGGCCTGAATGGGTGTCCATAGAAGAATCTTTCATGCCGGATCTGAGAACCGCCCTGAAGGAAGGAAGATCCAAGGAAGAGTTCATATCCCCCATCACCACCACAAAATCGGCCTCTTTTTTGGCTTTGGGTTCTTTTAGGCCGAGGCGGGGGCAGAACCTGGGCATTTTAACCTCCCTTCCCAAAAAGCAGAGAAAAGATGCCAGGTGGTTTACGCCCCATCCCCAGTACTCTCCTCCGCGGTGGGGGGACTTGGGGTGCACGCTTGCAGCCAAGACGACTTCCCCTTCAAAGTCTACCTTTATGGCGGGGCACTGCGCCGCACACAGATCCACGCTTGAAGCGGCGAAGGCGAGGGGCTCTTTTCGGCTTAGGATCATGTTAAATCCCCCGTTGTCTTCAGGGCAGGGCTCCCCGCAAACCTGATAGGGGAACGAATCGAAGTGGGAGACTTTTTCCTTTAACTCGGAGCTGACCTCCTGAAGGGAAAGGATGTCTACAGCCTGCTCGTTTGCAAAATTTTCAATTTCTTTTGCGCTCGCCCTGCCGTACCTGCAGTTTACGGTCATAACGGTAAGAAGCGGGCCGGAAAGCCTGGGCCTTTTGCCGAAAAGGTAGGATCTTAAAAACCAAATTTCCCATAAAACAAAGATGCTCCCCAAAATTCCGCATCCCCAGTCCCCTCCGGCGTAGGAAAGGATGGTGAAAAGAAGCTCGGCCAAGGCTGCGTAGGGGCACAGCGCTATCAACTCTGTAAGGGGCCTTTTGCTGTCCAGCCCCGCCGGAACGAGGCGCAAAAGCAGCCAGGCTGCAAAAAAGGAAGTGAAGACCCAGCAGACGACGTGAAAGGCGAGCATCCTACTCCAGTTTTTTGTTGTTCAGCCTCTCCAAAAGGGCCCTTTCTTCCTCTTCCCTCTTGGCCGGGTTTCCGGACTTGAATTTCTTTTTCTTGCCCGATCCCTTTTTTGAAGAGGGCCTGGCGGGGGCGCTTCCCATTCCAAAGTCTGTCATCATGGGCCCTCCTGCCATGTTGGGTCCCATCTTTTTCATCATTTTGGAGGCCTGGGCAAAACGGGCGAGAAGGGAATTTACCTCGCTCACATTCGTTCCGGAGCCCTTTGCGATCCTAGATCTCCTAGATCCGTTGATGATGTCGGGGTTTGCTTTTTCCTGGGGGGTCATGGAAGAGATGATGGCGGTGATCCTGTCCAGCCTGCTTTCATCCATATCCTCTATCTGGTTTCTGTACTGGTTCATGCTCGGAAGCATCATGAGCATTTTCTTTAAAGAGCCCATTTTGCGGATCTGCTCCAGAGAGCTCACAAAGTCGTCAAGGCCGAAGCTTCCGGCCTTTATCTTCTTTGCGACTTCCTCCCCGCTCTTTTCGTCAAACTCCCTCTCGGCCTTCTCTATCAGGGTTAGGGTGTCTCCCATGTCTAGGATCCTGCTGGCCATGCGGTCCGGGTGGAAGACTTCAAAGTCTTTAAGCCTCTCTCCGTCGGAGGCAAAGAGGATGGGCTTTCCGGTCATCCCTGTAACCGAAAGGGCGGCCCCTCCCCTGGCGTCTCCATCCAGCTTTGTAAGGACGATTCCCGTAAAGCCCACGCCTTTGTCGAAGGCCTCAGCCACGCGCACGGCGTCCTGGCCGATCATGGAATCGACCACCAGCAGAACTTCGTTGGCGTTTACCGCCTTCTTTATCTGCGACGCCTCCTTTATGAGAGAATCATCTACAGCAAGGCGCCCTGCAGTATCGATTATTACCACGTCATAGAGCTTCCTTTTGGCGTAGTCTATGGCGTCTTTTGAAACCTTGACCGGGTTCTTGCGGCTTAAAAACCCGCTGAGATCTGGGGTGTAGATTCCGGCCCCCGCTTCCTTGGCTACCTTGGAAACCTGCTCTACTGCAGCCGCCCTTTGAAGGTCGGCTGCCACCAAAAGGGGAGAGTGGCCGGTTTGCTTTAGCCAGTAGGCGAGTTTTCCCGCCAGCGTGGTTTTTCCCGCTCCCTGAAGCCCCAAAAGCATTATTACGGTGGGGGGGACTTTGGAAAAGCGAAGGGGCCTTTCTATCCCTTCCCCCAGGGCGCTTTCCAGCTCCCCGTAGACGATCTTCACCACTTGCTCGCTGGGGTTTAAGGACTTTGAGACTTCAGATCCCATGGCCTTCTGCTTTACCTGGTCGCAGAACTTTTGAACCACGGGAAGCGAAACGTCGGCATCCAAAAGGACCGTCCTAATGCCGGATACGGTTTTGTCTATGTCTTTTTCGCTCAGCTTTCCCTTCGAGTGGGCGAAGGAAAAGACTTTTGTTAATTTGTCGCTAAGAGAACTGAAAGCGGTCATGAATTTTAGTTTATCCCCTCATCGGTATTTATACGGCGCCAGGATGTAGAGCCTTTTTTGTCTTCCAAAGCGATGCCGCAGCCCTCCAAAAGGCCGCGTATGGAATCGGCTTTTTCAAAGTCCTTTTCCTTCCTGGCTTCTTCCCTCTTTTCTATAAGGGCCTCCACCAGGACGGAAAGATCTTCTTCCTCCCGTTTTTGGCTCCAGGCTCCGGAGAGCGGGGAGAGGCCGAGGACGGAGAGCATGGAAAAGACGGCCAAAATCCCCCTTTCGCCCTCTTCTTTTCCGCCCGCAAAACGCATGGAAGAATTTAAAGAGCGCACTAAATCGAAGACGCAGGCCAAAGCTCCACTAACGCTCAGATCCGAATTCATGGATGAAACGAAGTTTTCGGGAAGGCCTTCTACGGGGAAGGCCTCGGCTTCTTCTTCGCTTACCTTCCTTCCGAGAAAATCTTCGGCCTCCTCTTTGAAGCGAAATATCCTCTTTTCCACCTCCATCCCCTCTTTTCCGCACTCATCTCCCCACTCGAGCATGGACCTGTAGTGGACGGAGGCAAGGGCGTATCGGAGGGCCCAGGGGGAAAACTGGCTGCAGATCTGCCCCACTGCAAGTCCGTTTCCCAAAGATTTGCTCATTTTTTCTCCCTTTTGGGTGACCCAGGCGGAGTGGAGCCAGTAGGAAGCGGTGCCCCAGCCTGCGGCCAAAGACTGGGCCATTTCATTTTCGTGGTGGGGGAACCTGAGATCCAGGCCCCCTCCGTGGATGTCAAAATCCCCTCCGAGGAACCTGTGGCTCATGGCGGAGCACTCAAGGTGCCAGCCGGGCCTCCCCTTTCCGAACGGGGCGTCCCATGAGGCAGAGGAGGGTTCGCCGGGCTTGGGGGCTTTCCAGAGGGCAAAGTCTCTGAGGTGCTTTTTTCCCTCTCCCGCCTCCTGCTCGGCGGGAAGGGGGTCTTTTCCCTGCCTTGTGAGGGCGCCGTATTCCTCCCACTTTTCCGTGTCAAAGTAGACGTTGGCACCCTTGGCCCCCGGAGCGGGGGCCAAGTAGGCGTATCCCTTTTCGAGCAGGATTTCTACAAGCTCTATCATCTCCGGAATTTGCCCCGTGGCTCTCGGCTCGTAAGTGGGGGGGAGGACGTTTAAAAGCCTGTAGTCTCTTTCAAAGCTCCTTTCAAACCCGTAGGCCAGGGCCCACCACTCTTTCCCAGCTTCCTTCGACTTTTTCAGTATCTTGTCGTCGATGTCTGTGACATTCCTTATGAAGTTCACTTCATATCCGCTCTTTTCCAGCCACCGGCGCAGGATGTCGAAGGCCACGGCCGAGCGCATGTGGCCTATATGGGCCTCTGCCTGCACGGTCGGTCCGCACACGTACACTCCCGCTTTTTTGGGAATTTTGGGTATGAACTCCTCTTCCTTCCTTGAAAGGGAGTTGAAAAGGTGAAGGGTCTGTTTTTCCATGGGCCTCCAATTTATTTAGGACAGGCCGCTTTTCTGCCTAAGAACCCTGCATGACAGTTCGGCGGCGTTTTCCTGGGCTGTTTTCTTTTTCTTTCCCCGCCCAACAGCTAAAACTTTTCCCGAGGGAAGAGTGCACTCTGCTATAAAGCAGTCTTTTTCTTCGTCAAACGAAGTGGGAAAGGAGGGCTCTCCCAAATTCATTGAACGGGCTAAAACGAGAAGCGAAGTCTTCCAATCCATATAGGGGTTGGAACCCTCAAGGTTTTTTAGGTTGTCGTCAATCGTTTTTCTAAGCGGGGCTCCTGCAAGTTTTTCCGCGCTCCCCCATCCCCCGCTTACAAAAGCGGCTCCCACCAGGGCTTCAAAAGCGTCGCAAAGAAGGCTGGATCTTTGCCTGTCTCCTTCTTTTCTGGCCCCCCTTCCCAAAAGCAGGAACTTGTCTAAAGACATGTCCAGAGCTATTTTGGCGAGCCCCTCTTCGCATACAGCCGCCCTCCTTAGGGAACTCATCTCCCTTTCAGGCATGAAGGGAAAGTGGTTGAACAGGTAAATGGTGGATATTGCCTGGATTATGGAGTCTCCCAGAAACTCCAGCCTCTCGTTATTGGGGGCATCGGGGTGCTCGTGGGAAAAGGAGCGGTGGGTGAGGCTGCGCATAAGAAGGTCGGAAGAAATCTCCACCCCCGTTTTTTTTGTTAACTCTGGCAGCTTCTGAAGGGTGCGCCTCCAGAGCCTCAAAGTCTCAACGGGCCTGGCTACCACACCCTCTTTCTCCCGGCTTTGCCTGTTGACGCTGTGAGCCATCGGCCGCCCTCCTGAAGATAAAAATTACGCCACTCTCTTTGAGAGTGGCGGCAAAGAAGCTCTATACCTACTTTTTGTACTTGATGGCTTCCTTGTAGGTTTTGCCGCGCCAATAGCCGCAGAAGGGGCAAGCCGCATGCTGAAGGGTGGGCCTGCCGCAGTTGGGGCATTTATCAGTTGTCGTAGCATCTGCTTTCCATGCAGATCTGCGGGTGTGGATATTGGCACGCGAGGTCTTATACTTGGGCAGCGCCATTCTGACTCCTTTAATTTCTTCGGTCTTACTTCTCAGATTGTAATTCTAAAGCCCTACTTTGTCATTTGTTCCTTCAGTTCGGCCAATTTTGCAAATCTCGGATCCGCCTCGCGCTCGTGGGAGTGGTTTTCAACTTCATTTAGATTAGCTCCGCACTTTTGGCAAAGCCCTTTGCAGTCGGGCTTGCAGAGCCGGATCATGGAAAGCTGGAGGGTCAGTTCGTCTCTAATCAGGCCTTCAAAATCGGCAAAGTCTCCCGAGAGGGGGTATATTCCGTCCTCGTCTATCTGGTAACTCATGGGGGAGTCTTCTTCCATTTCCTTTTCAAGGGGCATAAAAGCTGAAAACTCCACTTTGACCGGCCTTTTTATGTCCTTAAGGCAGCGGGAGCACTTCCCCTCTTCGGTTGCAAAGATCTCCCCCTCCGCTTCCAGGCCGGATCTTATGGAAGAAAGGGTGGCTTTCAAACGCACCGGGCTCCCTTGCCTAACTCCGTAAAACGAATCTCCAATTCCCGACGGGGCCTTCACTTCAAGATCCACTTCCTGGTGGGACCCCGGATTTCTAAGCAGCGCCGCTACCGGCACCTTGTACTCGTTTTTCATTTGCCTCCATTTTTTTGGTTCATATCTTGTTTTTGCCTGAATTTTATGTTTTCTATCCCCCCCTGCGTCGTAGATTCCAACTTCCTTAGGGTTTCTACAAGGCTTTGGAGGTTATCCAGGCACCAACGCTGCGAAGAGGCTTTAAGATCGTCTGCCCTCTTTTGAGCCTCGGCCACTATTCTCTCGCTTCTTTCCTTGGCTTGCGCCATCAACGCATCTGCCTTTTGGGAAGCGATTTTTACGATGTTGTCATTGCTGGAAATGTAATCTGCCCTCTTTTGAGCCTCGGCCACTATTCTCTCGGCCTGCGTTTCCGCTTTCCTTGTGGTCATTTGAGCCTCGGCCAAAGCCTGGCTCATTTGGGCGTCGGCGTTCCTCATAAGTTCTACGGCGCTTTTAAGTTGGGTGGGCAGGGCCTGCTTTAACTCATCCAACAGATTTTCCAAAGAAGATCTGCTCACTTTTACAAGATCTTGATCCATAAACCCGCTTCTGGCATCCGCCAGGATTTTATACATTTTGTCTATAGGCGAGAAAACATCTTTAAACTCGCCGGGCTGCTCTTCTGCCATAGATTCCTGCCTGAACTTAGGGATAAAGCTACACCCATTTTATATTTTTCCTTAAGATCAAATCATGATGATAACTGATAAATCTCCCTCTACGGCGGTAAAAGAGAAATCTGAAGCAAAGACCGAAGAAGACGGCGCGGCTACAGGGGATTTCGCTTCCGAAAAGTTCGCGCACTACGTCTCAAAAGAAGAGCTCCAAAAAGCGAAATCCGGAAAGCCCGTGGTGGCGCTTTGCGGAAAAATATGGATTCCAAAGCCCTACAGGGGAGGGCCTATCTGCCCCGAGTGCCAGAGAATCTACAATTCCCTCTCTTCGGACCCGCAAAATTAACGCGCGCGCAGCATTTGGGTCTCAATTACAGGCTCTCCGGGGGAGAGGGAGAGAATCTGGTCGGGAAACTTTTTAATTTCCTCCCTGCACCTGTTCCTCGCCCTTAAAAGGCCCTCTTTGCCGCACAGCTCCTCTTTGGGCTTCCCCTCTTCTGCCACGACGTGGAGCATGGGGACGAGGTTGTCTTTTTCCATATGGGACTTTTCCCACTTTTCTTTGCACTCCAAGCTCCCCATCACCACGATCTCTTCCATGTACTTTCCGTCTTTCATGGATCTGTAGACGGATTTGGCGTAAGGGTACGTGCTTTTCCCCGCGCTCTTTTTTGAAACGGGCTGCATTTTCCCGTTTTTGTCTTCCCTTTCAACGAGCTTGTAGACCATCTGGCTTGTGGGGATGCCTGAACCCGTGACCAGCCTTGTGCCTATGCCGCAGGCGTCAACGGGCGCGGAATTTAAAGAAAGCAGGGCGTACTCGTCAAGGTCTCCTGTGACTGTAATCTTGGTAGAAGATGCGCCGAGAGCGTCGAGCTCGGCCCTCACCTCACTTGCAAGAGATCCCAGGTCTCCCGAGTCTATCCTCACCCCTTTAAGGTCCCTTCCTGCGATCTTTACGGCAGAGGCTATCGCCTTTTTGACGTCAAAGGTATCCACAAGGAAAGTGGAATCCTTATTGTTTTTAAACTGCGCTTCAAAGGCCTGCTTTTCCGAGTCGTGCACGAGGGTAAAACTGTGGGCGCTGGTTCCTATAAGCGGGATGCCGTAGAGAAGCCCCGCCTCCATATTGGACGTCCCTTCAAAGCCTCCAACTATCGCAGCCCTGGCGGCGGCCACCGCCGCCCACTCGTTCATCCTCCTGCTTCCCATTTCGTAACACGGCCTTTTGGGGTTTACATGGCTCATCCTGCACGCCGCGCTTGCCACGGCCGAATCGTAATTCAATATAGACAGGGAAAGCGTCTCTAAAAGCAGCCCTTCCGCGTAACTGGATTCCACCTGCATTACCGGAGAGAGGGGGAAATACATGTCCCCCTCCAAAAAGGAGCGCAAAGTTCCCGTGAAGCGGAAGCCTTCCAGCCACTTTGCCGTTTTTTCCGAAATGATTTTTTGTGAAAGCAGAAATTCCAGCTCTTTTCCCGTGGGCTTCATATCCTTCAGCGCCGACAGCAACCTGCCCAGTCCTGCAAACACGCCGTACCTTCGGCCCGCCCCCAGGCTTCGGGTGTATACCTCAAATACGCACTTTCTAAACGCCGATCCGTCAGACAGGGCGTCGTTTAGCATGCTGTACTCATACATGTCGGTTAAAAATGCCGTCGACTCCATAATTTCCCGTCCAAATAAAAAAAGTTTTGCAATAGAGATTATCGCAAAACTTTCGTAGCCGTACTGAATATTTTTTAGCCTATGGCCTTTTGTTTTTTGGCCTCTTTTTCAGCGTTTAGCTTCTGCCTTTCCTCCTTGGGGATGGTGGAAATTGCAGAGTAGCGGGGAAGGGCTTTGTCCAGGCCGTAGAGGATGTAGCCCAAAATAAGGAAGCCTATCGTAAAGTAAATAATCATTTTGATCATTTCTCCCCATCCGATCTTGGGGATATCCACAAACCAGTAGGGGTAGGGGTTGTGGCTTCCTGGGTCCACTCCGGCGTTTGGCCAGATGGCCGCCCTTATCAAAATGAAGATGAACCAGCAGTAAGCGTAAAGGGGCCAGGTGAGGGGGTACCACCACTTATAACGCTTATGGCGCTCAAAGAGGAGGAAATCCAGTGTAGCCATGATTGGAACCGTTATATGCACGAGGGCTGTGTTGGGAATGAAGCCGAAGGCCTTCCACTCCGTGGCGTAATCCGGGGCCGGGAGGATGGTGTTGGCCACAACTCCCGTGATGATTATGCACAGAGTCACTATTCCCTTAAGCCAGGGCCATGGCCTGTAGCCTTCGGTTAAAGTGGAAATTCCTTCCCAGATGAACACGATTGCGATTGCAAGGTTGCTTTGGAAGGTGAAGTAACAAAATTCTTCCCACTGCCCTCCGACATACCCCTGGGATATGCCTCCCAGGGCAAAAAGAGCCACGAGAAATTCAAAAATTGCTATTAAGACTTTTCGGGTCATTCCATAAGTATACATGAAATTTTAAGGTTACTTGGTTCCGCATTTTATAGACTGATCTTGTGGACAGCATAAAATCAGACTTTCAAAGACCCGATGGCAGGGAATTTGACGAACTGAGACCGTGCAGGGTATACCCGCACTGGACGGCCAATCCCGAGGGATCTGTGCTAATAGAGTGCGGAGGGACCAGGGTGTTGTGTACGGCTTCATGGGAAGATCAGGTGCCCTCATGGAGGGCCGGAACCGGCTTGGGCTGGGTGACGGCCGAATACGCCATGATCCCCAGGGCCACCGGCACCCGAAATTCCAGGGAAAGCGGGAAAAATTCCAGAAGCCAGGAAATAAGCCGGCTTATAGGAAGGTCCCTCCGCATGGCGGTGGACTTTGAAGCCATGGGGGAGTGCGCGGTATATATAGACTGCGACGTGCTGCAAGCCGACGGGGGCACCCGGACGGCTTCGGTTACGGGAGGATGGATTGCCCTCAAGGAAGCTGCGCAGTGGGCCCTAAAAAACGGCAGAGTGGCCAAAGACTTTATAAGGCACCAGATTTCTGCCGTGTCGGTAGGGATAGTAGAGGGGGCAGAAGTTCTAGATTTGCCCTATGCGGAAGACTGCAAGGCCTCTACGGACATGAACGTGGTTCAGACCGAATCCGGAGAGTTTGTAGAGATTCAGGGAACCGGGGAAAGGTCCCCCTTCTCCTTTTCCCAGCTTTCCTTCCTCCTCGATCTGGCATCCAAGGGAAATAAAGAACTGCAAATCAAGCAAAGAGAGGCGCTGGCATGAGCGTTTTGGTGACGGGAGGCTGCGGATACATAGGCTCCCACATCGTCCGATCCCTGAAGGAAAAGGGAGAAGAAACCGTAATAGTGGACGATCTGAGTTACGGGGATGAAAAGAGGGCCGAGGGCTCCAAGTTTTACAAGCTGGACATCTGCTCTCCGGAGGCCAGGCAGGAGCTGCAAAGAATTATGCAGGAGTGCTCCGTAAAGGCCGTAATCCACTGCGCCGGCAGAAAACAGGTGGGCGAGAGCGTGGAAAAGCCCATCTTCTACTACAGGCAAAACGTCGGCGGATTTTTAAACGTAATTGAAGCCATGAAGGACGGCGGGGTGAAAAATATGATCTTTTCATCCTCAGCCGCCGTATACGGTGAGCCCCCGGTCGACATCGTGCCCGAGTTCGGAGTGGAAATGGCGCCCATCAACCCCTATGGCCAAACCAAGCTTTTCGGGGAGTGGATGGGAAATGCGGTGACCAAGGCATTTGGGATAAATTTCTGCGCCCTGCGCTACTTTAACGTGGCAGGATGCGAGAGCCCCGATCTCGCCGATCCCTCCACCTTAAACCTCATCCCCATAGTCTTTGAGCGTCTCTCCGAATTTAAGGCCCCCGTGATTTTTGGAGACGACTACCCCACTCCCGACGGCACCTGCGTAAGAGACTACGTACACGTCCAGGATCTTGCGCGCGCGCACGTATGCGCGCTCGAATACCTGGAGCGCGGGGGGAAGAAAAAATACTCCGCCTTTAACGTGGGCACCGGAAAGGGGACGTCGGTAAAGGAGATAATAGAGGCCATAAAAAAGACCACGGGGATTAAGTTTAAAGAAAAGATTGAAGGAAGGCGCCCCGGGGACCCCCCAATGCTTATAGGCAACGCCGAGCTGATAGGAAGAGTCATGGGTTGGCAAAGCGAAAAGAGCCTGGAAGACATCATTTCTTCCGCCTGGCAGGCATGGCAGGCAGGCCCTAAGAGGATAGATGTGGAGAACTGGAAAGAGCGCTCCTAACTTTTTCCCCCTTCAAGTTTTATGCCCGTTTTCCTTTAAAATGGATATGTTTTAAGTCTTTAAGGCCGGGGGAATCGGAACGGGGGCGTCCTTTGCCGCCATGGCGGCATCGAGATCCTCTTCAGCTTCTTCCTACTCTTCCTCCAAAGGGGAAAAGGCTTCCCTTTTGGAGGAAGAGCCTAAGGAACAAAAGTTCAGCCCCTCTGAGGAAAAGGCCGTCCTGGCCTCTTTGAAACC
>JAFPUC010000007.1 GCA_017413255.1 Aeriscardovia sp. | reverse complement strand
TTCTTAACGTAATCTGCGTGGCCGGGGGCGTCAATGTGGGCGTAGTGCCTCTTGTCGGTCTCGTACTCTATGTGGGCAATGTTGATGGTGATGCCGCGCTGCTTCTCTTCAGGCGCGGCGTCAATCTGGTCAAACTTATATTCAGGGTTTACGTCGGGGTATTCGTCGTGAAGAACCTTGGAGATGGCCGCGGTCAAAGTGGTCTTGCCGTGGTCAATGTGCCCGATGGTTCCCACGTTTACGTGCGGCTTGGTGTGCTCGTATTTGGTCTTTTCTGCCATTAAAGTCCTCCTGGACAATTCAACGCTTCAGGTAAGAAGCTGATCTTATTCTATATTTTCGACTTTATTATTATCTATCTCTCAGCAAACCTGCAGATTAGGGCCTATTCGCCCCTCTGCTGCTTTATGATTTCCTCTGCGATATTCTTAGGAACCTCGGCATAGGAGTCCATCTGCATGCTGTAGACGGCCCTTCCCTGGGTCTTGGAGCGAAGGTCTCCAATGTAGCCAAACATTTCGGCAAGCGGCACCTTCGCGTCTATTACCTTCACCCCAGTGGCATCGGTCATATTTTCGATCCTGCCTCGCCTGGAGTTCAGATCTCCTATGACGTCTCCCATGTATTCTTCGGGGGTCCTGACTTCTACTGCCATAATCGGCTCAAGAAGCACGGGATCTGCCTTGAGGGCGGCTCCCTTGAAGGCCATAGATCCGGCCACCTTGAAGGCAAGTTCGGAAGAGTCTACCGGGTGCATCTGGCCGTCTATAAGTTCGGCCTTCACGCCCACCATGGGATATCCGGCCAAAATTCCGGACTCCATGGCTTCCTTAATGCCCGCCTCTACGGAAGGAATGTACTCCGAAGAGATAACCCCTCCCGTAATCTTGTCGACAAAGATGAAGTCCTTGCCCTTTTCTTCAGGATTATTTTCGTCAACAGGCATGAAGTTGAGCTCCACCCTTGCAAACTGGCCTGAGCCTCCGGTCTGCTTCTTGTGGGTGTACTCGTACTCCGCTACAGGCCTTCTGATGGTTTCCCTGTAGGCGACCTGGGGCTTGCCCACGTTGCACTCCACGTGAAACTCCCTGCGCATCCTGTCGACGATGATGTCTAGCTGAAGCTCTCCCATGCCGGAAATCAGGGTCTGTCCGCTTTCCTGATCCGTCTTTACCTGGAAAGTAGGATCCTCGTCTGCAAGCCTTGCCAGAGCTATTCCCATCTTCTCCTGATCGGCCTTGCTCTTAGGCTCCACTGCGATTTGGATCACCGGATCCGGGAAGGTCATAGATTCTAGGCATATCGGGTTCTTCGGATCGCAGAGGGTGTCTCCGGTCCCCACGTTCTTTAGGCCGACAAAGGCGTATATATTGCCTGCGAAAGCCTCGTCCATGGGGATTTCCTTGTTGGAGTGCATCTGGAAGATCTTTCCTACCCTCTCCCTCTTGCCGGTGGTGGAGTTAAGGATGGTGTCTCCGGGCTTTACAGAGCCCGAGTACACTCTCACGTAAATCAGCTTTCCGTAGAAGGGGTGGACGGCAATCTTGAAAGCCAGAGCCGAGAAGGGATCGGAAATGACGGGCTTTCGATCAATCTCCACGCTCTCGTCTCCGGGCTCATATCCGGCTATAGCCGGAACGTCTTCGGGGCTGGGAAGGTAATCTACCACGGCATCAAGGAGGGGCTGGATGCCCTTGTCCTTGAAGGCAGAGCCGCAAAAGACGGGGTAGGCTTCAGAGTGTATGGTCAAAGACCTTACTCCGCGCCTGATTTCATCTTCAGAAAGTTCTCCGGTCTCAAAGTACTTGTCCATGAGCTTTTCATCAGTTTCGGCTGCGGCTTCTATAAGCTCTGTCCTGTACCTTTCCGCCATTTCCTTCAGGTCTTCGGGGACGGGGGTGGTCTCGTAGTGGGCCCCTTGGTCGCTCTTCTTTACGTCTCCCTTCCATAGGTAGGCCTTCATCCTTACCAGATCCACTACCCCGTCAAAGTCGTTTTCGCTTCCCACGGGCAGCTGCATAACAAGGGGCCTTGCACCCAGTTTGCTTTTAATGGTGTCTACCGAGTAGAAAAAGTTGGCTCCGAGCTTATCCATCTTGTTGATAAAGCAGATTCTCGGAACGCAGTATTTATCGGCCTGGCGCCACACCGTTTCAGACTGGGGCTCTACTCCCTCTTTGGCATCGAAGACAGCCACTGCTCCATCAAGGACCCTAAGCGACCTTTCCACCTCGGCTGTGAAGTCAACGTGCCCGGGGGTGTCGATGATGTTTATCTGGAACTGCTCTTCGGAATCGTGGGTCTGCCTGTTCCAGAAGCAGGTGATGGCGGCGGAAGTGATGGTAATTCCGCGCTCCTTTTCCTGATCCATCCAGTCCATGGTCGAGTCGCCGTCGTGCGTCTCGCCAATTTTGTAGTTGACCCCGGTGTAGTACAGAATCCTCTCGGTTGTAGTGGTTTTTCCCGCATCGATATGCGCCATAATTCCGATGTTTCTGATTCTGTTCAAATCAGTGAGCACTTGTGGCATATAGCTTTTCCTTTCCTACTACCAACGATAGTGGGCGAAGGCGCGGTTGGCTTCGGCCATCTTGTGGGTGTCTTCGCGCTTCTTTACGGCCATCCCCAGGCCGTTGGAAGCGTCCAAAATCTCGTTGGCGAGCCTGTCAGACATCGACTTTTCCTTCCTGAGCCTGGCGTATCCCGTCAGCCACCTGAGGGAAAGGGTGTTTGCCCTGGCGGGTCTTACTTCCACAGGGACCTGGTAAGTAGCTCCCCCCACCCTGCGGCTGCGGACTTCCAGAGTCGGGCGGATGTTGTCCAAGGCCCTCTTAAGCACTCCCAAAGCTTCCTGATCGCTCTTTTTGCCCACCTTGTCGAGGGCAGTATAAACTATCGTCTCTGCTACAGATTTCTTTCCGTCTTTCAAAACTTTATTGATGAGCTGGGCCACGGTGGTGGACTTATAAATGGGATCCGGCTCTATAACGCGCTTTTTTGCAGGTCCTTTGCGTGACATCTCTACTTAGCCTTCTTCGTTCCGTACAGGGAGCGGCCCTGCTTGCGATCTTTTACGCCCTGGGTGTCAAGGGCTCCACGCACGATGTGGTAACGTACTCCAGGCAGATCCTTTACCCTTCCGCCCCTCACAAGAACTATGGAGTGCTCCTGAAGGTTGTGCCCTTCGCCGGGAATGTAGGCGGTAACCTCATACCCGGAGCTCAGCTTCACACGGGCCACCTTCCTCAAGGCGCTGTTAGGCTTCTTAGGAGTGGTGGTGTAGACACGCGTGCAAACTCCCCTGCGCAGAGGGGATCCCTTAAGGGCCAAAGTCTTGGATTTCTTCGTCTTTGGCTTGCGTCCGTTTCGGACAAGTTGTTGGATTGTAGGCATCCGACCCCTTTTTATTTTGCGGGCCGGAAGCGCATAATGCGCCCTGTGCACAGCCAATGCCCACCGGCCCGATGGTTTTTCTAATTTATAAAAAGAAAAAATACCTGCGCCGCGCGCAAGTAAGCCCTTCGATCTTACACTTTCCGCCCTTCTTTTGGCAATCGCAATCTTGAAATAGGGAAAATGTAGGATATTAAGTGTAATTTACACAGAAAGACGTCAAATGAGCAAAATCGACATCTCCAGCGCAGCCTGTTCCGACATAGGGCTTAAGAGGGCAGATAACCAGGACTCTTATCTTGAAGAGACGGGACTGTACCTCGTGGCGGACGGCATGGGGGGAGGAGTAAAGGGAAGACAGGCGAGCGCCACATGCTTATCTGTGATGGAAAAGCTAAGCAACTCTAAAGTAAGAACCAAAAAAGAGATCGCAAGCTGCATGCAAGAGGCCCAGGCGGTAGTGGGAGAGATAGGGGCCCGGGAAGGGGGAGTGGCCGGAACCACCTTAAGCGGCCTCATTTTGAAAGACACGGACATGGAAGAAGAGGGAAACGCGTGGTACGTGGTAAACGTGGGGGATTCTAGGACCTACCACTTGTCCATGAGCGAATCGGGCCCGGACAGATCCACTTTTGAACAAATCACCCACGACCACTCTGAACAGCAAAAGGCCGTAGACACCGGCAAATACCTTCCCGACCAGGCGGCCAAGCTCATTCCCAGAAACCTCATTACCCAAGCCATAGGCTCTCCTTCCCCCCTGCATCCCGATTTTTACAGAGCCGATTTGGAAGGCCGTTTTATAATCTGCTCTGACGGAATTTATACCCAGATGAACCTAAACAGGCTTGTAAACCTCTGCTCGGCAAATAAAAGCCCGGATGAAGTAGCCCACTCTTTAGTGGAAGCTGCCATAGACGGCGGGGGAAGCGACAACGCCACCGTAATAGTGGTCGACGTGAAGGTAGCAAGCCGGGAGGGGTGGCTGGTGCAAAAGCTCTCTGAAGAAGAAGACATAGACTTCATGTCGGATGCCACCATGGAAAACCTCCACGTTCCAAGGGAGTAAGGAGAAATTATGGTAGATTACGACGTCGCATGCCAGGCCGTTCAAGACGAGAATGCCGACCCGTGCCTGCTCGCCCTGATAGCCTATGAAAATCCGGATTTTACCCCGAATGTGGCAAGCCATCCGAGGGCTTACCCCGGCCTTTTGGCTTGGATCGCACGCTTTGGAAATGAAGAAGCGAAAAAAATTGTGATGAGGAGGCTGTCTACCGAATCCAACCCCCTTTCCATCTCTTCGACCCAGGAGGGCTCCGTTTCCTACACTCCCCAGCAGGCAATGGAAGTAAAAGATGCATTCGTGCAGCATGACATCGCCAAAAACTTCCCGGAACTTAGAAAGTACCTGGCGCAAAATCCCAACTGCTATGCCGAGCTGATAGAATGGCTCGCAAATCTGGATGACCCCCAGATCAACGAAGCCCTCCAAAAGAGGAGGGCCGAAGAGGGGCAAGATCCTACTCTATAGAAATCTCGTAAAATTCGTCTCCCAATCTAAGCAGCAGCCCCTGCTCCAACTTTATAGGGCAATGGGGCTTAGATCTGCTTTCCGCTTCCCCGATTACGTAAGTTCCGTTGAGGGATCCCAGATCCTGCACATAAGCGTTCTTCTGCCCGTCAAAGTAGATGAGGGCATGAGATCTTGAAATCGTCCTCGTAGGATCCGACAGCGTAACTTCTTCCCCCCTGCCCTCAGAAGAAGGCTTGCGGCCTAAGACGGAGTCCTGGCTTATCCGGATGGTGGAATTGTTGGAAGTGTTTCTCAAAATCACAGTCCCCCCTGACTTTACCGAGGCCAAATGCTTTGGTTCGCTGTACTTGCGGGCCGCCTCTATCCCGGAAAAATCGGATCTGTCCAGGTATTGGGTCAATCCATGTTGCTGGGCCCAAATGCGATCTTCCGGATACCACCCAAAGGTGGGAGGCTCGGGAAAAGGCTTTACGGAGTCAGACTGATCCATCAGCAGTCCATATCTTCCTGGCTTCCTTCAGGGAAGTCGTCAGGGTCGGAATCGGGCTCGCCTATGGGTTCGGAATCGTCTTCTATTCCGTAGGCGCCCGGGTCATGGGGGCCTAGGATTTCTCCGGCCCCCATGTCTTCTCCAAGATTGTCGAAATCCACCCCGCTAAGATCCGTCTGCGAAGCATCCTGGGAATCAAACAGGGGAGAAGATTCCTTTTCCCCCTCCAGGGTGGGGTAGATGTGCTCTTTTACAGCGCTGTCTACGTCAACTTCGCTGTTTCTGTAGCGGCTAAGGCCGGTGCCGGCAGGAATGAGCTTGCCTATTATGACGTTTTCCTTCAGGCCGTTGAGGTTGTCTTCCTTAGTCTGGAGTGCCGCCCCGGTAAGAACCCTTGTGGTTTCCTGGAAGGAAGCTGCAGAGAGCCAGGAATCGGTAGCCAGGGCGGCTTTTGTGATGCCAAGGATGCACTCTCTAGCCGTGGCCGGCCTCTTTCCCTTTTCTATGGCGCTTTTTACTGTCGCCTTGAATTCGGTCTTGTTGATGAGGTCTCCCGGAAGGAATGAAGTGTCTCCCGAATCTATCACCTGCACCTTGTCGACCATCTGGTGGACTATGACCTCTATGTGCTTGTCGTGAATGCCTACGCCCTGGGACCTGTAAACGTCGTGCACGCCCTTGACTATGCAAAACTCGGCGTCTTTAGCTCCGCATATCCTTAGAACTTCCTTGGGATCTACGGAGCCCTCGGCCAGTTGGGTGCCGGCTTTCACGAATTCTCCGCCTTCAACAAGCAGCGGCACCCTTTTGTTGGTCTTAAACTCTGCCACCTTCTCACCTTGGGAGTTGATGATTTTTATAAGCCTAAAGCTCGCGGTATCGTCAATCTCCACGGTTCCGTCCTCGGGGGCTATTTCACTCTTGCCCCTGGGGGTTCTGGCCTCGAAAAGCTCGGTTACCCTGGGGAGGCCCTGGGTAATATCGGAAGCGGAAGCCACCCCTCCCGAGTGGAAGCTTCTTAAAGTCAGCTGCGTGCCAGGCTCGCCTATGGACTGGGCGGCCACAACCCCGACAGCTTCACCTATGTCTACAAGGGTATTTGTGGAAAGAGACCATCCGTAGCAGCTGGCGCAAACCCCCAGAGAAGATTCGCAGGTCAAAACGGATCTGGCTTTCACCGAGTGCACGCCGTGGGCCACCAGGTTTTCTATCGCCTCCATATCGAGAGGCTCCTGGGCATTCATAAGAATTTCCCCGGTTTGAGGATCCATAACGTCCTCGGCCAAAAGCCTTGAGTAGGCGGAAGCGTCTGCAAACTCGTCTACCCTCCACTCTCCGTCTTCGCTCTGCGAAGCTATGGGGATCTCTATTCCCTTCTTGGTTCCGCAGTCCTTTTCGCGGATGATGACCTCCTGGGATACGTCCACCAGCCTTCTTGTAAGGTATCCGGATTCTGCCGTTCTTAAGGCGGTGTCTGCCAAGCCCTTTCTCGCTCCGTGCTGCGAAATGAAGTACTCAAGGGAGGAAAGGCCGTCCCTGTAGTTGGATTTTACGGGCCTTGGAATGATTTCGCCCTTGGGGTTGGTCACCAGGCCTCTCATGCCCGCTATCTGGCGAATCTGCATCCAGTTGCCCCTGGCCCCGGAGCGCACCATGATGTTTAGGTCGTTGTCGGGGGAGAAATTCTCCTCCATGTCTTCCGCCACCTGATCGGTGCACTCGGTCCACAGGTTGATAATTTCCTGCCTCTTCTCTTCTTCCGTCATAAAGCCCAAGCTGTACTGCTCGTTTATCTTGTCGGTTCGCTCTTCATAGGTCTTTATCACGGCCTCCTTTTCGGGGGGAACCTGTATGTCGGAAAAGGCTATGGTGACCCCGGACCACTGGGCCCTTGTAAAGCCCATATCTTTCAAGGCGTCCAGGGTGGCCGAGGCCTGGGAGGTGTCGTAGCGAAGGGCTATATCGTCTACGATCTTGGACAAAAGGCTCTTGGAGATCTGGGAATTGATGAAGGGGTAGTCGACCGGAAGGCAGGAATTGAACAGCAGGCGCCCGTAGTTTGTGGCAAACAGGTACCCTCCGTCTTCCATCCTCTGCTCTCTTACCACTCCCCCCGTGGAGGGGACTTTCAGCTCTCCCGGCTTCCAGCCCTTGGGCGGCACAAAGTCCTTGTCCATTCGTATTAGGACTTTGGACTGCATTCCGATTTCTCCCCGATCCAGGGCCATTCTGGCTTCTTCTACGCTGCTAAAGATTTTGCCCTGCCCTTTTGCATCCTCTATCTTCGGGAAGCGCCTCTCGCCGTTGGGATGCTGGGCGTAGTACTTCTCTTTGGCCTCCTCTATCTCCTTTTGCTGTTCGTCGATAGTGGTGGTGAGCCAATAAAGGCCGAGGATCATGTCCTGGCTGGGCATGGTTACGGTGTGCCCGTCGGCGGGCTTCAGGATGCTGTTGGAAGCTAGCATCAGCACGCGGCTCTCGGCCTGGGCTTCAACGGAGAGGGGGAGATGGACTGCCATTTGGTCGCCATCGAAGTCTGCGTTGAAGGGGGCGCAGGCCAAAGGCGGAAGGTGAATGGCTTTCCCTTCCACAAGTATCGGCTCAAAAGCCTCGATGGAGAGCCTGTGAAGGGTGGGGGCCCTGTTGAGGAGCACAGGGTGTTCGTGGATCACTTCCTCCAAAACGTCCCAGACCACGGGATCGGTTCTGTCTATAAGCCTCTTGGCCCCTTTGATGTTTTGCACGTACTCTAGCTCTACCAGCCTCCTTATTACAAAAGGCTTGAAAAGCTCTAGGGCCATAGGCTTAGGCAGGCCGCACTGGTGCATCTTAAGTTCGGGGCCTACCACTATTACAGACCTTCCGGAAAAGTCGACCCTCTTGCCCAAAAGGTTTTGCCTAAATCTTCCGGCCTTGCCTTTGAGCATCATGGCGAGAGACTTTAGGGGCCTGTTTGAGGCGCCGGTAACTACTTTGCCCCTTCTTCCGTTGTCAAAGAGAGAATCGACCGCCTCCTGGAGCATTCGCTTTTCGTTGTTGAGCATAATTTCGGGGGCGCTGAGTTCTTTTAGCCTCTTTAGGCGGTTGTTTCTGTTGATAACCCTTCTGTAGAGGTCGTTTAGATCGGAAGTGGCGAACCTTCCGCCGTCCAGCTGAATCATGGGCCTAAGATCGGGGGGAATTACCGGGATGGCTTCAAGGACCATGGCTTCGGGCCTGTTTGTGGTATTCAGGAAGGCGTCTACAACTTTCAGCCTTTTAAGAGCCCTCTGCTTCTTTTGCCCGCTTCCGGTTCCTATGTCTTCCCGAAGAGACTTGTCCATGGCCTTAAGATCCAGGGTTTCTAGGATCTTTTTTATGGCCTCGGCTCCCATTCCCCCCTCAAAGTAGCCGCCGTAGGCATCTTGCATGAGATGCCAGGTGTCTATATCGTCTATGAGCTGCTTTTGCTTAAGGCTCTTAAAGAGGTTGAAGATTTTATCTTCTTCCTCCGCTTTTTCCTGGAAGCGCTTCTTAATATTCTCTATTTCCGCCTCGTGGCTTTGCTTTACAGCTTCCCTTCGCTTCTGCTTTTTGCTTTCCGGGACGCTCATCTGCTCAACCTCTTCAAGATCGACTTCGAGCTTCTTTTCCTGCTCCTCGATCTTTTCGAGCATGTGCTTTTCACGCTTGGCCTTATGGCTTTCCAATTCCCTTTCCAGATCTGGCAGATCCTTTTTCCTCTTCTCTTCGTCCACGAACGTGACAATGTAGGAGGCAAAGTAAATAACCTTGTCCAAATCGCGGGTAGGTATATCTAGAAGGTAGCCGAGGCGGGAAGGTATGCCCTTAAAGTACCAGATGTGGGTGACGGGGGCGGCCAGGTCGATGTGCCCCATCCTCTCCCTTCTAACCTTCGACTGGGTGACTTCCACGCCGCATCTTTCGCACACGATTCCCTTGTAGCGCACCCTTTTGTACTTGCCGCAGGCGCACTCCCAGTCCCTTGTGGGCCCGAAGACCTGTTCGCTAAATAGACCTTCCTTTTCAGGCTTGAGGGTGCGGTAGTTTATAGTTTCGGGTTTCTTTATCTCCCCGTGGCTCCAGCCTCGTATATCCTCGGTGGTGGCCATGCTGATTCTCAGCTTGCTGAACTCGTTTACGTCTATCACTTACGCGTTTCCTTATATTCCGAAGTCCAAAACTAAAGATCTAAAGATTCAAACAGCGGTTTTTCCGGCCTGGCGGAGAGGTTTATGCCTAGGCTCTGCGTTCCGGAAGCGGACTTATCGCCGCTTTCTTTGCTCAGATCTATCGGATCTCCGCTGGAGTTGAGAACCTCGACATTGAGAGCCAGGGACTGCATTTCCTTGAGAAGGACCTTGAAAGATTCAGGGACTCCTCCCGCCATCAGATTTTCTCCCTTAACTATGGCCCCGTAGGCTTTAACCCTTCCATCCATGTCGTCGGACTTTACCGTCATAAGTTCATGGAGGGTATAGGCGGCTCCGTAAGCTTCCAGAGCCCACACTTCCATTTCTCCGAACCTTTGGCCTCCAAACTGGGCTTTTCCGCCCAAAGGCTGCTGGGTGATCATGGAGTAGGGGCCGGTAGCCCTGGTGTGTATCTTGTCGTCCACCAGGTGGTGGAGTTTAAGCATGTACATGATTCCTACCGATATCGGCTTGGGGAAGGGTTCTCCGGTCCTTCCATCGTAGAGTATGGCTTTTCCGGAAGAATCTACAAGCCTTTCGCCGTCAGGCCCGGGAAGGGAAGTTTTAAGAAGGCCGTCCAACACGTCGTCTTTCACTCCGTCAAACACGGGGCTTGCCACCAGCGTTCCGGGATCTCCCTTGAGCGCCTTTTTGGGGATCGCAAGCTTCCACTTGTAGTTTCCGGGATCCAAATCGGCATTCCAGCCCGTCTTTGCTATCCAGCCCAGGTGCAGCTCCAAAATCTGGCCCAAATTCATTCGGGAGGGGACGGAGAGGGGATTTAGCATGATGTCTACGGGGGTGCCGTCTGCAAGGAAGGGCATATCCTCTTCGGGAAGGATTCTGGCCACGGTGCACTTGTTTCCATGGCGACCCGAAAGCTTGTCTCCCACGCTTATCTTTCTGTGTTGGGCCACGTAGACTTTTATGATGCGGTTTATGCCGCTCGGGATCTCTTCTCCGTCTTCGCTGGCATTTTCGCGGGTAATTTCCTTTATTGAAATTACGGTTCCGCTCTCTCCGTGGGGCAGGCGCAAAGATACGTCCCTTACTTCCCTGCTCTTTTCTCCAAAGATCGCCCTAAGCAGCCTCTCTTCAGGGTTTAACTCGGTTTCGCCCTTGGGAGTTACCTTGCCCACAAGTATGTCTCCGGCCTTTACCTTTGCCCCCACCCTTACGATTCCGTTTTCGTCAAGGTTGGCGAGCATCTCGTCTGAGCAGTTGGGAAGGTCTCTCGTAATTTCTTCGGGGCCGAGCTTGGTGTCTCTGGCGTCTATTTCATAGCCCTCTATGTGGATGGAACTCAAGCTGTCGTCTTTTACCAGCCTCTGGCTGATTATGGTGGCGTCCTCGTAGTTGTAGCCGTTCCACGGCATGAAGGCTATGACGAGGTTCTTTCCGAGGGCCAGCTCCCCTTGCTCTATGGCGGGGCCGTCTGCAATCACGCTTCCCTTTTCCACCCTGTCTCCTACCGAAACTATCGGCTTTTGGTTGTAGCAGGTGGTCTGGTTGCTCCTCTGGAATTTTTCAAGAGTGTAGATCTCTTCGCTGCTGTCGTCCTGAACTATCTTGATGGTATCGGCAGAGACATAGGAAACAGTTCCGCCTTCCTTGGCTATAATGCAGTCGCCCGAGTCGTAGGCCGTTCTCCATTCGCTTCCGGTTCCCACCAGGGGTGCATCGGGCTTTATAAGCGGCACGGCCTGCCTCTGCATGTTGGCTCCCATAAGGGCCCTATGCCCCTCGTCGTGCTCGAGGAAGGGGATGAGGGAAGAACCTATAGAGACCATCTCCCTTGGGGAGACGTCCATATAGTCCACTTCGTCGGACGGCACGTCAACCGCCTCTTCCTTTCCATCCCTTGCCAGGGCGGTGGGAGTTTCAATCCTGTTTTCCTTGTCCAGCTTCTGGCTGGCCTGGGCTATGACGTGGTGCTCTTCCTGGTCGGCGGTCATGTAGGTAATGTCATCTGTGACTTTCCTGTTTACCACCCTTCTGTAGGGAGCCTCTATGAAGCCGTAGGTGTCAATCTTGGCGAAAGTGGCAAGGGAGCCGATAAGGCCTATGTTGGGGCCTTCGGGCGACTCTATCGGGCACATCCTTCCGTAGTGCGAAGAGTGAACGTCCCTTACTTCCATTCCGGCCCTGTCGCGGGTAAGGCCTCCGGGACCTAAGGCTGAAAGCCTCCTCTTGTTGGTGATGCCGGCGAGGGGGTTGTTTTGATCCATGAACTGGGAAAGCTGGGAAGTTCCGAAGAATTCCTTTATGGTAGTGGAAATCGGGCGTACGTTAAGAAGCGAGGTGGGGGTAATCGAGGCCGCATCCTGGGTGGCCATCCTCTCCCTTATCACCTTTTCCATGCGGTTCAGTCCGCTTCTTATCTGGTTTTGTATAAGCTCTCCTACCTGCCTTATATGGCGGTTGGCGAAGTTGTCGATGTCGTCGACTTCCACCGGGATTTCAACGCTCACCCCGTCCTTCATGCCCTGTATCGTCTTTTCGCCTGCCGCCAAAGCCGAAATATAAAGCAGGGAGGCTATGATGTCCTCCTTTGTCAGCCAGCGCATCTCCGGGTCGATGGAAAGGCCCAGTTTTTGGTTGATCTTATACCTTCCCACGCGAGCCAGATCGTAGCGCCTGTGATTGAAGTAGAAACTGTCGAGCAGAATTTTTCCGTTCTCGGCGGAGGGGGTGTCATTTGGGCGTACGAGCTGGGCTATCTTTTTAAGGGCACCATTCCTGGCTTCCTCCTTGCTCCCAGGTATGGCCTGCTCCTTTATAAGCTTCCTTACGGTCTCGCAGTCCTTAAATTCCTCTTCTATTTCTTCTACGCTCATTCCCATCGCCTGAAGGAAGACGATTACCGGGACCTTTTTTCGCCTGTCTACCCTTATGTCGAGCTTTCCGGCCTTATTTATTTCAAATTCAAGCCACGCTCCGCGCGAAGGGATGATGCGGCCGCTGAATATCTCCTTGTCCTTTTCGGAATCAGGGATGGATCCGCGATCAAAATAAACGCCCGGGCTTCTAACGAGCTGGGAAACCACCACCCTCTCGGCTCCCGCGATGATGAAGGTGCCCCTCGGAGTTTGAAGGGGGAAGTCTCCCATGAAGACCGTCTGGGACTTCATTTCTTCAGTGTCGTTTTTTATAAAGTCGGCTTGGACAAAGAGCGGGGCCGAGTAGGTATAGCCCTGATCCTTGCACTCTTCCCATGTGTGCTTAGGCTCGTCTAAGTGGGGGCTGCGAAATTCCAGCCTCATAGTCTTGGCGTAGTTTTCTATAGGGGAGATGTCTTCAAAAACTTCTTCCAGCCCGCTGACGCGCGGAACGTAGGAAGTGCCGTTCTTCTCATCTTCCTCTACCTTCTTTTTCCAGCGCTCGTTTCCTATCAGCCAGTCAAAAGAGTCCGTCTGCACATCCAATAGGTTTGGAAGCTCTATGGGCTCTTTCATAGTGGCAAAGCTGAGGCGATTGGGCGCTTTATGGAGGGATATTAAGACATTTTCGTCTTCAGAGTTATTCTGTTCGTCAATCAAATTGCAAGTCCTAACGAGTACGATTTTGATTGGATAAATTGACGTTTTATTCTCTGGTCAGGCAACCAGAGAACGCTGGCATGCCCGCTATATGACACTCTGTGCCCTGTTATTCTACCCCCGGTTCCTGAGAAATCAAATTTTGGGAATTCTCTTTGAGCACTCAGATACGTCCTTTGCTATCGCATATTTAAGCTGGGAAAGGGAGGGAAAATGCTCCTGGGATCTGAGGCGCCCGAGGAATTTGACCTCGGCCGCGGCCCCGTAGAGACTGAAAGGCGCCCCGTCTATGAGGTTGGCTTCGATTTTTACTTCCCTAGACAGCGGGTCTACCGTGGGGTTGGTTCCCACCGAGATCGCAGCCCTGTGAAGGGACTTGCCTAAGGCAAAGTAGCCGTAATACACACCTTCTGCAGGTACCATGCCCTCCACTTTTCCCCCAAGATTAGCTGTGGGGAAATTCATCTTGCGTCCGTTTTTAAGGCCCCTGACCACAAGGCCGCTTACAAAGTGAGGGCGGGAAAGAAGGAGGGAAGCCTCTTCCATCCTTCCTTTTTTAATAAGGCTTCTTATTCGGGTAGAACTTACCCTTCCTCCCCCCGCTTCCACCGGCGGGGCCACAATCAGGTTTAAAGGAAGAGAAGAGCAAAATTCCCTCATCTTTGCAACAGTCCCCTCCCCTCCCTTTCCGAGGCAGGTAAAAGGCCCTATGACAAGATCTTCTACCCCTCTTGAAGAAAGGGAGGAAAGGAAAGCCGGATAGGGGAGGGATTTGAAATCGGGGCTGAAGTTTACGATGAAAAGCTCGTCTATGCCAAGATCCTTAAAGAGGCTGATTTGCTGTGAAAGGGAAGTGATTTGAGGCTTTTTTCCATCCACCCTGGGATCGAAAATCATTGCGCAAGACGGTATGCCTTTTTCCTTTGCCCCCCTTTTTACAAGATCTACCAGAGAAAGATGGCCAAGATGCAGCCCGTCAAAACTTCCCAGAGTGAGGATCTTTCTGCCTTCCGGAAGCTTTAAGCCTTCAATTCTGTAAACTTTCACTTTTCTTCCAAACGCCTGCAAAGAGAAGGCAGGCTTATTTCTTTGGCTTTAATCTGTGCTTCATTTATGAAAAGCCTTCCCTCTTCAAATCTGCACTCGGCGCAGTCTTTGAGGGAAAAGGGGCCGATTTGGGTTCGCTGCAGCCAAAAAAGATGCGCCCCACATCCCGCCTGGCGTCCGAGGTCTCTTGCAAGGGCCCTGATGTAGGTGCCTTTAGAGCAGCACACCTGGCACTCTAAAGCCCTAGCTTCCCCCTGCCAGCCCTTTTTTAAGAGCTTCTTTTTTTCAGACGGACTGAGCCCTCGAAGCTTTAGCAACCTTAATGAGTAGATCTCCACCTTTCTGGGTTCTAGCTCAAAGTCTTTTCCGCTTCTTGCCAGATCGTATGCCCTTTTCCCGTTAAAGTGCACGGCGCTGAAGCGCGAAGGCACCTGGTTTATTTCCCCCCTAAACTTTTCTGCAGCCTTTTCAAGCCTCCTGTAGGTAAGGCGCCTTAGTGCAAGAAGGCTTTTAGGGGTTTGAAAGGAAAGCTCTCCCTCCCCGTCTTCAGTGCTGCTTTCTGTTCCCAGCAGGAAAACGGCTCTGTAGGTCTTTTTTAACCCCTGAAGGGAGGAAAGCGCTTTTGTCCCGCGGCCGAACCCCAAAATTAAAAGGCCTTCGGCCAGGGGGTCTAGAGTGCCGGCGTGGCCCACTTTTTTTACGGAAAATTGCCGCCTGAAAGCTTTTGTGACGGCAAAGCTGCTAACTCCTCTGGGCTTATAAACACACGCAATCCCACAGGGATCTTCCATCATCTGTACGGATTTTCTTCCCCGGCAAAGCCTTTTTCGGAACTTTGTTTCTTCATCTCTTCGTCTTCCCTAAGAGCTTCTTGGATTTTTTCTTCTATCCTTACGGCCCTGTCCTGCAGTTCGTCATAGCGAAATTCCAAGGCGGGGGCGGTTCTGAGCCCGCAGCCTTTTGCGACCCTGGATCTTAGCTTGCCCTTGGCCTTCTCCAGAGCCTTTGCGGCTTCTTCCCTATTTTGGGAGATCCAAAACACATAGGCTATGTGAAAGTCCGGGCTGACCTTGGCTTCCGTAATTGTTACGCTCCTAAGGGCGGGATCTTTAAGGTCTCTTTCTATGGCCGTGGCGACGGCCCTTTGAATGAAATCAGCCAGCCGCCCCTCTTTTACTTCATTCCTGCTCATCTTCAGCCTTAGATGAAGCGCGGGAGGCGGCCTCTTTTCGATCCACTTCCTTCATTTCGTAGGTTTCGATAATGTCGCCTTCCTGGATGTCGTTGAAGCTTCCAAGGTTGATGCCGGCTTCAAAGCCTGCTTTCACCTCGTTTACTTCATCTTTGAAGCGGCGCAGGCCCGTAATCACAAGGTCGTTTGTCTTCACAATTCCTTCGCGCAAAATCCTGGCCTTGGAATTTCTCTTGACCACTCCGTCGAGCACCATGACACCTGCAATATTTCCAAACTTGGAGGAGCGGAAGATCTGGCGGATTTCGGAGTGGGAAGTGGTGACTTCCTCGTAGACGGGCTTTAGCATGCCTTCAAGGGCTTCGGTAACCTCTTCTGTGGCTTGGTAGATGACGGTGTAGAACTTGATCTCCACCCCTTCTTTTTCGGCAAGCTCTGCAATATTTCTGTTGGGCCTCACGTTAAAGCCGATGATTACGGCCTTGTCTACGGTAGCCAGGTTTACGTCATTTTGCGTTATGGCTCCCACGCCCCTGTGAATCACGTTAATGCCCACTCCGTCGGCAACGTGTATCTTCATCAGTTCGTCTTCCAGCGCCTCCACGCTTCCCGAAGAGTCTCCCTTTATCACAAGGTTGAGGGTGTCTACCTCGGACTTCTTGAACTGCTCCTTCAAGCTTTCAAGCGAAACTACCTTGCGCTGCCTGCCCAGCTCGGCCGCTCTGGCCAAAGCCTCTCTCTTTTCTGCGATTTGGCGGGCAATTCTGTCATCTGGAGCCTGGAGAAGCAGGTCGCCTGCGGCGGGGAGGGAAGTTAGACCCAAAACGGCGACCGGCATGGAGGCTCCCGCCTCCTTTATGGGTTCTCCCGTTTCATCAAACATTGCCCTTACCTTGCCGTAGGCAGTTCCCACGACTATAGCGTCTCCCGTGCGCAGCGTGCCCTCCTTTATAAGGGCGCTTACTACGGGCCCTCTGCCCCTGTCCAGCCTGGCTTCCACCGCGGTGCCCCTTGCCGGAAGAAGCGGATCGGTAGTCAAATCCAGATCTGCGTCTGAAGTGAGAAGGACGGCTTCCAGCAGCTTGTCTATCCCCGTTCCGTCCTTTGCAGACACGTCTACAAACATCGTGTCTCCGCCATACTCTTCGGGCACCAGCCCAAATTCCATTAGCTGGCTTCTCACCTTTTCAGAGTTGGCATCGGGCAAGTCGATCTTGTTCACCGCCACAACTATCGGAACGTTTGCGCTCTTGGCGTGGTTAAGAGCCTCGATGGTTTGAGGCATGACTCCGTCATTTGCAGCCACTACCAGGATCGCCACATCTGTAAGCTCTGCGCCCCTCGCCCTCATGGCGGTAAAAGCCTCGTGGCCTGGGGTGTCCAGGAAGGTTATGTATCTCTTTTCGCCATCCAGCTCTATTTGCACCCTGTATGCTCCGATGCTTTGGGTAATGCCGCCGGCTTCCCTTCTTTTTTCATGGGTGTTTCGGATGGCATCCAAAAGGCTGGTCTTGCCGTGATCGACATGCCCCATAACGGTGACGACCGGGGGCCTGGGCACGAGCCTTCCCTCTTCACCTTCTTGCTCAAGGTCGATGTCGAATTGCTTTAGCAGCTGCTCGTCTTCCTGTTGGGCGGAAACGACTTCTATATTCCACCCGATTTCGTCTCCCAAAATCTGGAAAAGATCGGCATCGAGCGACTGGGAAACGGTAGCCATTTGGCCCAGATGGAAGAGCACTTGTACAAGGGAGGCTGCAGGAACATTGATTTTGTCGGCAAGATCCGCCAAGGTGGATCCCTGCCTTAATGTCACGGTCTGCCCATTTCCGGAAGGAAGCCTCGTGCCTCCAATGATTGGGGTTTGAAGCTCCTGAAATTCCTGCCTCTTTTGCTGAAGGCGGTGGTTCTTGCGCTTTTGGGCCTTGCCGCCGGGAAGCTGCCTCCCATAAGCTCCCGCCCCATTCCTTCCTCCGCGCCCTCCTTGGCCCGATCCGGGCTTGGGAGCGGACGAGAAGGGGCGGGGGGCAGAGGAAGCGGATCTAAACCTCGGCCCGGCTGAAGCGGCAGAAGGCCTGCCTGAGGCGGGGGTGGGTCTATGCCTAAACTGCCCTCCCTGCGTCGGAGCGCCTTCTCCCCTTTTGCCGTGAGGGGAGCCTTTCGGCTTTACCGTAGGCTTGGAGAGGGGATGAGGCCTGGGAATGTCGTTGGGGGTGGGGAAATGCATTCCCTGGGTAGAAGAGAAGGGATTATTCCCCGGCCTGGGGCCCTGGCGCTTGGAAAAGTCCTGGGGCATGGGAGTGGAAGGCAAAGTCGGGGCGCGAAATAGCGGCGAAGAAGGCGCGGCCGGCTTTGGCGCACCGGAAGCGGGGGCTTCCGGCTTCCTTTCTCTAGGAGCGCTTCCAGAAACCTTAGGGGCCCCATGGGAGAAGGGCTTTCTTGGGTTGGCAAAAGCCTTTTGCGGCTTAGGGGCGTGATCCTTTTGGGGTTTGGGAGATGCACTCTTTTGAAACTTTTGCTCCAACTGTTTCACTACTGGGGCTTCCACCGTGGAAGAGGCGGACTTAACAAACTCTCCCATGTCCTTGAGAGTTGACAAGATAGTGCGGCTATCTACTCCAAATTTCTTTGCCAACTCATAAATACGTGCTTTAGGCACTTACACCTCACTTGTTTTTTATTTTCTGCAATCTGTTCGACTACGAGTTATACGCAACCCACTTAGAGCTCATGCAACACTAACAGTTTAACTGAGAATATCGCATTGCCCATAACTGATATGGCGACAGGCCGTATTTAAGCTTCCCTTATTTGTAAGAGGGCTGAATTGCTATCTTCCATCCTGTCAGCCTGGCAGCCAGCCTTGCATTTTGCCCTTCTTTTCCGATGGCCAAACGCAGCTGGCCCTCCGGCACGAAGGCCACTGCCTTTCTTTCTTCCCGGGAAAGGATCTGAACCGAATCTACCTTGGCGGGGCTTAAAGCGCTTGCAATATAGGAGGCGGGATCTTCGCTGTAATCTACGATATCTATTTTCTCGCCTCCCAGTTCTGAAACTACAGACCTTACCCTAGATCCGTCAGGACCTATGAAAGTTCCTTTTCCGCTAAGGCCTTCGACATTGGACTTTATTGCGATCTTCGTGCGGGATCCGGCTTCCCTTGCGACTTTGACTATGCCTACCTGCCCCGCAGCCATTTCAGGCACTTCTTTTTCAAAGAGCCTCAGCACCAGGTTGGGATGGCATCTAGACACTATGATTTCCGGCCCTTTAAGCCCTCTGGAGACAGCAACCACATATACTCTCAGCCTCTGGCCGTGGCTGTATTTTTCCCCGGGAGTCTGCTCCCTTTTCGGGAGCAGAGCCTCGGTCTCTCCCACGGCCACGTGTATATTTTCCCCATCCCTTTTGTCTTGCTGCACTACCCCGGTTATGAGCTTGCCCTTGCGGTTTAAAAAAGATCCGAAGAGCTTTTCGTCTTCAGTATGCCTTACCAGCTGCCTGAGGGCGGATCTGACAATCTTTGTGGACTGCCTGCTGAAGCCTTCCGGAGTACAGTCGATTTCCGGGCCGTCTTCCTCTTTTTTGCCCCATATCGTCAAAGTGCCCCGTTTGCCGTCGATTTCGGCCCTGGCGATGGGAAGGGCGTCTGGAAACCTGCAATAGGCCTGAAGAAGGGAGGCCTCCAGGACGGCCTTGAGCTCGTCTTCTTTTATTCCTTCCTCCTGGGCCAGCCCTCTTATGTCCGGCACTTCCAAACTAATCGACATTCTCCCTCTCCCTCGCCGCGCAAATCAGTTCACTACTATTCTAGATGGGCGCTGTCTAGCAGGTTTGAACGCAGTTTTTCGGATAGGGAAAGAATTTCTTTTGCCGCCTCCCTGGCCTGCACTTTTCTCACTTCCCCGCTTTTGCGAATCTTTATTTCTATCTCGCCTTTTTCCATGTAGCCTCTCCCCGCTATCGCTATTATGGGGCAACCTAAAAGATCGGCATCGGCAAACTTTACTCCGGCCGACTCGTTTCTATCGTCTACCAGAGTTTCAAGGCCGAAATGGCTGGTTTCCACTCCGAGCCTTTCGCATTCTTCTTCGCACTCTTTTCTGGCGCAGACGATGTGCACCTTAAAGGGGGCGACCGAGATTGGCCAAACGAGCCCTTTTTCATCCCGGTGGCTTTCGGCGATGCAGGCTATAATCCTAGATACCCCTATGCCGTAGCTGCCCATCCACACATCTTTTTGCGAACCGTCGGGGCCTGTCACTTTAAATCCCATGGAGCGCGAATACTTGAGGCCCAGCTGGAACACCTGGCCTATTTCCACCCCCCGCCTTATGGAAAGTTTTCCAGATCCGTCGGGGCTTAAATCCCCTTCTTTCACCTGGGCAGCTTCCACTACCTTGTCGCATCCAAAGTCTCTTCCGCATACCACGTTTAAAGTGTGAAAGCCCTTTTTGTCCGATCCTGTGCACCAGCAAGATCCCTTAAACACATGGGCATCCAGAAAGTAAGGGCATTTTGCAGGGCCCGCGCCCTGGGGCCCCACCTTTCCCACGCCTATAAATCCCTTTACAAGCTCGGGGTGCTCTTTCAGATCTTCTTCTCCCGCAATGGAGACTTCCATGGGAGAGAGGCAGGCTTCCAGCCTCTTTAAATCCAGCTGCCTGTCGGAAGGGAGGCCCACTACCGCCACGCTCTTTTTCCCGTCGGGGGCTTTGAGGACGACGGCGATGTTTTTAAGGATTGGAGAAGAAATTCCCTCTTTTTTCAAAAAGGCCTCTAAAGAATCTATGGAACCGTCTCCGGGAGTAGAAATTTCTTTGGGCAGGGGAAGGGAAGAAAAGTCTTCCTCTTTTTCTACAGTTTTCAGGGCTTCCACGTTCCACGCCCTGCCGCTCGGGGCCTGCACGAAAGTGTCTTCCCCGATTTCAAGCGGGCACAAAAACTCTTCGGATTCAGATCCGCCCATAGGGCCTGAAAAGGCGTGCACTATGACGTAGGAAATGCCCAGCTTCCTAAACACCTTTTCGTAGGCCTCCCTCTCTTCGCTGTAGCACGCCTTCATTCCCTCTTCGTCAAGGGTGAAAGAGTAAGCGTCCTTCATGATAAATTCCCGGCCCCTTATAAGCCCCGCCCTGGGCCTGGCCTCGTCCCTGTATTTGGTCTGAATCTGGTAGAGGGTAACGGGGAGATCCTTGTAGGAGGAAAGGAGGTCTTTTGCCAGAAGAGTGAAGGGCTCTTCGTGAGTGGGGGCCAGAAGGTAGTCTGCTCCGTGGCGGTCTTTAAGTTTGAAAATATTGTCCCCGTACTCGTCCCATCTTCCCGTAGGAGCGTAGACGGACTTAGGCAAAAGAGCCGGAAGGTGAACTTCCTGGGCGCCTATGTGGGCCATTTCCTCACGTATCGCCTTCTCCACGTTTTTAAGGACTTTCAGTCCCAGCGGGAGCCAGGCAAAGACGCCGGGGGCCATCTTGCGCACGTATCCGCCGCGCACCAGCAGCTTTGCCGACTCCACGTTTTCGTCAGTCGGATCCTCCCTCATGGTGCGGGTGAAAAGGGATGAAAAATAGGTGGGCCTCATATCAGTCTTTTCAGTCTTTCTTGGTAACGTTGCAATAGTCTACGAGCGTAACGCCTTTTTCCTGCCAGGTTTTGAGCAGGCTGGACGCTTCAACTTCCGCCCTGGCCTCTTCAAATCCCACGGGTCTGAAAATGGCGCGTTTATAGTACTTAAGCTCGTCTATAGATTCTATTATGTCGCCAAGGGAGCGATCGTCGGCATGCTTTACGGGCTTTTGTGAGAAAGCCTGGGGGTACCACCTTCTGCACAATTCCTTTATCGAGCTCACATCCACGCTCCTGTAACTGAGCATCGCAGAAAGCTCTGGGAGGTACTTGTCTATAAATTTCTTATCCGACCCTATGGTGTTTCCCGCAAGGTAGCCTTTGTGCTCGGGGGAAACGAAGCTGGAAGCGTAGGAAAGGATTTCGCCCTTCACCTCTTCAAGAGGTTTGGCTGCCTGCATAAGGGAAAGCAGGCCGTTTTTGGTGTGCATGGAGCGCACAAAGTCCCCCATATTTTCAATGGCCCGTTTTGAAGGCTTTATGACAAAGTCGCGTCCGCAATCCAAAGGCTGCAGGGAAAAGTCGGTGGGAACGAGTGCGATTTCGCACAATTCCTCTTTTTCCACATCCAGGCCCGTCATTTCGCAGTCCACCCAAAGCAGTACGTCACTCATTTGCTTCTTCCTTCCTTTCTTCCACCTTGGGAAGCCCTGTCAAAAACACCGTGAGGCCCTCTATGGCGAGCACCCCCACGGCCCCTGCAAAAACCGTCCATGCAAATACTGCCCTATTAAAGAAGGCAAAACGGCTCAAGATGATCAAGGCTACGAAAACTATAATCAGCTTCAAAAACCAGCTGCCTGTAACGTAAAGGACGAATTTTCTGGGGTTTACCTTTTTTCGGCTCAAAATCTTAAAGGCGAGGGGAGTGAAGAGGGCAAACACCAATAAGACTATTACGGCTATGATCGCCCCCCACAGCCCTTTTCTTCCGGAAAAGACCGAGCCCAGGATTAAAGATGCGATGGCCGTGGCTACGAAAAAAACCAGATCAAAGATGAAAATCCTGTTAATGATCTTTTTTGCTTGGATCTGACCCAGGGGGTCCATTTCCCTTCCTTTCATGCGAGCCTTTATTTCCTATTATCTCCAATTCCGTTAGCCTTTGCCTGTAATGGGGGGCCAGGGTGAGGAAAGTGAGGACCGGAACCACCCCGCAGGCAATTTCCAAAACGGTAAAGAAGGGGATGAAAAGGGTGAGGATGGATCCAAATGCTATTACGAAGGCCCATGCCCATAAGATCAGCACCGCCCCCACCACGCTGTGACCGATTTTTAGCATCCTGTGGTGCAGGTGCATTCGATCGGGGTGCATGGGGGACTGCCCTTTTAAAAGCCTCCTGCAGATCGCCAGGACCATATCCAAAACGGGGATAAAAAGCACTAGGAGGGGAAGGAGAATGGGCATAAAGACGGGAAGAAACGCCCCCGAATGGCGCAGGGAAGGAACAAAGCGGCCGGTTAAAACCAGGGAGGCGCAGGTGAGAAGATAGCCCAGCATCATAGATCCCGAGTCTCCCATGAAAATGCTGGCCGGATGCCAGTTGTGGATTAAAAACCCTGCGCATATTCCCACCAGGATCACGTTTAACAGCGTAGACATTGAAGAAAAGCTGGGCTGCGATTTTGACAGGACGTAACTGTAGACGCAGAAGGCCAAAGCCCCTATCCCCACAATGCCGGCCGCCAGGCCGTCCAGGCCGTCTATGAAGTTGACGGCATTTATGGATATGAGGATTAAAAGCACCGTAATTGCCATGGAGGAAAAAGAGGAAAGGGAGATGAGGACCGAGCCCCAGGGCAAAGAGACTAGCTGCACTCCTTTCCACGCCACAAAAATGGCTGCAAACATCTGGCCGCCCAGTTTCAGCATCCAGTCCAGGTCAAACAGATCGTCTGCCACCCCCAGAAGGCAGATTAAAAAAGCCCCCAAAAGGATTACCCACTGCTGGTAGCCGTCCCCCTGGAAAAGGGATCTGAACCATGGAATCCCCCTGGCAAAGCACAAGGCGAGGGCGAAACCCAAAAACATTGCCACTCCTCCCATGCGGGGAGTGGGAACCGTGTGCACATCCCTTTTTCTTATCTGCTGGACGGCCCCCGCTTTAATTGCCAGGCGCCTAACCATGGGGGTGAGGAGGGCGACGGATAGGAAGGCGCATAAGAATATGAAGAGGTATGCCCGCATTTAGAGCCTATCTGCCTGATAGGAATTGGTAGATCTCTCGGGAGCTTATTTCCCCATCCCTCAGGATTTTTACCCCTTCATCCGCTTTGGGGCAGGAGCAAATTACCGTAGAGGGAACGAGGGCCGGCTTTTGGTTGGAACAGGCGTAAAGCGGGATTTTGTCCCCAAAGGCCAGAGCGGCCTCCTTTGCAGTATTGCTCGTGGGAAAAGAAGAAATATTGGCGCTAGAGCAGGCGAGGGGGCCCGCGAGCGAAGAAAGCTTTAAAAGGAGGGGGAGATCGGGAACCCTTATGGCCTGGCTTTCTTTTCTTCCCTCCTTATTTACGGTTGCAAGCGGGCAGCCGGGGGCGGCCAAAGCTATGGGGCACAGCCCCCCGGGAAGAAACCTTTTGGCCAGAGCGTCTAGGGGGGAGGGAAGGGAAAGGCCGAAATCCTTCAAGGAAGAAACGGATGGGAAAACCGCCTGGAGGGGCTTAGTTAGGGGGCGCTTTTTTAGTTCATAGAGGCGAAGGACGGCTTTAGGGTTGGAGGCATCGCACGCCAGGCCGTAGACGGTGTCGGTGGGCACTCCTATGACTTCTCCCTCCCTTATAAGTTCTGCAGCCTCTTCTAGGCAGTCTTTAAAAAGCTTTATATTCGTCATTTGACCCCCTGGGTGAACCGATCCCTTCCAGACAGATCCTTCACCGTTTTCACGCTTTTAAAACCTGTGCGCGAAAAAAGGGAAAAGACCTCCTCGCTTTGCCCGCTTTCGTGCTCTATGATACACAAGCCCCCCATTTTCAAAAGCCGGTAGCATACAGGAAGAAGCGTGGAAATAAATTTCATTCCGCTTTCCCCTCCCCCAAAAAGGGCTTCGGGAGGATCGAAGGAAGCTTCGGGCTGAAAGACCGCGGAAAGGTAGGGGGGATTGGATGCCACGCAGTCGAGGGTTGAAGCGAGGAAGGGGAGGGTGGATGGTAGGAGGGCATTGGCCCTTACGGCAATGCAGCGCGATCCCGGAAAAAAGCCTTTTCTCAGTTTTGCAATATTTTTTTGAAGGTAGCGGAAGGGGAGGGCCATTTTCTCCACTGAAAAACACTGCACCCTGCAGGAGCGGCACACTTCCAGCCCCACCGCTCCGCTTCCTGCGCACAGGTCCGCCATGCGGGCCCGGGGCTTTTTTGAAAGAAAGTCTGAAACAATTTGTGGCATCACTTCAGTTTCGGGCCTGGGCACAAATACTCCCGGCCCCACTTCAAGATCTAAAGATGCAAACGGGGCCGCTTTGGCCAGGTGCTGGAGGGGAACCCTCTTTCCCCTTCTTTCCAAAAGAAATTTGAACCTCGACACTTCTTCGCTTCTGGCCACCTGGCTTACCTCGGGATCCATCGCCTGCCAAATCCGCACTTCCCCTTCGCTTTTTTGGCAGGCTAGGGCGAAAATCTTCAGGCTTTCGCTTTCACTCCATTCCACCCCCGCCTGTTTAAGGTAAGAAGAAGAGGCCCTTAAAAGATCGCTTACCCTCACTCCCCGGAAATCTCCGCTTCTTCGTCCATGCGGATGCCCGAATCTATAACGTCTTGAAGGCGCCCCTCCATTACCTGGTCAAGGTCATAGGCCTTGTAGCCGGTTCTATGGTCTACAATCCTGTTTTCCGGAAAATTGTAGGTGCGAATTCTTTCGGATCTGTCCAGGCTGCGCACCTGGGAGTGGCGCATGTCGGCTGCCTTTGCAGCTTCCTCCTCTTTTTTCAAGGCCAGAAGGCGCGACTTTAAAACCCTCAAAGCCGCTGCCCTGTTCTGAATCTGGCTTTTTTCATCCTGCATATTTACCACAATCCCCGTGGGAATGTGGGTCATTCTTACAGCTGAGTAGGTGGTGTTCACGCTTTGCCCGCCGGGACCCGAGCTCATGAAGGTGTCGATTTTAAGGTCCTTGGGATCTATTTCGATTTCATCGGAATCTTCTTCCACCTCGGGGAAAACCAGAACCCCTGCCGCAGAAGTTTGAATCCTTCCCTGCGATTCTGTCACCGGAACCCTTTGGACCCTGTGCACTCCCCCTTCGTATTTCAGGTTTGCCCATACCCCCTGGGCGGGGCTGGAAATATTTTTGGATCTGAAGGCGATCTGGGCGTCCTTTATTCCTCCCAGCTGGGTGACGGACTGGGACTGAATTTGGACCTGCCAGTCTTTAAGCTGGGCGTAACGGATATACATCCGCATAAGATCTGCTGCAAACAGGGCCGCTTCTTCCCCTCCGGTACCCGCCTTTATCTCCATAATTACGTTCTTTGCGTCATCCGGATCTCTTGGGTGAAGCATCCTTTTCAGATCCTCCTCTTTTTGGGAGATTTTTTCCTCCGTCTGGCGCGCCTCCTCTTCAAAGGAGGGATCTTCTTTCGCAAGCTCTTTGGCAGCCTCAAGATCTTGGCACATGACTCTAAGATCTCTTAGGCACTCTACCGCCCCTTCCAGCTCCGCGTGGCGCATAGCCAGTTTTTTAATCTCCCTGGTGTCGGAGGTTTTCGACATTTTCTCTTCTATTTCCCTATACTCTTTTTCCGCCTTGACGGCCATAGGGTATTTTTCTTCAAAACTTTTAGCTGTCATACATCTCCTCTTGTTGGTTCGGATTGGTTGTGCCGTCAAGGATATCTTGGATATCGATGTCGTCCTGATCCAAGAGATCTTTAATCGGCACGGAGTCATCCCTTCCATTGGAGTCGGAATTTACTCCTTTTCGTTTGTCTGCGACTTTCTTATCTATCCTGTCTATAAGGCCGGTGGTGAAGTAGGAAATTACGGCTATGATGGCTATCACCCTCAGATCGCTAAAGGAAGTTACCTCCACCGCAAGCACGACTGCAGTAAGGGGCTTTTTTATTACCGATCCAAACAGGCCTCCGAGGCACCCTACGCCTATGAGCGAGTAGAAAGCGAGGCTGGAAGGGGCGAGGCGGAACGCCGCAAAAACTTTTCCGCAAAATATGCCGTATATGATCCCCAAAGAACATATTGGGAGGAAAATTCCTGAAGGGGCTCCCGATCCGTAGGAAATTTGGGCGAAAATCAGCCTCAGGACTATATATATGAAAAGAAGCCATATCGACACCCTTGCAGCTCCCACGGAAAGGTCCCTGGCAAGAAAGCTTCCGTCCCCCAAAGTGGCCGGAAGGTAGAGACCTATTGGGATGGAAAGTACGAGGGGGATAAATACGCGGAGCCTGTGGGGAATATGGAGCTTATCGTAAATCTCCACTCCCCATGCCAGCGTTTTTTCATAGGCATATCCCAAAAGTCCGCACCCCACCCCTATGGGTATCAACTCCCAGTAAAGGTGAAGGGCGAGGTGGATGGGATGGATGAGGATAAAGTCGGGGCTGGTGCCCAAAATCAGAAGGGTAATGTATCCGCTTGCCACGCTTGCCACAAAGGAAGCGAGAATGGTGGAGAGAGGGTACTGGAATTTCTCCCTGTTTAGGTAGTCTCCCTCGATCAAAAACAGGGTAGCTGCGATAGGCGCGGTAAAAGCGGCCGCCAGGCCCGCTGCCATGCCCGCTGCCACGAGCTGGCGCCTGTGGGACTTGGTAAAGCCGGTCGCATCCGTAATGGCAAGTCCGACCGTGGCCCCCATTTGAATTGACGGCCCCTCGCATCCCAGGTACAGGCCCGAAGAAAGGGCCAGGGTCCCTCCAACAAACTTTCTCCACAACAGCCTCCACCAGTTCCACCATGCGGGTTCAAACGAGTGAAGCCTGGCTTCTATGTCTGCAGCCCCAGAATAGGCCACAAGCGGGGCGCTTCTTATGATCCAGGCTATAAAAAGGCTTATCGCAAGGCTCACAGCCACTATTAAAATCAGCCACCACCAGTGCCCCATGCGTATGTATTCGTAAAGATCCCTTACGTATCCGACCAGAATGCCGGTGACAAGCCTAAACAGACCCACTACCGCCCCTACAAGCACGCCGTCCAGCACGGCCCAAAGCAAAACCCTTAGGGAGGGATTGCCGCTGTCAAGCATTTTGGAGAGGAAAGAATCCCACGAGGAAAGTTTTTTCCGCCTTATATGGAAGGCGGAGGGATTTTTGTGGGGGATGGGGCTGTTGGCAGGAATATCTTTGGCTTTACTGGATCTGGGTAAAGTGTTTTCCGCATTGGGTAAAGATGGCTTATCGCTCATTACTTTCCCTTCGCTACGCCTCAACTGATTACCCTACAATGATATCCACCCGCAGACATGCGAAATTAAAAACGCCCCCGAAGGGGCGCAGGTCTTTTCAGTCCAGGGTTTACTGCTCTTCTATAAGCGCCAGCACATCCCTGGAAGAGATAATGAGATAAACTTCTCCCCTGAAGTGAATCTCGCTTCCGCCATACCTCGAGAACAGAATCTTGTCTCCGGCCTTGACGTCCATGGGTATCAAATTGCCCTTCTCGTCGCGCTTTCCGGGGCCGGCGGCCAGCACTTCTCCCTGCTGGGGCTTTTCCTTGGCGGAATCGGGGATGACAAGTCCGGACTGGGTGGTGGTCTCGGCACTCGCCTGCTTGATGATTATCCTGTCTTCGACTGGTTTGAGTGCAATCGACATTTTGCCTCCCTATGGGTATTAATCGAATTTGGGCAACCAAACGCAAAGGCGGTGGCTGACGACACCGCGTGGTGGTTATAGGATATAGGATATCTTATTTTTTAGCACTCTTGCAAAATAAGTGCTAAAAGCGGAAGGCTAGAAAAGATCGGCCTTCTCGAGATCGCTTTCTTTTTCCTGCTGGTTAAAACCATTGCCATGGTCGAAGGCCTTTAAATTCATGCTTTTTATGCCGCTGTCAACCGGACCCAACCTAAACTGAACTTCGTCGGCCTGTTGAGCGGGCAGTATATAGGTAGGGGCTTCGTCAGCTTCAAACTTTGTTTCCTTCTCCTGCCTGGATTTTTTTGCTGCCTCAGAAACCTTCTTTTCCCATGCCATGGCCTGCCTGGAAGCGCGAATGCCAAGAATTACTACGACGGCTAACAAAAAGACGGGAATCAGGGTGTAGAAGACGGAAAAATGCAAACCCAGCGCGCAGAAAAATACGATTAGGATGAGGACTATAAGAGAGAGCACAATCATTTGCCTGCGCTTGATGGCCTTCCGACGCAGGAACCTTATCTCCTTTACCTGCTTCTCCGTCAACTCGGGTTTCATGGCTCTTCGTCCTAAAATAGACATTCCCAACGGGAAGGTCGGCTGAACAAATCGGAAACAACGCGGCTTTAATAAACATGCGAGCCGCTTAAAGTGGGCGATGAGGGACTCGAACCCCCGACATCCACGGTGTAAACGTGGCACTCTAGCCAGCTGAGTTAATCGCCCTTAGGATACGTTAGAAAATTCTATCACGAAATCTGCGAAAAAATAGAAATGTTAATCCGATAAAATGGTATTCATCTAGACCATGGATTTTGACATTGCAAAGGAGAAAAATGGGTATTTTTGAAGATCTTGGATCTGATGCCAAGAAAATCTTTCTGGCAGGCCTGGGCGCAGTGAGCAGCGCTGCAGATAAAGGCGAAGAGATAATAGACAAGCTGGTGAGCAAGGGGGAAATTACCGTAGAAGAGGGAAGGCAGCTCAACAGCGCTTTGGCTCATAAGGTGCAAACCGGAGCCGAAAACCTCAGGGGCGGGGTGCTTTTGAAGTACATGAAGTCTATGACGGTGGAGCAAAGGAAAGAGTTCGTCAAAAAAGTGGTGGAGATTTCCGACCAGCTCGACAAGGAAGAGGAAACAGATTTTAAAACCCAAAAGCCTGAAGACTCTTGCACAAGCGAAAAAGAGTGCGATAGGCAATCCGAGAATGGCGCCCCGGCCCCTTCCGGCTCTGAAGATCAGGCCTCTGAAAGCGATCCGGCTGGCAAGTAAAAATTGACCCTGAAACAGGAAAGCCTATACGGCAGACTTGAGAATTTATCCGCCTCCGAGTACGAAAAACCCCCTAAAAACGGAAGGCTGAAGCGAATCGGGGAAATAATTGGGGTTCTGAGAAGATATGACGCCCTAAGGGGCATGAGCCCTGAAAAACTGTGCAAAATACTGCAAGCCCTTGGCCCAACCTTTGTAAAAGTGGGCCAGATTCTCTCCATGCGCTCAGAAATTCTCCCCCAGGCCTATTGCGAAGCTCTGGCATCTTTAAGGTCGCACGCAGACCCCATGCCTTACAGCACTGTTTTAAATACCCTGGAGCACGAATACGGAAGAAATCTTTCCGAAATCTTCGACTTTATCGATCGAAAACCTTTGGGGTCGGCTTCCGTGGCCCAGGTTCATTACGCCAAGCTTGTCACAGGCGAATCGGTAGCGGTAAAAGTGCAAAGGCCCGGCGTGCGGGAAATGATGGCTCAAGACATCGCGATAATAAGGTCGGTTGTAAAACTTGCCATGCGAATTGGAAAAGACTCCCAGCTTTTCGATCTCAAGGGCGTAGTCGAAGAAATCTGGACAAGTTTTAGGATGGAGACGGATTTTTTGGTGGAAGCCAGAAATCTACAGGAATTTAGAGAGTTTACCGACCATTTCGCGTATATGGACTGCCCCAAAGTGTATATGTCCCTGTGTACACACAAAGTAGTCGTGATGGACTACATCCAGGGCATTCCCCTCGCCCACACCCGGGAATTAAAAGAGGAGGGCTACAGCCTTAAAGAAATCGGAACCAAGCTTGTAGACAATTACGCCTCCCAAATTCTGGATCGCGGATTTTTCCATGCAGATCCCCACCCCGGAAACATAATAATCAGGGGCGGCCAAATCGTACTCATCGATATGGGCATCATGGGCAGGCTAAACGCCCATACCAGAAACATCCTAAAAGACATAATTTTTGCCCTTGCGGTGCAAGATTCTGCCAGCATAGAAGAAAGCCTTTTAAAGCTTTCACCTCCCGCCACCGCCGTTTCCATCAACCGGGCAAACCTTCTTTCCGATATCGACATGATAGTTTCAAACTTTGCCACGATAGATCTGGAGGATCTGAACATGGGTGAATTCATCCTCTCCCTCCTCCAGCTCATGCAGAGAAACGGCCTTGAAATCCCTTCCAGCCTTATCCTAGTTTCCAGGGCGCTTGTAACTCTTGAGGGAACAATTTCCGAATTTATCCCCGATGTGAACATGGTGGAAATAATCGAAAACCACCTGAAGGAAAACGGTATGGGGAAGGGTGTTAAAAAAGAGGTTTCCTCTCTGGCCACAGAAAGCCTTCAAGCTACCCACAGCCTCCTAGAATCCCTTTCTTATTCCAAGACGGCGGTAAAGCAGCTTACGAGGGGGAACCTGAAAATCAACGCCGAGCTGGTAGGCTCTCAAACTCCCCTAAGGCAGCTAAGTTACATAATCGACCGGCTTACGATGGCGATAATAATAGCAGGCCTTTTTGTGGGATCTTCCATCGTCTACTACGCGCGAATCCGGCCCGTAGTATTTGGGATACCTATAGTGGGCATGTTGGGATACGTTGTGGCCTTCTGCCTGGGGGTGTGGATAATAGTCGACAGCATGCGAAGAAATCATCAGCTGCGGAAAAAATCTAGGCATAAATAGGGGCCGGTGGTATACTGTTACGGTACATGGTGGGCATAGCTCAGTCGGTAGAGCATCTGATTGTGGTTCAGAAGGTCGCGTGTTCGAATCACGTTGCCCACCCCATTTTTCGCCCCAAAACCGGCAAAAAGAAAGGCCCTCCGCTCGGGAGGGCCTTTTCATATGCTTTGTCTAAAATTAAGCCGGGTGCACGGGAAGGGACTCGAACCCTCATGTCCTAAGACACAGGAACCTAAATCCTGCGCGTCTACCATTCCGCCACTCGTGCACTGGAGCCGTTTAACAGGCTTGAACTGTTGACCTTCTCTTTACGAGAGAGACGCTCTACCAGCTGAGCTAAAACGGCATGACGGTTTAAAGTATATCAGAACCATCCCCGGTCAAAAGAAAGAGAAGAGGATGAATCCCAAGGCGAGGAACCTGAATATAGAGCTTCTCCGGTGTATTGCCATTTTTTCAATCGCTATTTTTCATACTTTTGTCCCTTATTTCAACGCTCTGGCATATGGAGCCTTCAGCGCCGGCATTTCCGTAGGCATGAAAAATTCCTTTATAGCCCTCTTTGTCATGGGGCTGATAAATTTTTTGGGCAGCTTGGGCAATTTCATCTTCTACATGATTTCAGGATTTTTCCTTATACCCCACGCAATAAAAGAATTGGGCGCTGGATTTTGGATAAGGCAAATCCGATCGGTGGGCAGAAGATGCATAGTAATAGTGGGATCTGTCATCGTTTTTGCAATCCTTACCCTCTTTTTGCACTTTGTATGCCGCATGCCTTCAGCTAGACTAAATAGCATCCGATGGCTGGGATCCGATCTGGAGTTCATCTGGCTCTACCTGATTTTCTGCGTTCTTTCTCCCTTTGTAGCCCTTCTTCAGAGTAAGTGGAAAAGGGGATGGGCAGCCTTTCTTGCCTGCGTTCTAGTTTTAACCTTCCTTTGCAATGCCTTCATTGCCTTCTTCTCCCAGGGCGGGGTGAACCACGCGCTTGACGGATGGAGAAAGCTCATGAGCGCGGCCACCTACTTTTGGGGATTTTGCCTTGCGGGCTTTGCGGGAGAAAAAGGGTGGAGCAAAAACAGAAAAAGAAGCCGAGAAATTTTCCTAATCTGCCTTTTTTCCGCCCTTATTTCAACATTTATCTGCGCCCTGGCCCAAAGCTGGAAAATGGCGGGGGATCTGTCATTCAAATCAACCTCCCTCATATCTTTTGGAGCGGCCCTGTCCCTCCTCTTGCTCTCAGCTTCCAAGGAGAAGAAAAACTCCGAATTTAAGGCGGCTAAGGCCATCACTTTCTTTGCAAACGGCATTTTAGGCTTTTACATCTTTCAGTCCATGCTCACCTCCTTCTGGCATCTTTTGATTTTCCCTGTGATAAACAGCCTTTCTATTCCCGGCTTTTTCCCCTTCGTGGCGCTTTTTATTTTTTCTTCCCTCCTCACCCTCATTTACACCCTCATCCTTTCCTCCATAGGATCTTGGGTGAGGCGCCCGCTTTTAGCTGCGGGATCTCGGCTTTTAAAGAGTTGATTGAAATCAGCCTTGAAAATAAAATCGTCACTTATGGATATCAAGATTGCTCCAAGTATTCTTTCAGCGGATTTTTGCAACCTCCAATCGGAGCTAGGGGCCATAAAAAGCGCCGATCTTGTACACGTGGACGTTATGGACGCCCACTTTGTTCCAAACCTGACGATAGGGGAGCCAGTAGTCAAAAGGATTGCAGAAGTATCCCCTCTCCCCCTAGACATTCACCTGATGATAGATTCTCCGGACATCTTCGCCCTGGACTACGCCTTCAAGAATGTTGAAAGCATTACTTTTCATCTGGCGGCTTCCCATGCGCCTATAAGGCTTGCCAGAAAGATTAGGGAAAAAGGGATAAAGGCGTGCTGCGCCTTAAACCCCGCCGTAGGGCTGGAGGGCCTTTCGGAAATTTTAGGCGAATTTGATTCGGTTTTGGTTATGAGCGTGGAACCCGGCTTTGGAGGGCAAAAGTTCCTCTCTTCCCAGCTTTCAAAGGTGCGTAGGCTGAAAAAAGAGATAGAAGATAGGGGGCTAGATATTAAGATAGAAATAGACGGTGGAATCAACAGGCAAACCATAGGCCCCGCATGCAGGGCGGGGGCCAGCATTATCGTGGCCGGCTCAGCCATTTACGGCGAGAAGGACCGCGCCAAAGCCATAAAGGAATTAAGAGAAATAGCGGAAAGAGCCTAGAATATGCCAGATTCAGAGACCCAAAACGTAGAAGCTTCCAGACAGGTTTGGACGGCTCCCAACCTCATCAGCTTCCTGCGCATAGTCTCAATACCTGTGATTGCCTGGCTCATAGGATCCAACCACATGGTGTGGTCTCTAATTATCATGACCGTTTCGGGGATGTCTGACGGGGTAGACGGGTATGTGGCTAGGCGTTTTGACCAGGTTTCCGTGCTGGGGCAAATGCTGGACCCCATAGCCGACAGGCTTCTCATTATTTGCTCCTGTATAGCCCTGGGAGTGGTCCACATCCTCCCTTGGTGGATTTTGATAGTAATTTGTTGCCGGGATTTTGTCATGGGTGTGGAAGTGCTGATTTTGGCAAATAAAGGCTATGGCCCTCTGCCCGTGCACTTCGTAGGAAAAGTGGGGACGTTTGTGCTCCTGGTGGCCATTCCCTGCCTGATAATCTCGCATATAATTCCCCTTCTTACCCTCGCCTCCATTTCCTTCTACTGCTTTGGCATGGCCAGCTGCTACTGGGGAATCGGCCTCTACTGGACAGCGGGCATAATATACATAGTCCAGGGGATAGGCCTGATTAAGAAAAGGAAACATTAAATGGACGAAGAAAAAGAGTCCGAGCGCACCATAATGGGGCTGCCTCCCGTAAGGGTGCCTGCAGCCCTGGCTAAAGAAGGCTCACTAACCGGTCAAGATCTTGAAGTCATGGAAAAGCTAAAGGAGGGCGACGCCCTCCTCATAGCAGTCAGCGGATTTTCTCAAAATGTAAGATACCTTTTAAACGAGCCCTCCGTTAGCGTGGGCAGAAGTCTGAAAGCGGATATCTTATTGGATGATCCCACAGTTTCCAGGCATCACGCCCTCTTTACAAAGCTGGGTGCCACCTATGTCCTCAAAGATCTGGATTCTTTGAACGGAACCTATGTAAACGGCTCCCGTATAGATAGTCTGGAACTTAAAAGCGGAGACGCCATAATGATAGGGCGATTTAAAATGCTTTTTTATCTTAAAGATCGTTCCTAGTAGAGAAGATCTTCTCCATTGGCGTGCTTTTCAAGCCTCTCTGCCAGCAGTTTTTTAAGCTCTTCTTCAGTGCGCCTTTCTAGGAGCATGTCGTAGTGCGACCTTTTTGGCTTTCCGGATTCCAAAAGATCGTCCTCACTGTTTTCCTGAACGCAGGTCCTCCCGCAGTGGCAGACCCATGTGGTAGGGGCAGCGGCTTGAACGGCGAAGGGGATGATAGTCCGGTGGCCTTCAGGGCAGACATACGTCACTTCCCTCCTGGCTGCCAGAACCACGCCCTCGTCAGATTCAAGGCTCTTTGCGCCTATACTTCTTCCCCTGAGGCTTCTTTCGGCCATTCTTTTCCTTTCGCTAGACCCCGTCTAGGTTCCTTAATTCGTGTTTCTGTAATTTTATTCCACTTCTCCTATAAACCGCTTCATTCTTTCTAGTCTTTTAGCTCCCTTTCTTTTTTTCAGTGCAGCATGAGCCTCTGCATATTCTTCCACGCTCTCTTCAAGCGGCCTTTCTATAGAAGTTTTGCGTTTGGAAGAAGGAGGGTCTGCGCAAATGGGATCTATATGAATTAAAGAGAGCAGCCGCTTTACACTCTCTTTCATCCTTTTGGCACTTTTAAAAAACACTTCTCTTCCTTAGATGGGGACAGGGCTTTGAGGGAAAAACTGGCCCTTCTAAATTCAAATGTTAGATTTTTGTCCCACTTTACCACTTTTCGGAAAAAGCCTTAAAGGGTTCTAGGGGCAGAAACTTTCCTATCTCTTTTCTCCCCTCTTTTTGACCTTCTTGAGAAGAAATAGGGTGATGGCTCCCGCCAAAAGTAAGAGGGGGGCTGCAATTAAAAGGATCAAAATGCGATTTCCGCCCGTAAAGGGGAGGTGGGAGGGGATGACCACGTTATAGACTATGGCCTCCTTTGGAGAAAAAAGGCCCATGGGATCGGAAAGGGGGATAAGATCCTGGGGAGAAGAGTAAGAAAGCTCTCCTGTAAAGGAAAGAGGGAAGGGGGCAGTGGCGCCCGTTGCCGCCGAGACCTCGCTTACAGTGTAGGTGCCGTCTTGAAGGCCTACAAAGGAAAAGACAGCATTAGCATTCCTCTGGGAAAACTCAGTAGAGGCGCTTGGAGTAGAGGTCCAAGACCAGCCAGTAAAGGTTCCAATCGCATACTCTGCTCCGCCGGGCGAGAAAATTATTTATCCAATAATCCAAAGACTTTTCTTTGTGTGTAGTTCGACATAATTATGTGCCTAATAAAGGGCGTCTTTGTATAGTTCCTTCTGATGAAATTGATTCTTGAAGTCTAGCTGAGTATCAATACTTTTGTATCGAGACCCCTGATCTCGATCGAGATTATGCAATCTTTAAATCTCGTATGGTTGCCGTAAATTGCCGATTGTTTTCACAGAAGTTTCTTAATCCTCGAATAATGCATTAACCTGAGAGAAAAGGACTATTGACGAGCCCTCTAAACCAGCTATCAGGATCGCAACCTGAAGGCTGACTTAGCCTTAAAAGCAGAGGGGGAGCAAACTACAAAAACTCTTAGAGCTCTTTTTTGTTCTGCTCTTTTACAAACTCTCTAAACTCCCTCCAGCTCAGCCCTTCTTTTTCGCCTCCCAGGCTTTCTCCTCCTTTGTAGGCGTACACCTTCCATGCTCCTCCGCTTCTGACCGGGAGGGCAAAAATATAGCCCTCAAGCCTCTGCGAAGCCGCTTTGTACCACCTATTCAGGGCTTCCACCTTTTTTTTGTAAGCCTCCGGGTCGAGGATGTTTTGAGAAGCGGCCTCTTCTAGGCTCTTTACTTCAAAAAGGTAGAGAGTGCCGTCTTTTCCTTCCATCACAAAGTCGGGGTAGGAGCGCAGGACTGCTTCCCCCTCCATGGTGTAGGCGTAGGAGATTTTGGAGTTGGGAAGGAAGTTTTTCCCCAGAAGGTAGATCCTCCCTCTATCAAACAGGGGGGAAGCGGAACTTGCTTCCTTGACTTCTCCGTCTTCGGCCAGGTCGTAAAGCTTGTCGAACCACTCTTTTTCTGCCTGGCTGTCAAAGGAGAAGGTTTGTTCTGAGGGGTTGAGGGGAAAGAGGGATCTGGAGTCTTTAGGCCCTTCTGCCTCCTCCCTTTTCCAGATCCAGTCTTCGATTCTGTCTTTTCCCTGGCCCGGCACTTCCAGGTAGTAGGACTCTTTGGGGAAGGAAACTTCCTCTTCTTCCACGCTCAGGTTTGAAAGGTTGTCTACGGCCTCTCTGGTCTTTTTTATGATGGAGGGAAGGTGGTAGCAGAACTCAAACCAGTCTTTAAAGTCCTTTACAAAGTCTCTTTCCAGCTCTTCTACTATCTCCGGAGCCTTCTTGGAAGAGGAGTAAAGAGAAAAGATGCTCTGCTTTTCAAAGTCGGGTTCTTTTTTCACCAGCTCTTTTAAGTTAAAGTCGGAGGGCATGTGCTTGGAAGTGGGAAGGTTTGTTACTTTAAGCCTAAGGGCTTTTTGTACTTCCTTGCTTGCAAGTTTTACCTTCCTCTTGGGCCTTTCCCTTGCAGGCTCAAGCCCCCAAGCCCAGGCTTTTGTGACAAGCTCCCGACCCTCTTCGTCCAGATCTTCAAAGTCTAAAAGCTTGGGGTTTCGCCTTATGCGGCCCAAAACCTGCTCGTCTAGAACCTTGGAGTCGGTGTCTCTGATTTGGTAGAGCATGCAGGCCCGGGGGATGTCCCAGCCTTCAGTGATGACCATCTTGAAGATGATAACGTCTACAGGGCACCCGGGTTTTTTAAGTTCCGCCGCCCAGCTTTCCTTCTTTTTGGCTTTTAAGACGGCGGAGTTGGTCTCTCCGAAAACTTCGGTTGAACCTTTTTCCTGCTTTGTCATGAGGGAAGCCCAGAGAAGGTCCGGGTGAGCCGCCTGGATCTCCCTGATTTTTTCCGTTTCCTCCTCAGCCTTCCCCTTGTTTGAGATTTGAATTATCAGGGCAGGGCAAAGGTCGGGAAGCCTTTCCTGGTAGCTCTTTTTCACCTTTTCAAACTTTTCAAAGGCTTCTTGGAGGGTCTCCTCTTCCCCTCTCCACTCGACTTCCCTTATAAGGCCGCAGTTTACGGCCTCTTCTTCTGAAAGAACCACGTCGGGCACCTGTTTTTTCCCTTTGGGGGTGGCTGAAAAGTTTATGGTCTTAAAAAAGAAGGAAGAGAGCTTATCTAAGTTGTTTGTGGCCTGGTGGCACTCGTCTTTTACAAGAAAGATCTTTTTGCCCTCCCTCTCTTCTTTTTGTAGGAAGGCAGGGAAAACCTGGGTAAGTTTGCTCCCCTTCAGCTTGTAAGAGTCCCGGCCCAAAACGTAGACGTTATAGCCCTGGGGTATGGAAGGCCTGCTCTCCTCCCCGAAGTCCTCAGAAGAAATGAGGTAGGGGTTGAGCCTGGGGAACTCTTTTTGGTACTCTTTGAACTTCTCAAAGTTCTGCTCTGCCAACCCTCCTTTGGAGAGGGTGGAAACAAGAAAAAGGGCTTTAGAGTCCTCGGAGAGCACCTGGTTCATGAGATCTGCCATCATGTGGGTCTTGCCGGAGCCCGTGGGGGCTTTGAAAGTAACTTCGTTCTGCTTTTTTAAGGCCTTTAAAATCCCCTTCACGGCCTCTTCTTGCAGCTCTTGAACTTCCCTCAGCATTCAGGGCCTTCTTTCCCCAGGGAGGGCTTAAGCCTCTCTTCCGCCCCGTCAAAGTTCTCGCAGACCCAGCTGATTTTTTCCCTTGCCGTATTAAACTTCTTTTTGCCGTAGAGGGTTTCGTCTATGACTTCAAAGGGTGTGGGGTCAGGAGGGCAGGCTTTGTCGGAGATTTCCTTTAAGTCCAAAACGAGGAGGTTCCCCCCCAAGGGCTCGTTCTTTTTTGCCCAGGGGAAGTCTAAAGTCCCGTCGTAGTCAGAACCCGTCATCACCCTCTTGAGGCGGGGGGCCGTAACCTTCTCGGCTATCTTTCCGTCTTCTTCGAGGTTGTTTGTGCAAAGGATAAAGCGGCGCTGTCCCCCGTCTTTTTTGTTTAGCTCCAAAACGGCCTGACCCGTGGTGCCAGAACCTGCAAAGAAGTCGAGGACGAGGGCGTCTTTTTTAGGAAGGGCACTAAACAGAAACTTCAAAAGATCAGGGTTTTTGGGATTGGAAAAAATGCAACCAGGAAGAATATCCTTGCTCAAAAGTGTGGTGCCGTTTGAATTGTTGATATCAACAACGCTTTGAAGGGGGAGAGTATTTGTAACAAAAACATACTTTTTCCCTCCTTCTTCTACAATGTCTTGCGGATCTACAAATATCTTTCTGATGACCTTGTACCTGTCTCTGCCTTCCTCAATTAAAACCTCATCCTTATTCCAAAGGTCTTTAAACGTGTCAAAACCCCAGGTCCAGCATCCTAGTTTCCCTCCCTTTCTCTTAGGAGGCCTTATGGGGATAAAACCGGAATCAAGCAGCTCTTTTTCATCCCTATAGACTTCTTCTTCGGTAGCGTCTTCAGTGATGGCGTCTTTGTCATAATCCATAACAGCTATAGCTTCTTCAAAAGTTTTCCCATTTTCTGAAACCAGATAGTTAAAGCCATACTGCTTCCCAAGTTCCTTGGCGCGCTCGATGAGCTTATTATGATTGCCCGTGGCCCCGTTTTCAGTGTCTTTCAGATAGTAAATGGTATATCCGAGATTGGCGCGCTCGATGAGCTTATCGTGTGCACTGGAAGCTGAAGTGTCTCTTCCCAAAATGAATTTATTTTCAAGAACTGGGACTTTTTTGATATTCGGTTGAGACAAGATCAGATCGCCTGTAAAGTTCTTGGCGTAGCACAAGATGTACTCGTGATTTTTTTGAATAGTCTTGGCGTCATTTTGCGTATTACCTTTCCTTTGGATTAAGACTCCGTAAAAATTCCTTTCACCAAACACTTCGTCAAAGAGAAGTTTTAAATAAGCTTCGTTCCTGTCGTCTATAGAACAAAAGATCACGCCTTCCGGGCTTAAAAGTTCTTTTGCCAGTTCAAGGCGGGGCTTGAGCATGGAAAGGAGGTTGTCCCGGGAGATGTCGTTGTCGTAGTTAGTGTCGGCAAAACCCCCCATTGCATCTTTTCCGTAGGGGGGGTCTATGTAAATGCAGTCAATCTTGCCCCTGTACTCTACAAGGAGGTTTAAAAGGGCTTCAAAGTTGTCTCCGATGATAAGTTTGTGGGTGAGATCGTACGGATCTTGGGCAAAGGACCACCTTTTATCCTTGGAAAAGTAGCTAATTACCCCCCCCCGGACCTTCTCTAAAGTAGGCTGAAAGACCAGGCCGGTTCTCCTCCATAGAATGGAAAGAGTGAAGAGTTTTTCAACTTCTTCCACGTTCTCTGCCTGTCTTACGAGCTTGGAAAGGAAATCAACGTTTGCCGGCTCGAGAACTTTGTTTTCTTTGTACTCTTCAAGCTCTTTAAGCCTGGCCTTTTTGATTTCTTCAAGAGGTTTGTCTACTATGGCTTGCCCTACCGTGTCGTTCATATTTTGCACCATACTTTTAGGTTAAGTATTTACAAGCCATTTTCAATAGCATGACGGGAGAATAGTTAGACTCTATCAGAAGGCTTCCTGAGACGACGGTATTTCCGCTCACGCTTCAGCCATAGTACTTGTAGGGGTTGGAACTTAGGTCTAAAGAGTCTGGCCCATTACAGGGGTAGTTATACCCCACATTGTCGTCATTTACGTTGCTGGGGTTCCAGTAGGCAGGCCATATGTAGTCGCCCCCATAACCACTAAGACCGTTTCCCGTAGCCCCCTCGAACTGCAGAGCAATTTGCACCTGGGTTAAAGGCTGGCCAGTTTGAGAGACGGCATTGAAATAAAGGCCCAGGGAACCTGCAGGGGCGGAAGAGGAAATGAGGCCGCTTGAAGTCAGATCCGAGGCAGGCATAGAAGAGCTGTAAAAGTTGCTATAGGAATTTCCAAAGAGCTGATAGGTGTAAGTGTGAGGTTTCTGCCTTACCTTCGACAGTTGAGCTGACTTGAATGCTAGCTCCAGATGCGGAGTAGAGACTCCCATTTTGCGTGCTCGGCCAGAGGTTTATAGTGGGAGAGAAAGTGGCGCCCTCTTGGGTATCTCCAAAGTAAAGTCCTAAAAAGTAGACGGCCATTCCAGAGAGGGAAGCGTGATTTGCATGGGACCCTCAATTCCCGGGCCGTTATACCCAGTAAAGTTAGTGGAAGGGATATTGATTTCAAGGGAATTTATTAGTTCTTCCACCTGTCTGGATTGGTAAAGGAGTAAGATTTTCCGCCAAAACTTACTGTCAAATCTATATTTTATGGAACACGGCATCACAGGCTTCGGGGCTCAGATCTGCTTTAGGAACTCCCAAGACCTGCGCCATTGTCTTTCCTTTGTAAGCCCCTTCTGTGAAAGTAGCATCAGAGTTACATTCTTTTTGAAAATACTGCTCTATAGAAATTCCCTTGGTGTTTAAGAGAGAATTGGGGAGCTGCATGCCATCTGGGTATGCATTAGTCACATCTACTACTTTTCCAGTTTCAGGCTCCACCCCTCCCAGGAGCGGAATGGGCTGCTTGTAGGTACCTTGGGGCGCTGACACTGATTGGAGCTCGCGTAGTTCCCACTTTTGATTGCTTCTTCAACTTGCTGGGCATTAAAGCCCTGACCTGAAGAATTGGCGGGGTAGAAAGAGTGTTGAGTGTTGAAGAGGAAGGGGAAAATAGTGAGGCCTTTAGGAGCTGAAAAAGCGAATGAAGAGCGTTGGGGCCGTAGGCCCCAATAGAAGCTGTGGTGTTTACTCCCGTAACATTGGGAGCCGGGGAGATTGATACCACCCCAGGCATACATGCATAGGGGTACGAAGAATCATTCGATGTAGGTTGAGAGGCAAACTCAGTTTTGCGAGAAATATTGTTGCGCGCATTTTTACGAGTACCGGCGCGCCCTTGAGCTGCCACTATCGCTGTCGCATACCCCCGGCAAGGACACAAATTGTAGCGAGCAAGGCAATAGCTACTAGACTACACTTAGCTCTCTTTCAGCCCTGGCCACTACAAGATCTCTCATAGTTTTTGGCCCTACAGAGCTGATGTGTTTGGAATGAGAAATGCAAAATGCCACAAACCAGCTGTCATGGCTCACTGTCATGTGGACTTTGACCTTTTCAGAGCCGACTTCTTCCACCCTAGCTCCCGGAAAATCGGAAATCTGTGTAAGAAGTTCGGCATCGCACACAAAGCTGACGGGAGTCTTCTTTCCATCCGCTCTGAATGGAACGGGTTCAGCCCCTTCCTTTCTGCCCTCCCGGGGCAGAGGGTGGACCCTAGTAATGCCCGAGATCCTAAGACTTTGCGGCTCTCCTTTTTCGTCTCTTCCCACCAGCCAGTAAATTCCCTCGTCTACCACAATTTTTTCGACCGAGACCCTCTTCCTACACTTTTCCCCAGCTATATCGACGTAGTCCACCTCCATGTCCTCCCCCTCCTGAACTATCTCGCGAATTACGGAGAGGAATATGGGTTCTACTTCGCACCCTGTAAGGCTTAGCCACGGCACGGTGCCAGGGGAAGCATACTGGCGCAGGTAGTTTCCTAGCCTTCGGGCCGAAGTCTTATCGGCTTGGGATAGAAAAGAAGAGCGGGAAAGATACTGCACGGCAGCCGCCAAAAGGCCCACGTATTGTGGAGGGATGCCGGCAAGCCTTTCCAGACCCAAAGAATTTGTTGTTCTAACTATTCCTTTTTTTTCCAGTAGATCCCAATCAACGTCAAAAAACTGCGATCCCGCGATCTCCCCATCATCTGAGACAGTGCTTAAAATGCCTATATCATGCTTTATCAGTTCTATTGCTTCCCCTTGCCCCTGCCTGTCGGAAAAACCTATAAATTGAAGGGCAAGATCCTTTAAGGAGTAATCGGTGCCCATGTGTGCCGAAAGAAAAAGAAGGAGCTTTAGACGCCTGTCCACTTCAGACTCGGTTTGAAGCACAAAGTGTGCTTGTTCCCCTTTACGCCTTTTTTTTTCAATGGGCCTGCTCTCTTCCCCTTCATCTGTGCTGGCGACCCCCAGGCCTGCCGCAGTTTCAAGGCGCTTTATATAGGCTTCTTTTGCCACAAAGGGGGTTAGAATGCGAGAAGAAGGGTGCTCTAGCATGAAAGTTGCCAGGTCGTCAGAATCTGCGTAAACCACATTTATCTTTTTCCCATTGAGTTCCACCGCAGCCGTGTATTTTCTAGAATTCAGAGCTTCTATGAGATCTTCTGGTATTTTTTGAATTCCCAGCCCGGGAGCTATGGAGTCCAGGCCCAGGGCAGGTTCCCTCGAGATGTCTGCAGGGAAATCTTCCGCCTGGGCCAGGGACTGAACAAAATAATTTGCTACTGCCAGGACCGGAATGTCTTCCTTTTCAAAGTGAATCCGTATTTTTGGCTCATTTCCAAGCTTTAATCGATATGAGGCAAAATCCTGGTTATCGGTTTTCGGGGAGTACTCGGGTTGTCTGGACTCTATCACTATTCCCATGGCCGATAGCTTTGCTCTGTCCCTTTGAAACTGCTTTGCAAAAGCGGCCTTTGCCGCTTGGTCTGCAAGCTCCCCGTAGGAATCGGCATAGGCTTTTACCCTTTGGGCGATCTGGCGGCTGGTAAGCCACTGAGGAAAGGCTGATGAGAGGACGGCTAAAACGTCTAATTCGTGCTTTCCCCCTTTGTCTGAAAAGCGGCGCCTGCCGTTAGAGCTCCTCTGTGCCATCGCTCTTAAATCCTCCGCTGAAAAAAGCAACTACCTTCAATTTTAAGCTTTTTTTCGGGGGGATTAATGAGCGGACTCTACGCCCCTGTCGCCTACAAAAGAGCCGTCAGGAACAACATTCTTTTTCCCGTTGTCTTCCAAAAGCACGTTTCCAAAGAAGGATACCTTTTTTCCAAAGCTCCAGTCGCCCTCTATTTTCACGCTCGCAGCCGCGGCCAGGGAGGGGACAAAGGGGATCCTTTCGTCAAAGTCGGAAATGTTTTTGTAGTACCTCTTGTCCAAAATGACGCGGGGAAGATGGTAGTCCCCGTCTTCCATTTCATAGAGGTTGGTCAGGTGGAAGCGGTTTGACCTCATGACAAAGAGGTCTTCTGTCGTTTTGACAGGCAAAAAGCGGGGCCTGTCCACTTCAAGGCAGGCCGAAGCGCCAAATTGGCTTATGATGGAGCCCATCGCAGTTTCCAGCTGCACCACATGCGTGGAAGAAGGGTCGGAAGGATCTACCGTTTTCTTGTTCACTATGAGCGGGAAGTCGAAATTGCCATTCTCTTCTTCAAGCCTCTCTTTAAGGTCTTTAACCTTAATCCAAAGGTTGTTGGTGTTGAAATACATGTGCCTGGAAATGTCAGTGGCAAACTTCATGTCCTCCGGGCTTACCTGGCTCATTTCCCTGAGCACCAGCCGGCCTGAGAATTTGTCCCTTACAATCTGGCCCCCTTTTACATCCGAAGGGGTGCGCCTTGCCACTTCCATCATGAACGAAGCCGGAAGGGAAGCGAAATAGCTGGCGATCTTGGTAGAGGGCCTGGCGCCCAAATTGTCGCAGTTGGAAATAAAGAGGTACTTTATGCCCTTGTCCAAGAGCAAATCCAAAAGGCCCGAAGTGTAGAGGACGTTGAAAATGTCTCCATGCCCCATTGGGCACCACTCGAGGGAAGGGTCTTTCGGCCAGGAAGCGGGCGAGCCGTCCGCGAGGATCTTCGGCTCCCTGTTTTGCATAATTTCAACGGGCACGCCCTTGGGGTTTGAAAAGCCCAGCTTCTCTACTTCCTTTAAGGTGGGGGAGGAAGTGTGAACAGAATCCATGAAGATAAGGGGAAACGCTATCCCCAGCCTCTGGCGGGAGGTCTGGATTTGACGCACTATTACGTCAAGAAAGCTTAGAATCTCTCCGTTTTTTTCCACTACCGGCAGGCTGGACTTCGGAGCCCTCAGGCCCATGGAGGTTCCAAGTCCCCCGTTTAGCTTTATAAAGGCCGTGCTGGCCAAATCTGCGGGATCTGCCTTATTTACGACTATTTCCCGGATGCTTGGGACTTTTTCCAGCGGCTCTATGTCTTTTTCCCTAATCCAGTTGTCGTCCTTTACGGAGTTAAAAGCCTGGAAGAGGTGTGTAAAAGCTTCAATTTCGCTTTCCTTTTCGCCCTGGGCCCGCATTTTTCTAACGCATTCTTGTAGAGTCATAAAATCTCTTTTCTGACCGGCAATGGGATATTTCTAGAATACAGGCATTTTCCGCCCTCTTTCTAGGCCGCTACGCCTTTTTCTCCCTAATTTTCTGTTTAAAGCAAATAGGGGAGCCCTCAAATCCAAACTGGCTTCGCAGCTGCTTTTCCAAATGGCGAAGGTAGGAGGCATCCATGGGGAAGCTTACAAAAAGGACAAACTGGGGAGGAACGGAAGAAGCCTGTACTGCGAAAAGAATCCGGGGCTGCTTTCCGGATCTCAAAGGATGGGGATGGGAAATTTGGAAAGAGGATATGAACTGGTTTAACTGGTGGGTGGAAATCCTCTTTTGCATGGAAGACAGGGCTTCCTCCACTGCCGGGGCGATTTTTGAAGTATGCCAGCCTGTGAGTGCGGATATGTTTATCTTCTGCGCCCAGTAAGGAAGGTCCTCCTCTTCGGCTTTTGCCAGCTCCTTTTCTTCCTTGTCGGCCTCATCCCATTTGTTTAGCAAGATTACAAGGCCTTTGCCCGCCTCCTGAACCCGGTTTATAACTTTAAGATCCTGCTTTGAGAGGGGATGGGTGGAATCTAACACCGCCAGGCACGCATCCGACCTGTCTATTGCGTTTTGGCTGCGTATGAAAGAGTAGTAGTCTATTCCCTCCGCCATATTGGGCCTTCTGGAAATTCCCGCCGTGTCGATGAGGAGCCAGCGGGAGTTTCCGACATTTGCCACTTCATCTACGCTGTCTCTGGTGGTTCCGGCCTCTCCGCTAACCACCGACCGGTTTTCTCCAAGCAGCCTGTTTAAAAGCGTGCTCTTTCCCACGTTGGGCTTTCCTATGATTGCAACTTTGGAAAGCCCCTCGTCTTTTTCGCGCCTTTTCCCTCCTTTGGCCTTTTCGAGGGCAAGGTCGAGAAGGTCCCCTATCCCCCTTCCATGGAGAGATGAAATCGGGACGGGTTCTCCCAGGCCCAGCTTCCACCCCTCCACGGCTCCGGCTTCCAAAGCCGAGCTGTCTGCCTTGTTTACGGCCAGCACTGCAGGGGTCCCGCTTCTTCTAAGCATTGAGGCTATCTGGCGGTCCAGCGTGGTAAGCGGGGAATTTACGTCTATGACGAATATGACGGCATCTGCCTCCTGGATGGCCCTCCTCGTTTGCTCGAGGGTTTTTTCGGCTATTTCACCGGGCCCGCTGTTCCATCCGGCGGTGTCGACAACGTCTATCTTTTTCCCGCGCCATTCTGTTTTTTGCACAACCCTGTCCCTTGTGGCGTTTGGAAGATCGGAAATTATCGAGCGTCGGCTTCCTGCAATCCTGTTTGCAAGCGTGCTCTTTCCCACGTTGGGCCTGCCCACGATTGCAATATTTAAAGCCTCTTCCCGCTCTTTGGCGTCTTCCTTTTTTTCTTCCTCGGGCTCTTCTACCAGGTTCTCTCTTTCAATCATGGAGCAAATGAGGGAAAAGACCTGGTTTACATCCATATGCGTGGTATCTATCTCTATGACCCCGGGGGCGGGGGAAAGAAAGTCGGAAGTCAAAAGATCGGATGCGTCCCTGGAGGCGACGTCGTCTTCGATTCCTTCATTTCTGCGCCTTTCTTTCCTGACGGCCTTTGAAGCTGTAAGAAGGAGGCGCAGATCGGCTTTGGGGGCGATCACGGTGGTGGTGTCCCGGCCTTCCAGCACCATGCCCGTATGCTCTTTTTGGGCTTCTGCAATTTGGCGGCGGAAAAAGTGATTGAGAAGATCTCGGATTTCCTTTATAGAGGAAAATTCGGAAATTTTTTCGCTGACTTCCTTTTGTCGGATCTGGGAGGAGACATCCCTGCCGTCTATAAATATCTCTTTGCCGTCTTTGGAGAGGGAAAGCTTGCCGTTGAAAAGGGAGAGGGCGGCTTCAATCTTTTCCTGCCTGCCTTCCGCCCCCTTTTCCATGCCGTAAAGGCAGGCCGCCCTGTAGACGCTTCCGGTATTCAGGTAGGCCAGGGCGTACTTTTCGGATAGCATCTGGGAAATTGTGCTTTTTCCAACTCCGGCCGGTCCGTCAATTGCGATTATCAAATCCCACTTCCTTTTCTAATTCTTCAATTTCTTTTTTGTCCAGCTTTCTGTACTCTCCGGGCTTTAACCCCCCCAAGCTCACCGGCCCCATTCTAGTCCTTACCAGTTTTTCCACCCTAAAGCCCAGGGCGGCAAAAACCCTCCTGACAATGCGGTTTTTGCCGGAATGCAGGGAGACCATAACTTCGCATTTATGGCTCCCCTGCCTTAAGATTCGGATTTTGTCGAACTTTTGCCATCCGTCTTCCAAAAGCACTCCCCTTGAAACCAGCATAGATGCCACATTTTGAGGCAGGGGGCGGTTTAAAGAAACCATATAATTCTTTTCCACGCCGTACCTGGGGTGCGAAAGCCTGTTTGCCAAAGCTCCGTCATTGGTCATTAAAATCAGGCCTTCCGAATCGTAATCTAGCCTTCCCACATGAAATAATCTGGCCTTTGATTTATAGGTCAAAATATCGGAAAGGGTCAGCCTGGAAGACTTGTCTTCCATAGCTGAGAGAACATTTTTCGGCTTGTTTAGGGCAAGCACCACCTTTTCAAGTTCCGGCCTTACCCGGGAGCCGTCCACCTTTACTTTTTGCTCATATGCGTTTATCCGAATGCCAAGATCTGATGCAAGGGCGCCGTCCACTTCCACGCGGCCCTCTTCTATCAGTTTTTCGCAGTCCCTCCTGGAGCCCAAGGAGCAAAGGGCGAGATATTTTTGCAGCCTTATGTCTTCAAGCTCTGGATCCCGCTTTTCCAAGTTCATTTCTACCCCTGTAGTCAGATATGTATAGAGTGTATTACATCTCGATTTACATTTTTTAATGGTACATATTGAGTGATCCGTATAAAGCCTACAGATAAGGATAGTTAATGGAAGAAGCACAACAAACCGAATCCAAAAACCGGCAAGTGCATAAGGAATCAAATAAAAACCCCGACCAAAAAGAGAGATTTTATTTCTCTAAAAGAAAATGGCTGAGGATACTTACTGAATTTGTGGGGACATACTTTGTGGTCTTCACTATCATGGCGGCGACCTGCTGGATCACTCTTACCAGCCTCTCTCCGGTATACCTGGGGATAGTGGCATTTTGCGCGTACGCTGGCTCGGCGGCGGTTTTCCAGGGCATTTCGGGCGCCCATTTTAACCCCGCCGTAAGTTTTGCCATGGCTTTGAGTTCAAGGCTTTCATGGCTTGACGCCCTCTACTACGCAATAGCACAGATTGTAGGGGCCATCTGCGCTTCTGCGACCCTCTTTGGGCTTTTGAAATTCATGCCTTCCGACTTGAACGTCACCAGCCAGCAATGGTGGGAGCTTTTGGCCAACACTTTCGATTCTTCCGCCTCCGACCGAATCAAAGTCGGGCCCGGCTTTGCGATAGTCATAGAGCTTATTTCGGCATTCATTGTCATGGCTCTCGTTCTTAAGGCTGTTCATTCCAATGGAAAGCCGCGCCGTTCCTATTACTTCCTTTCCGCCCTCGGGTATGGAACTGCTACAATCCTTGCCAGCTTCTTTACGGGGGGCGGCTTTAATCCGGCCAAAGCTACAGGTGCAGCCATAATGGCGGGAGCTGCAGGAGTGCCCGGAGTCGGGGCGGAACTATGGCTGTTTTGGATTATTCCCCTGCTTTGTGCGGCAGTATGCGCCCTAATAAATACCATCTACCAGGGAATGGGCAAAAACAGGGCCAAAGATGAATCTGCGGAGGGAAGCCAGGGCGAGAAGGAAATAGATGAAGAGGAAGAAAATCGGGAAGAGGAAGAAGAGGGCAAAAAATCTTTAAAGGCGAAGAAGGAGGTAGGATCCGAGGAAAACGAAGGCGCAAAAGATTAGAATAGCGCAGTCCGTAGCTCGGCTTCGGGCCTTCCATGGGCTTTTATCTTTTAAAGCGATCCTAAAAACAAATGCCGAAAATAAAGCGGAAAGCATCACTATAACTCCCGCCAGCAGGCATCCGAAAAAAGCTAAAAGGCTCGCCGCAAATAATATAAGAAAGGGAAAATAAAAAAGCGAGGCGAGAAATATCTTGCCCCTCTTTCCGGTTTTTCCCTCCTTTTTCACGCTTTCTCCGGGAATTGAATTAAAGTGCTGATGGGGATTCCGGAAAGCCTTTCCCTGCCCCCTTGCCCTTTAAGCTCTATAAGGAAGCAAAAGCCGGCCACCCTGGCATGCGATCTTTTGACCAGCCTCGCCGCGCTGACGGCAGTTCCTCCGGTAGCCATAAGATCGTCTACTATGAGGACTTTGGAATTTGGCTTAATGAGGTTTTTTTCCATCTCCACGCTGGAAATGCCGTACTCAAGCTGGTAATCTTCCCTGAGCACCGGAGGAGGCAGTTTCCCGTCTTTTCTAAATGCGACAAATCCTTTTTCCAGCCTGTCGGCCATGGGAGCGCCTATAAGGAAGCCCCTGGCTTCAAGGCCTCCCACGTAATCAAAATCTGACGCCTGGACCGGAAGGGTGGAAATGAGGGCGTCCAAAAGGATGTGGTATGCTTTGGCATCCGAAATGAGGGGCATAATGTCTCTGAAAACCACCCGAGGCCGTGGGAATCCCTCAACTGAACGCAGCTTTCCCATGATGTAGCCCGCGTTCTCCTCCCCCACGGCTTTTACGAGGGACTTATCTATCATCAATCTTGATTTTCGATCTTGGCTACTTTGTCTTCTCCATCCTCACTATCAGAGGATTTGGATTCATTCATCAGGTCAATATTTTCGACTTTTACGCCTTCTGCAGCTCCATTGGCCTCTACGTGTTCTACGCTCTTTTCCTGGGCCTGGGGGGATGCAGGTTCAGACTTTTTTTCAAGGGAAGAGCCCGTCTTTTTTTCCTCTGCCTCGGCTTTGGCTTCCTCCCTCTCTTCTCCCGCATAGGCCGGAATTACCGGAGGCTTCACAATGGCCTGAATCCTCCAGCGGGACAAAGATCCCTCCGAATCTATCACCACCTGATCGTGCCTGATATCTATTTCCCTTATCTTCCCCAGAAGGCCCGACACCGTAGCTACGGGGTCGCCCGGCCTGAGGCTTTTAAGCCATTCTTCCTGGGTGGTGCGCGTCTTTTTGGAGCGGCGCATGGAAAAGATGGCAAATACGATAAAGATGATTATCATGGCGATAATAAGCAGGTAATTGTCGCGCATGCTCTTTCCTTTTCTTCTCTCGAACTAAATCCCAGATGAGTACTTGCTCCCGTGGTAGGAGGATTTTACTCTCACTTTCCTATGATAATACTCATAACAGGCACTGACTCTCAACTCAAGTGGAAAAGGTCGCCCCGGTCCAAAGAGAGGTGTTGCCTTCCTTTTTGGGTTATTATCCTGCCCTTTCGGGTACGGGCCATAAATCCTTCTCGGATAAGGTAGGGTTCGGCCACAGATTCTATGGTTTCGGCATTTTCCCCCAAAACGGCAGCCAGATTTTTAAGCCCCACCGGCCCTCCTTTAAATTGAAGCTCCAAGGCGCTAAGAAGGGCGATATCCAACCTGTCTAGGCCGGAGGGATCGACCTGGTATATGTTTAAAGCCTCTTTCACATCCTCTTCTCCGGCTACCTCCACATTTTCCACCGTCACCCAGTCTCCTACTCTCTTAAGAAGGCGGTTAGCAATTCTGGGGGTTCCCCGGCTCCTTCTGGCCAGTTCCATGCAGGCGCTTTCGGTGATGGAAATAGACAAAATTTCTGCAGATCTTTTTATAAGCTGCGCCAATTCCTCAGGCTTGTAGTAGTCAAGCCTCAAAGAGAGGCCAAAGCGAGTCATAAGGGGGCTGGGAAGCATTCCCTCCCGGGTAGTGGCGCCTACTACGGTAAAGTGGGGGAGGGCAAGAGGAATGGAAGTGGCTCCCGGCCCTTTTCCCACCATTACATCCACCCTAAAATCCTCCATGGCTATATAAAGCATCTCTTCTGCCACTTTTGGAAGGCGGTGAATTTCGTCTATAAAGAGGATCTCCCCCTCTTCAAGCGAAGAAAGAATGGAGGCCAAATCTCCGGGATGCTGGACGGCGGGGCCGCTGGTAATTCTCATGGGCACCTGCATCTCTTCGGAAGCTATAAAAGCCATCGTGGTCTTTCCAAGGCCGGGAGGCCCGGAAAGCAGTATGTGGTCAGCTGTTTTCCCTCTCTTTTTAGCGGCATTCAGGAAAAGTTGCATCTGCTTTTTTATTTCGCTTTGGCCCACAAAGCTCTCAAGGGTGCGGGGCCGCAGTTTTTCATCGCTTAATTCCGCCCCCGCCCCCGAAATAGGAGAAAATTTATCGTCAGGCATGTCTATCCAAAATTTTTAAACAGGCTTTTAAAAGCGTAGAACTGTCGGCCGAAGGAAGAGCTTCCTTGGCTGAACGGTAAGCAGCCTGGGCCTGAAAGTTTTTCCATCCCAAAGACTGAAGAGCCTCCAGAACCCCATCGTCTTTGCTTCCCTCTTCACCCAAAAAGCCAAGATCTGCATCCTGCAGGGAGGAAATGAGCCGGGAAGCAGCCTTTGGGCCGATTCCGGGAACCTTGAGAAGCGGGGAGGAATCCCTATTTTTTACCGCTTCGGCCAAACTCGCCATTTCCATATTTGAAAGGATTGAAAGAGCAGCCTTTGGGCCGATTCCGGGAACCTTGAGAAGAACGGAAAAGATTTCCTTTTCTGCAGAACTTAAAAATCCGTAGAGCCTGGGACCTTCCTGAGAAATTCGCAGAGATACCTCTATCTTTTTCTTTTCCCCAATTTCCAGTTTTTCCATATCCCTTTCCGGCATGCTTATTTCAAAGCCGATCCCAAAGCACTCAAGGACTAAAAAATCTGAAGTTGAAACCACTTGGCCCTCTAGAAAGGAAAGCATTACATTCCCCTCCCGCGCATTTTGTTTCTGGCCGCCTTAAACTTCTCGCTGGCCTCTATCCACTTTTTCTGAGCTTCGCTTTTGCCCGTATCCATAATTGAAAACACGGAAGAATCTTCAGGATGAAGAATGTGGCAGATAGCTTGAGCCAGAGCATCGGCCCCGTCGAAGGGAGTGGGCAGGGTAGGAAGGGAAAGAAAACGGGCTACCATCCTTTGAATCTGCTCCTTTTTGGCCATTCCGTTTCCGGTGACAGCCAGCTTTACCTCGGTGGGGGTATGCATGGCAGTAGGAAGCGAATACTGCGCCGCTACAAGCATGGCAAGACCCGCCACCTGGGCGGTCCCCAAAACGGTATTGGTATTTTTCTGAGCGAAAACTTTTTCTATGGAAACTATATCGGGCTTAAAACCGGAAATCTGCTTCCTAAGTCCTTCATAGAGGCTCAAAAGCCTCTCTTCCTGTCTTTGCGAGGGTGAAGTGAACAAAACCTGCATGTCCACAAAGCGCATCTTGAGCCCCTGGGCCTCTACTACTCCAATTCCGCAGCGGGTCAGACCGGGATCTATGCCCAAGACAAGCAAGTTTATTCTTCGTCTTCCAAAAGCTGCAAGACTTCGGGGCTGGCGGTCCAGTTGGAGTAGATATTCTGCACGTCGTCGAGATCGTCTAGCGCATCTATGAGCTTTATAACTTTCTTGGCGGTATCGAAATCAAGATCCACCTTGACTGAAGGCACCAAAGCGGTTTCGGCCGATTCGTAATCGAAGCCCGCAGCTTGAAGGGCCTTTCTTACAGTAATAAGGTCGGCAGGAGAAGTGGTGACGGTGTATATGTCCCCGTCGTCTTCCACATTTTCCGCTCCCGCCTCGGCCGCGACTGAAAACAGCTCATCGTAGTCTACGTTTTCCGAAGGAACCTCAATTTCGCCCTTCCTGGCAAAGTTAAATGCCACTGAGCCGGAAGATGCAAGGGATCCTCCGTTCTTTCCGAGAGTGCTTCTGACTTCTGCCGCAGCCCTATTGTGGTTGTCGGTAAGGCACTCGATAATGAGGCCCACCCCTCCGGGGGCATAGCCTTCATAGGTTATGGTCTCGTAGTTTACGCTGCCGCCTTCAGCTCCGCTGCCCCTCTTTACGGCCCTCTTTATGTTGTCTGCAGGAACAGAATTCTTCTTCGCCTTATAAATCGCATCATAAAGAGTGGGGTTGCCGTCAGGATCTGGGCCGCCCTGCTTGGCTGCAATCTCGATGTTTTTAATAAGCTTTGCAAAGAGCTTGCCCCTCTTTGCGTCTATTGCGGCCTTCTTGTGCTTGGTGGTCGCCCATTTTGAATGCCCGGACATATTTCCCTCCTATCGCTATTACATGTACGATTTTAGATCCTCTGCCGTATTAACTTGAATCTTATCCTTGCAGGCCCTCTCTATAAGATCGGAAACCTTTTCTTTGGGAATGGAATTTAGCTGCGATCCGTCCCTGAACCTGAAGCTGACAGTTTTGGCTTCCTCGTCCTTAGGGCCGGCTATGAGAACGAAGGGTGCTTTAGTTTGTACCGAATTTCTTATCTTCTTTCCAAATCTGTCGGAAGAAAAGTCTTTTTCCACCCTTAGTTCACAAGACTCGAGCTCTTTGGCGATGGAAGAGAGGTAGTCTTGGCTGTGATCGGTCACGGGAATGAAAAGGACCTGGGTGGGGGCGAGCCATGCGGGAAGCGCCCCTGCGTAGTGCTCAAGAAGAATGGCAAAGAAGCGCTCTATGGAGCCAAACAGCGCCCTATGGATCATTACCGGCTCCTTGTGCTCGCCCTCCTTGCTTACATACTCCAAGCCAAAAAGCCTGGGCTCGTTAAAGTCGAGTTGCAGGGTGGAAAGCTGCCAGAACCTGCCCAAAGCGTCTTTTATTTCTACGGAAATCTTTGGACCGTAGAATGCCGCGCCTTCTTCATCCAGCTTTAGCGAAAGCCCGGATGCCTCTCCCACTCTGCGGAGCGTATCTTCAGCTTTCTGCCAAATTTCATCCGAGCCTACGTACTTGTTCGGATTTTTGGTGGAAAGCTCCAGATAAAAGTCCTTAAGGCCAAAGTCCCTAAGAACGGTAAGGATAAAGTTTAAAGTATTTGAAAGCTCTTCTTCCATCTGCTCGGGGGTGCAATAAATGTGGCTGTCGTCTTGCGTAAATCCGCGCATCCTGGTCAGCCCCTGCACTTCTCCCGACTTTTCATAGCGGTAGACCGTCCCGAACTCAAATAGCCTGAGCGGCAGCTCCTTATAAGACCTTTGCCTAGACATGTATATGAGGTTGTGCATGGGGCAATTCATGGGCTTTAGGTAATAGTTTTGAGCCTGCCTTATAACTTCCCCTTCAGAGTTTTTCAGCTCGTCTAAGTGCATTGGGGGATACATCGAATCGGAATACCAGTTGAGGTGCCCTGAGGTCTTGTAAAGGTCCCCTTTTGTGACATGGGGGGTTTGTACGAAGGAGTATCCGTTTTTAAGGTGCATCCTCCTCGAGTAGTCCTTCATCGTTTCAATTACGGCTGCGCCTTTGGGGTGAAAGACGGCAAGTCCCGCTCCAAGTTCGGTGGGGAAGGAGAAGAGGTCCATGGCCTCGCCTATTTTCCTGTGATCCCTTTTTGCTATTTCTTCTCTTCTCTTTATATAGGCGTCGAGATCATCTTTTGTAAACCATGCCGTTCCGTAAATTCTCTGCATGGAGGGATTGTTTTCGTTTCCCTTCCAATAGGCTGAAGCGGTGCGCAGGAGCTTTACGGCTCCAATCTTTCCGGTGTCCTGCATATGGGGACCGCGGCAAAGATCTTGCCATACGGTCTTTCCGCTCTGATCCACGTTGTCGTACATGGTCAGAGTCTGCCCCTCCTTATCCTTTATCAGCTCGATCTTGTAAGGCTGGGAGGCCTCTTCTCTTAGAGCCTCTTCAAAACCCACTTCCCTTCTTACAAACTTTTGCTTTTGGGCTATTATCTCCTTCATCTTCTTTTCGATCTTTTCCAGATCTTCCGGAGTGAAGGGGGTTTTAACGTCAAAGTCGTAGTAAAAGCCGTCCTCTATGACAGGCCCTACCCCAAGCTTGGCTTCAGGATAGAGGTCGGTCACGGCTTGCGCCATCACATGGGTCGCCGAATGGCGCATGACTGCCAAAGCCTCTTGGGAACCGGGAAGAATATCTTCAACCTCGTCTCCATCTTTGAGAGGTGTTAACCAGTCCTTTATTTCCCCATTAATTTTTGCTGCCGCGCATCCGCTTTGCCCTTTAATAACATCCTTGGCAGACAGGGGAAGATCTACAAGTTTTTCAGATCCGTTGACTTTAATTTTTGCTTGTCCTGATTGAGACATAATGAAAACATACCCCGCATAGAAGAAAGGCGTGAGCCTTGTGAAGATATGAAAAGTGGGCGATACAGGAATCGGACCTGTGACCCCTTCGGTGTGAACGAAGTGCGCTACCGCTGCGCTAATCGCCCTTAAAAAGTGGGCGATACAGGAATCGGACCTGTGACCCCTTCCGTGTCAGGGAAGTGCGCTACCGCTGCGCTAATCGCCCAAGGTGGTGGATGAGAGGTGGGTATGAGAGTCGAACTCATCTAAACGGTTTTGCAGACCGGTACCTAACCGCCTGGTTCACCCACCATGGTTTCAAAAAAAACCGGAGCGGACAACGGGACTCGAACCCGCGCTCTCGACCTTGGCAAGGTCGCGCTTTACCAACTAAGCTATGTCCGCAAGCGTTTATCACGCATCTTTTATTTTACCCACTGCAATTTTATAAAGCAATACAGAGCCCAGATTGAAAATTTTAAGGCTTGTGGTATTTTTTAATAAGCGGGCTGTAGCGCAGCTTGGTAGCGCACCTCGTTCGGGACGAGGGGGTCACAGGTTCAAATCCTGCCAGCCCGACCCTTTTTCCCGGCCTTCCGCCTTCTTTTAGACAATTCTTCGTTCCTGCGTTTGTATTGTTTCGGATCATGACTGGTCAGATGCCATTTTCCGCACCATCTGCATTGGTATACGAAAAGTGACACTCCCCTTTTAAAGTAGGTCTCTTTAACTTCTTCCTCCGCCTGAGCCCGGGAGGCGTACATTATCTTATTGGAGATTTCGCAGCGTTTGGGTTCAAAGAAATACACTTACATCAATATAAACCTAAAAGACGCGGACTACTGGATTTTTGGCGCGAGGAGGGCAAATTGATAAGAATCACCGATGAAGATATGGATTTGAAGAAGATTGCCGAAAGCGGGCAAACCTTCAGGGCAAAAATGGTAAACGAAGGCGTCTACAGATTTATCTACAAATCCTCCGCCCTTTTCATAACAAAAAAAGCCCCCTGCACTTTTGAAGTCTCATGTTCCCCAAAGGAGTGGGAAAAAATATGGATACCTTATTTCGATCTTGAAAACAGCTATTTTATGGATCCAAAAGACTTTGAAAACCCCTATCTTAAAAAGGCGATAGAGGCTGGGAAAGGAATAAGGATTTTGCGGCAAGATCCGTGGGAATGCCTGATAAGCTTTATAATTTCGCAGAGAAAAAATATCCCGGCCATAAGTTCGTGCGTAGAAAAAATGAGCGGGGAGCGGGGGAGGGAAATAGAAACTCCGCTAGGAACGGTCAAATCTTTTCCGGATCCCTCATCCCTTCTTTCCGATCTCTCTTCCTTCAAACTGGGCTACCGACAAGCTTACGTAGAAGAAGCTGCAAAGAATGTTGCGGAGGGGAAGCTGGATTTGGGCGCCCTTGCAGCCCTTCCCGACGCCGAACTTAAGTTGGAACTTAAAAAGATAAAGGGGGTGGGAGAAAAGATAGCCAACTGCGTGCTTCTTTTCGGCTATCACAGAATGTCTTGCGCGCCTGTGGACGTGTGGATCGAAAAAATCATAAACGAATGGTTCAAGGGCGTGAACCCGTTTCCGGAGATGGGCGAAAAAGCCGGGATTTTACAACAGTACCTTTACTTTTATGCCCGCTCTATCTAGGCCTCCTGCTGGCGACTTCGTTGCCTTTGGCAGCCAGTTCATCAATGCGGCGTAAAACCGGAGAGGGGGGGAGCTGCTCTTCCCCATATCTTTCCAGCTGCGCCTTGCAGATTAGAAAGTCTGCCAGCTTGGGGTTTTTGGAAAGTACCGGGCCGTGAAGATAGGTGCCTATGGTGTTATTTACGATAACCCCGTCTACTCCGTCTTTTGAATTGTTGCCCCCTCCCGAGGTGACTTTGCCCAGAGGGGTGAGGGGGGAAGAAAAATAGGTTTGGCCCGAATGGTTTTCAAAGCCCGCCAGCCTTCCAAACAGCTCCGACTCCTCTACCAGATTTCCTATAAGCCTGTCGGAAGTTGCCTCGGTGTAGACGTCAAAAACAGAAATGCCGGGAATCTTTTTTCCGGAATTGGTTAGAAAGTACTTTCCAAACAGCTGGTACATTCCGCAAATCATCAGCATAGGGACGCCCTGGGTTGAGAGCTGCCGCAGCATTTTCCCCCTCATCTGCAGATCGTCGAATATATTCTTTTGCCCCGAATCTTGTCCGCCTCCTCCCAAAATCATGTCAACATGATCGGGAAAGCTGTCGCCCGGATTGTAAAAGTGGACCACAGGCTCAAAACCATAAAAAGAGAGCCTTTTGGAAACTATGAGGACGTTTCCCATATCCCCGTAAAAGCTCATGTCGTTGGTGTAAAGGGAAAGAACATCAATCCGCCGCATATAAATTCCCTCCTTTGCTCTTGTCCAGATCCAAAAGGATTTTGCGGATGGAGAGCATGGAAGTATAACTGGAAAATATTATCTTGTCGCCCCCGCCCTCAAGAAAGTGCATCAGGCTTTCCTCTATGTCCAGATCGGCTCTCACCACTTTTTTGCCGTTGTATTCCAGGCACAGGGCCATGTCAAAAGCTCTCTGCCCGCTCACGGCCTTGATCGTAGACAGGTTTGAATAGTCCACGTCATATATCCAGCTCACATCCCTGCCGTCGGCGCTTTGGTCATTTAAAGCTACCATTACTTCTTTTCCTTCAAGCGGGATTGAACGCAGGGCCGAAGAAAAGCCCACGGGGTTTTTGACAAGGACCATCTCTACATGAGATTGCCCGATTTTGAACCCTTCCCCCCTTCCGAAGGCTGGACGGACCTTGGAGACGGCCTCTGCAACGGCTTTAGGCCCTAAGTCCAGATCCTTAAAGCGGACCGAATTTTTAAGGGCGGGGCAGGTTCGGGCTATATTTAAAATTCCGCAAATTGCGGCGGCGGCATTTAGAAAATTGAAACTGCCCTTTATCCCCATTTCAAGGGAGAGCTTTTGCCCTTCAATTTCAAAAGTGGCAGTATTTCCGGTTATCGCCCTAAGCACCACCGAAGCCAAGTCGCTTTGAACGGGGGAAACGCACCCATGCCTCATGCATATCAAGTCTTCATCGCCGGGAAATAGGGGAGACAGGGAAAGGTCAAAACCGTAAAAGGAGGTCTTGGCCTCCGGAAAACGGCTGGAAAAACCCTTCACCCTCCTGTCTGCAGCATTCAGTATAAGGCCCCTTTTGGCAAAAGAGGCTACTTGGGAAAGCATGGCTTCGACCGCATCCCTTTCCCCGTAGCGGTCCAGCTGATCTCTGCAGCAGTTCAAAATGAGGGCATAATCCGGCGGGAACTGCCTGCAGAATATAGGGGCCCATGCCTCATCCAGTTCAAACACCCCGATATCGCAGGGGAGCTTTCCGGAAGGAGTCATAAGGGGCAGAAGGGAGGAAATAATTCCCCTTGTAAAGTTTGCTCCCGAATCATTTGTAACCGTCTTAAGCCCCAAAGAAGAGAGGGCCTGGGCAATCAGGCGCGCCGTCGTAGTTTTTCCGTTAGTTCCGCAGACAATCATCGTGCCCAAAGGAAGCTGTCTTAGGGCAGAAGACAGAAATCCCGCATCCATCTTTTCTACGATCATCCCCGGCAAAGAGTGCCCCCTCTTTAGGATTTTGCAGGCACCCTGCACGCCCTTTCCCACTGCCACGCTAAGGGGAGAACTCGTATTTTTCAATTTGCACCTCCTACTTTCCCTATCCTAGTGAAGAACTAAAATACCGAAAAACCCTATGAAATAAAAACACAGGCTTAAGATGAAAGCGGAAAGGGAATAAAAGATGGACTTTTCCCATCCTTTTTTTCTTTTTGTCAGCAGCGCAGCCGCCGTCCCGAGCACCGCGAAGGAAGAATAGCCGCAAAGGAAGCCCGCACATATCACTTCCTTTAAAACAGGCGAGGTTTCCAAAAGAAAAATCATTGCGTTCAGTATTCCGCATACAAGGCAGGAAATAAGGCTGGCTGCAAATATGCTGGCCGAACGGCTGTTTTTAAATCCCTTAAAGAAGCGATCCTGGCAAAACCTTAAAGCCGTACCAAAGGCCGAAGTTACAACTACCAGAACATCTATCCACATTTTTCTGCCTTTAGTAGCCGTGGCGGGGGCCGGGGAGGCGCGTTTTGCCCCGCTCCGAAGAAAGCTCGTGACGCGATCCGGATCTCTTTATCCCCGCGGGCTTTTTTCCCGAACCCAAAAATACACCCAGCGAGCTAAATACAATGCATGCGGCAAAATTTACAGCTACGTAGAAAATAAGAACGACTATGTTGGGCCGCAAAAAAAGCAGGGAAATCTGTGAGAAGACCAAGTCAAATGCCGTAAAGCTTGCCGCGGCGCTTTCAGAGACAAAAACGTACCATTTTTTTTCCTTGGAAGGGAAGCGGACTTTGAAGAGCGAGACAAGCAGGCCAAAAGCGAAAGCGCCTATGACGTTTATAAAAAGGTAAGTCCAGTCCCACCCGTAGAAGCTGTACTGGACTAAATCGCAAAAATGTGTTATTAGGACCCTCAGCGCGGCCCCCAGGAGCGCCCCTGCAAATACCAAAAGCAGGTCGCTTAGAAAGTGATGCTTTCCGGCGCGCCTGCTTCCCCCCTTTTTTCGGATACGGGTCGAAGGGGGAGCGGTTTTCAGATGCCTCCCCTGGTAATTTCCATGTCTCACTTTTGACTTGTTAATCTTCCGCTTCCTTCGCTCAAAATTTCCAAGCTAATTTTATTATGAGGTCTATGTATGGGCTTTTCGATCCGTTTGCCCCGCCGGGAGGGGAAAGGGGGAGCTCCATGTATTTCACTTTCCCTTACCGGGGATCCCATTTTTATTTTCATAATCCAATTTATTTTCATAATCCAAAAGCGCGGGCTTATACAAAAAAGAGAGGCGGATCACACGCAAAGAAAGATCCCCTAAATGGGCTGTTCAAATTGGATGCTAAAGCTTACGCGCTTTTAAAGGCCCAAATCAGATAAAACCTCTTCTTTGGTTTTTGCGGGTGAAGTTACAATCACCCTGTAATAGGTATTTCTAAGCTTTGTAACCTTCCTCGACTGGCCGTGCCTGGCAGTTTTCAGCAGGCAGTTGCTGCATAAAAGTTCTACGTTGTGGGGGTTTTCAAGGAAATCAGTCGCTATGGTGCCGTCGGAATTTCGCACGCGGAAAAGCACGTTGACCAACACCTCAAACAGGTTGCACTCCTTTTTCACTGCCGTTATCAGATTGCTGTAGGCGTATATTGCAGTCTTGCAGTTCCTTACCGAATTGCGGCCCAGATAGGGAAGGGGGTAAAAGGGGTAGGTGCATCTGCTGGAGCGTTTTGAAAGCCTCTCTTTATCCCAAACAGCGATTACCTCCTTTCCGCACCACGCGCACCTGACCACTCCTATAAAATCATCTTCGTCATTATTTTGAAACGTGGGATCGTAATAAGTAGGAAGCCTGCGGGTTTTGTGCATTTCATTCCAGGCTTGGCTGTATTTCATTTCTCGCCTTTCAAGTCTTTTGGAAAAATACTATTGACTATGTCTTTTATGCTAAATTGCAGGCGGTCTTCGCCTGCATTCTCTTCGCAGTTCTTCTTCCCTGCGCGCCTATGCGCCCGTAAAGACAAAAGCCGGCTCCTGCCGTTTCAAAAACCGGTTAAGGGCGCGCAAGAAGCGCTGCGACTTCAACGTGGTGCGTGCAGGGGTAAAGGTCAAAGGCGCGCAGTTGCTCCAGGCGGTATCCCTCCTCTGTCAAATACCTGCAGTCTCTGGCGAAGGTAGTGGGGTTGCAGGAGACGTAGGCCAGGGCTTTTACCCCCTTTTTGGCTAATCCTTCACACACTTCTCTCCCCAGGCCGGATCTTGCGGGATCTGCCACGACAAAATCCGGCGAAGATGAAAGGGAAGGGAGCGCTTTTTCCACTTTTGCGCAGGAAAGGGAGAATTTTTTCCCGTCCCCCGTATTTTTCCTGGCCATCCTTACCGCCGTCGGAGCCTGTTCTACGCTCTGCACCCTGGCAAACAAAGATCCCAGGGGGAGGGTAAAAAGACCGGATCCCGAATAAAGATCCCACGCCAGCTTTCCTGCGAAGGGCTTTGCCATCCCGTAGACGCACTCTGCCAGGATCTGGGCCGCCATGACGTGGACCTGCCAGAAGGAGCAGGCGTCCACTTCATAGCAGTAGGGGCGATCCAAATGTATTTTCCAAGTCAAAGTCTGCCTTCCTGCAGCCCTTTTCCCCCCAATCCCTACATAGAAGTTGCCCTCTTCCCCGCCGCTTCCGCCGGCCAGGTGGAGAGGCGCGTTTTTGGGAAGAGGTGTCTTCCAAATTCCGGCTTTTTTCGCCTCTTCCAAAAGGGGGGAGTAACAGAGCGGCATTGTGGAAATCGGAACCAGGCTGTGGCTTTCCCTTTTCCTCATGGATGGGCGCCCATCGGAGTTGGTCAAAAGATCAATCCGGCTTCTCCAGTGAAGGCCTCCGTTTTCAAGGTCAAACTTTAATCTCTCTACCGGGCACTCTTCTTCAATCCCCCCCAGGCGCTTTAGCTGGTTTTCTATCACCCATTTTTTCCACTCGATCTGGCCTTGAAGGCTTACAAAGCACAGGTCCGCTCCGCCTATCCCCCCGCCTTCGGCCGCAGATCCCGCTTCCTTCCACAAGGGATCTATCCTGAAAGGGGAAGCTGAAAACACTTCTTTTACTTCCCCCGTCCAGAACCTCGCTTCCTTCCTTGCGGGCCGGTCTATGGAAATTAGGACTTCTTCCCCCGGCAGGGCGAAGCGCACAAAGACAGTGCGCCCGTCAATATGGGTGACGCACCGGCCCTGATCTGCGAACTTTTCGATTACGACTCTAAACTCTTCCCCCGCCATACTTCCTAGCTCTGTCAACTCTCTTTATCTGGGGTGAAATTATCATCCAGCACAGCCATACCGTCACAGCGTAAAGCGGGATGCCTAGCACCAGGTGCAGTATTCCAAGCACGTCTATGTTGTCTGCAAAGTAGAAGGGGACCTCTATGATGAGGCGGATGGAAAACAGGGCCACCCACACCCAGGTGGCCTTCATATAGGCTTTGTGGAGGGCCTTGTCCCCATTCCATTCTTTGGCCCACACCCTAAGTCCGTTTTTGGGGGGAGTGTGGAAAAACTCCACCAATATCCCCAAAATCGGAAAACGGCACAAAAGGGTGATTAGAAAGACTATGACTGCGCAAAAATCGAGAATAAAAGCGGGAAGGTAATAATTTCTCGCGCTGTGGCTCAGGGCAGCTGCCCCCAAATAAATGCAGGAGAGGATGAGGCCCACTATGGCGCTCCTCATCTTTTCGCGCATTATAAATCTCCACGCTATGAAAAACAGCGAAATCCCTATGGAGCACACTACGGCTATAGAAAGCTTGTGGGTGCAGATGTAGAGGATTAGGAAGACTGCGCTGGGGCCTACGGCTTCGAATATCCCTCTCCAGCCGCCCACGGCGCCCATAAAGGAAAAGGTGTCGCTCTGGGCTATAGAGGCAAAGCCCTTTTTGCCCCCCTCCTGAGGGTTTTGACGCATTTGCTGCGGTTCGGGTGCGGGTTGGAGGGTAGAAGAGACTACCCTTCTCCTTCTTCTTTCTCCGGACTCTTGTGCCATTTGCCGCCTTTATCCAACTATCTTATTTCCGTAAACATGGGGCCTCTTTCCAAGGTCTCCTGCACGCTCTGCTTTGTAGTCACGTCCACCATCTCCGGGCCCTCGCCCGCGGCTGCCTTTGCCATATTTTGAGGAAGGAGCTGCGGGGGGAAGACAAGCGGGACGGGGTCGCCGGGAGCCAGGGGCTCGGTTCCCCTGTTTGCAATTACAGTAGAGAAGAAGTCGTCCAAGTAGTCTTTTTCTTCCCCTCCTTCTGCGGCGGGGCCTGCAAAAATCCCTCGAAGCATCCAGCGGGGACCGTCTACGCCTACAATTCTGGTGGGAATTTCCACTCCCTCCCTTACCTTGGTGGTGAAATATACTTCAGGCCCGAAAGTACCTTCTTTTTCCGTTGCGCCTTTTTGGGAGGAGAGTATATCGTTTCGCAGTTCCTGCCAAAACTTTACGCGTCTGGGGGAGGCGAGGAGGGTGAGCTGAAGAGAAGAGCTGCCGTAACTAAAGGCCAGATCCGCTATGTTTTTTTGGTCGGGGGAAGGGACGAGGCGCATGGAAAGGCCGCCCTTGCCAAGGATCTTAAGACCTCCCAAATCCAGGTACTCCCCTTTCGGCGCATCGGGATCTGAAATGTCGTAGGGGCCCGAGTGACCTGTTACGCCCTCGGATTCTTCTATTTCTTCCTCCTCTATCTCTTTTTCCTTCTCTTCCTTTTCCTTTCTTTCCTCCGCCTCTTCTTTTGCGTCCTCTTCCTTTTTCTTGTCCCGCTTTTTAAACAAAATACGCCTCCTAGCACTCGTATTCGACGCTTACCGGTCCGTGATCGCTAAAGCGCAGATCGTAGGACGGAGCCCTTTCTATGAAGAAATTTTTCGCCTTTGAAGAAATGGCGGGCGTCCCCAGCTCGTAGTCCAGCCTCCAGCCCGCATCGTTGTCAAAGGCCCGCCCCCTATAACTCCACCATGAGTACGGGCCCTGCTTTTGGCCGCAAAGGCTGCGCACTTCGTCTACAAGGCCCAAAGAAAGCCACTTGTCCAGGTAAGATCGCTCTTGGGGAAGAAAGCCGGAGCTGTCTATATTTGACTTTGCGTTCTTGATGTCTAAGGGGGTGTGGGCGATATTTAGGTCGCCGCATATTAAAAGCTCTCCCTCTTTGGCCAAAAGGAGTTCTTCAATCCTGCAGGTGGCGGTGTCCAAAAACCTGAATTTTTGATCCATCTTTTCCTCATCCATGCTGTCTCCGGAATGGATGTATGCGCATACCACCGTAAGCTTTATTCCGCTTTTCAGGGTTATGCGCGCTTCAATCCACCTGCCGCTGTCTACATCGTCATCCAGGCCTTTCAGACCAAAAGAAAGATCTTCAAAAGGAAAGACGCTAAGGAGCGCCACTCCGGCTCTGCCGGGAATTTTGCAAAGCTGATAGGCCGCATAAAGCTTTTTTCCTTTAGAAGAGTAGAGAGAGGAAATATCGGAAAAAATGGACTCCGCCGCGTCCTTGGGAGCGCGCACTTCCTGCATGCAGAGTACATCGGGAAGGGTCCTGTCTATCCAGCCTCCCATTCCCTTGCGCCATGCGGCGCGCAAGCCGTTCAAATTGGATGTGGAAATAAGCGTCGCCATCTGTAACATTCTAAAACCGAGCGGCTATTTTTTTTCCGAAAACCACTTTCTAGGGAGCAGGGCCGTTATGATCTGAACCACTATCAGGCCAAAAAGCCAGATATAGCCTGCAAAGGCGCTGAAAAATGTAGTAAAGGCGGGGGAGGCGATAGGGACTAAAATGCTTCCCCCCGCCCCCGGAAGAAGCGCCAAAATCCATGCCATGGCGCTTGAAAACATCAAACACATTCCCACCCCGGCGATTTTCTTGTCCCTCCTTGCCAGAAGGGAGACAACGAAAATTAAAAGAAGCGAGATTAGAAGGCCCCATGGAAAAGGGCCATCTGCGCCGTCTCTGGAAATCATCGTGCCCAAAAGGGCGGAAAAGAGGGCAAAGAGCGCGATCCTAACCCAGGCCAGGACCGACTTTATCTGGTTTCCCTGGCCTGCCTGGCGCGCCACTTGTACCACTGCTCCCTGTTGAGGATGATCTTTCTGACCCTTATGGCCTCCGGCGTAACTTCTACGCATTCGTCCTCCGCTGCAAAGTCTAAAGCCTCTTCGAGGCTTAGGGTGATGGGGGGAGTGAGGGTTTCAAACACATCTGCGGTAGACGACCTCATATTGGTCATGTGCTTCGCCACCGTAATATTTACATCCAAATCATTGGGCTTGTTTGCAATCCCTACGACCTGGCCCTCATAAACCTGGCTCTGGGGCTCCACAAAGAAAATGCCCCTGGCCTGAAGGTGCTGCATGGCGTAAGGGGTGGCAGTCCCCCTTGTTCCCGACACCATAGATCCGCTCTGCCTGGTGACGATTTCTCCTGCCCACGGCTTGTAGCCTGTGAGCAGAGACGAGCTGACGGCGGTGCCGTGGGTGTCTGTAAGGAGCTTGGCTCTAATGCCTATAAGCCCTCTTGAAGGAACGGAGAAGACGAGGCGCACCCACCCGGACCCGTGGTCCTTCATGGAAACCATTATCCCTTTGCGAAGGGCCATAAGCTGGCTGACGGCTCCCACAAATTCGCTAGGGACGTCTATAGTGGCCTCTTCAAAAGGCTCCAGCACAGATCCGTCCTCGCCTTTTCGGGTTACAACCTGAGGGCGTCCCAGGGTGAGTTCGTAGCCCTCCCTCCTCATCTGCTCCGCCAAGACGGAGAGGGCCAGTTCCCCCCTCCCCATGACTTTCCACATATCAGGCCGATCGGTTGGAAGGACCTTTATGGATACGTTTCCCACAAGCTCTCTGTCCAGCCTGTCTTTAAGCATTCTGGCCGTGAGCTTGTGATCCTTTCCTTCGGTTCCTGCGAGGGGGGAATCGTTTATGCCGAAAGTCATGGAAATAGCGGGCTCGTCTATGTGTATCACTCCAAGCGGCCTGGGGTCGTTTAAATCCACTATGCTCTCGCCTATCATGATGTCTTGCACGCCCGCCACGGCAACTATGTCTCCGGGGCCGGCGGAAGGGGAGGGCAAACGGTTTAAGCCGTAAGTTCTGAGCAGCTCGGTCACTTTAAAGCTTTCCATTCCCTTTTCTCTGACCAGCCCGTATGTCTTCCCTTTTTCTATCACACCGTTGTAAACGCGGATAAGTCCGAGGCGGCCCAAAAAATCAGAGGAGTCGATATTTGTGACCAGGGCCTGGAGGGGGGAGTTTGGATCGTAGGTGGGGGCCGGTATTTCGTTTACCAGGGCTGCAAAAAGAGGCTCCAAATCCCCGTTTGCGGGCATCTGCCCGTCTTTTGGCCTGACGGTGTCCGCCCTGCCCGCTTTGGCGCAGGCGTAGAGAACCGGAAGGGAGCAGAGCTTGTCTATGTCCACCTCCACTCCTTCCGCCATCACGTCTTCTGCCAAGGACAAAAGAAGGTCGGTAGTTTCGCTAACCACCTGGGCAATCCTAGAATCCGGCCTGTCTGTCTTGTTTATGACAAGTATTATGGGAAGCTTTGCCTCCAGGGCCTTTCTTAAAACAAAACGGGTCTGGGGAAGCGGGCCTTCGGAGGCGTCCACGAGAAGTATAGCCCCGTCCACCATGGACAAGCCCCTTTCCACTTCCCCTCCGAAATCTGCGTGTCCGGGAGTGTCTATGAGGTTTATGGTAATGCTTTTTTGCCCCTTCTTTGCCGCGGCCTCTCCGCTGTAATTTATGGCCGTATTTTTGGCAAGGATGGTTATGCCCTTTTCTCTTTCTATTTCCCCGCTGTCCATGACCCTGTCAGGCACTTTCTGCCTGTCTGAAAAAGCGTGGGCCTGCTTTAACAAGGCGTCTACCAGTGTGGTCTTGCCGTGATCCACGTGGGCTATTATGGCTACATTCCGTATATCCGGTTTGATCATCGTCCGTATTTCTCCAGTCAAGTCTTAAGCGATGAATTTTTTGGCCAGAATTTCGTAAGTGGCTTCCCTGTATTCTTTGGCCACCTTGTGTTCCGGTGCATAGAAAGTGATGGGGGCCCCGGCTACTGAAGCATCGGGGAGTTTGATGGATCTGGAGATCGCAGTGTGGAAAAGCTTGTCTCCGAAGGCATCATAAAGCCTGTTTAAAGATTCCTGGGCATGGTTGGTATTGGTCGTGTACATCGTAGGCAGCACTCCAAATACCTCAAGAGAGGGGTTGATCCGGCTTTTTACCCTCTTTATAGAGTCCATAAGGAGGGCTACGCCCCTCAGGGCAAAGTACTCCGTAGAGACCGGGATTATAACCCCCGAAGAAGCCGTGAGGGCATTTACCGTCAAAAGGCCCAAAGAAGGCTGGCAATCGATGAGAATGGCGTCGTAGTCTCCCAAGACCGGGGAAAGCACCCCCTGTAAAATCCTCTCGCGTCCCATCTCCGTGACCAGCTGAATTTCTGCAGCTGATAAATCAATATTTGCCGGCAATAAGTCAAGGCCTTTGAAACGGGTGTGTATTATGGCGTCCTTCACATCCAATGAGGGATCGAAAAGAAGGTCATAAATCGTCTTGTCTTTTGAGTTCCCGTCCACCCCCAGACCGGCTGTGAGGGCGCCCTGGGGATCGAAGTCTACTGCCAACACTTTCCTTCCTAACTGGGAGAGAACGCCGGCTATGTTTATGGTGCTGGTAGTTTTTCCTACGCCGCCTTTTTGATTTACCACAGCTATCACGGGAGCCGTGCTGCGCCTTTGAAGCGGAGGTGGGGAAAAAGGCTCAAATTCGCGCCCTAAAAGATCTTTTGCCATACAAAGTCAATCCGAAGAAAAGTTGGCAGAATTTCTGCGCAATATGTATAATTATTTCTCAGCGGGCTGTAGCGCAGCTTGGTAGCGCACTCGGCTGGGGGCCGAGGTGTCGCAGGTTCAAATCCTGTCAGCCCGACTTTCTATTCCAACGGTCTTAACGGGCCGTTTTTTTATTGCCTACTCGGCTATGTGATCGACGGGCTTGTTTACGTCTATCGGAAGAGCTGCCTTGGCTTTGGCAACCAAGGAAGAAAAGACCTCGGGATCCTGCACGGCCAGATCTGCCAGGCTGCGCCTGTCCAGATCTATTCCTGCCAGTCTGACGCCCTGAATGAAGCGGTTGTATGTCAGGCCTTCCTCACGGACAGCGGCGTTGATCCTTTCAATCCACAGCCTCCTAAATTGGCCTGCGCGGTGGCGCCTGTCTCTGAAGGAGTAATTAAAAGAGTGCAGAAGCTGCTCTTTTGCCCTTCTGTAGGATCTGGACCTGGCGCCCCTGTAACCCTTGGCCCTTTCGAGCACTACGCGGCGCTTCTTGTGGGCGTTTACGGCTCTCTTTACACGTGCCATCTCTAACCTCTATTTCTTCTTCCCGAGCATTCTCCAAGTAACTTTTTCTTCGCACTGAGCTATATTGTCGTCAGCGCTCAGCTCGCGCTTCTTGTGGGCGCTCTTGCACTCCAAGTGGTGGCGCATCCCGCATCCGCAAGCTATCAGCTTTCCAGATCCGGTCACCTTCATGCGCTTGGCTACGGCTCTCCTAGTCTTTGCCTTGGGCATCGCTTTCCTCCTTAGTCTGTTCAGATTGAGCTTTTTCCTTGGCCAAAAGGTGCGCAGCCTGTCTGCTCAACCTTTCAGCCTTGGCCTCTTCCCCTCTGCGCCTTTGCTCAGATTCGCTATGTACTTTTTTAACCTTGGGAGTGAGGGTCATATAGATGTCTCTCCCATCCTGTCTGGGCTGGTTTTCGATGGAACTGATATCTGCAACGCCCTGGGCGAGTCGGAAGAGAAGTTCTTTTCCGCCTATGGGGTGGGCTCTTTCCCTTCCTCGGAGCATTATCGTCACTTTGACCTTATCTCCGCCTTGGAGAAACTTTCGAGTGTGGTTCTCTTTAGTCTCAAAATCGTGATCGTCGATTTTGAGTCGGAACCTTATCTCTTTAAGCTCCGCCCTGTTCTGGTTGCGCTTGGCATTGCGCTGTTTTATCGTCTCATCGTACTTGAATTTGCCATAGTCTATTAGTTTGACCACGGGGGGGACGGCCTGGGAGGCCACTTCCACCAAGTCCAGATTGGCCTCTCTGGCCAGATTCATCGCGGTAGAGGTAGAGATCACTCCTACCTGTTCGCCATTAGGTCCAATCAATCGGACTTGAGGGGACTTGATCTCCTCATTAATCCTTAAATCGCTTATAACTTCTCCAATCCTCAGAGTGAGAAAGTCAAAATAAAAACGCACTTGTAATCAAAACCCAGCGCCACAGAAGGCCCTCAGGTGGGATTTCTCCACTTTCTTGATTCTTCAAGCCGACTTTCATAATCATACTCTGAGAGCGGGATGAAATTAAAACAGGGGGTATATTCTAGAAAATAGAAACGGAATGACAAAAAGTTTGGATCGGCTTATGGATGCTGAAGAAAACTCTAAAAAAATATTTGAACAACAAGCCCTGCCCGCAGTGGATATGCTTTACAGGCAGGCCATGAAATACACCAACAATCCTTTTGATGCCGAAGACCTTGTGCAAGACACTTTTGAGAAAGGGTTTAAGGCTTTCAGTTCCTTCAAGCCTGGAACCAATTTGGAAGCGTGGCTTAGCACGATTTTAAAAAACACTTATTTCAACCAATACCATAAGGCCCAAAGAAGGCCTAAGAAATTGGACGCCTTCACGGGAGATTACAGCGACAGCAAGCTTTTGCAAGCGGAAAGAAGCAACCCGGGATCCACTAAAAGCAGTGAGCAGACTTATATGGACGGGCTGATTTCCGGAGACATCCTGGATGCGCTAAACAGGCTTCCGGAAGAGAGAAGGAAGATTTTTATAGAGGCCGCGGTAGACGGCAAAAGCTATAAGCAGGTGGCCGAAGAGAACAATATAAAAATAGGCACTGTAATGAGTAGGCTAAACAGGGCAAGAAACCAGCTAAAAAAGGAGCTGGCTTCCTACGCAAAACCCGGAATAAAGGCCGTGAACTAGAATATAAGATCGAACTGGCAATTAGTAACGGAGAGAGGTGAATATGAGCCCCCGAAAAACAGGGATGTCCCTGGTGATGGTGAAAACAGGCTGCACGGATGTAGTTTGCATGGAAGATTTTTCAGATCTTTACCAGGCGGGGCTCGCTTTAGAGCAAATCCTGGGAAGGGAAAGCAAGTTTACTGAGGGTTTCAATCCGGATAGGGATGCCGACGCCCAGGAAAAGGAGCTTTTGGAACTTATAAAGCGGGTGCTTAGGCCCGACAAAGCCCCTTTGGACTTGTTGGAAAAATGCTTCGCCTTGATTGAAAGCATGTAATTGCCGCAAAGTTAAGGAAAAGGAGGTAACGTGGCAAAAAGAGGAAGAATGCGCAGGGCCAGAAGGCACAGCGCCGCGTGCCATGGCAAGAGGCCGAACGCTTAAAGGTAAAACATAAAAACGGCGGGAGAGATCCCGCCATTTTTATTTTCTAAAGCTCTGCAAAATAAAGCAAAGTTCTAATCATGTTGCATGTAAAGCCGTATTCGTTGTCGTAGAAGGAAACGGTCCTCACAAGCTGTCCGGAGGGGGTGGTGAGAACATCGGTCTGGGTAGGATCGAAAACGCCTCCGTGCGAATCTCCGATTATGTCGCTTGAAACTATTCCGTCTCCGTTGTAGCCAAAGTAATCGGTGTTGGAGAAGGCCTCCTTGAAGAGGGAGTTGATCTCTTCTTTGGTAGTTTCCCTGCCCAGGAGGGAAGTTAGCTCGGTCACAGATCCGTCACACACTGCCACCCTCTGGGCGTGGCCGGTAAGCTTTCCGTCTACCGAGGGAACTACTTTTCCTATGGCGCTAGCAGCTCCGCTCGAGTGGGCTACGGTATTTACGCTCGCGCTCCTGTTGCTCCTGGCATTTGAGAAGCGGGGTCCGTCCAAAAGCATTTGGGAGGCAGTGTAGGCATGGATGGTAGTCATAAATCCTGCCTTTATGCCAAAGCGCTTGTCTAATAGATCTACCATGGGCGCCAAAGAATTGGTGGTGCAAGAGCCTGCAGAAACTACGGTGTCTTCTTTCTTCAAGATCTTGTGGTTCACTCCGTAGACTATGGTCGGAGTTACATCGTCCTTGCAGGGAGCGGAGACGAGTACCTTCTTTACCCCTGCCTTAATGTGAGCCTGGCTCTTTTCAAAGGAAGTGTAAAAACCGGTGCACTCAAGGACGTAATCTACTCCCTCTTCCTTGACCCAGGGAATCTGAGAGGCGTCTTTTTCCGCGTAAACCCTGTAAGCTTTCCCATCCACGATGATGTGCAAATCATCGCTTTCCACTTCCACTTCGCTTCCATCCAAGTGACGGAGCCTGCCGTGGGTGCTGTCATACTTGAGAAGGTAGGCGAGCATGGCGGGAGTGGTCAGGTCGTTTATGGCCACCACTTCTATTTGGTTGCCGCCTCCCTGCTGCTGAAGCTGGAAAATACGGCGGAATGCCAGGCGCCCTATGCGCCCAAATCCATTTATGCCTATCTTAATTGCTGCCATCTTTCCTCTTTTCCGATAAATCCGGCCTTCATTTTCTTAGATTCGGATTTAGTAGGATCGAAAATAGATAATATCAGATAGAAAAAGCGGAAACGTGATAAGGGCGATCATGGATATCTTGGAAGAACTGGAAAAAATACCAAAACAACCGGAAGACCTTTCAACTTGCGATCTTTTAGGCTTCGACACTGAAACTACAGGGCTGGACTATAAAAAAGATTCCATTATCTCCGCCTCCCTGGTCCTTAGAGACAGGCAAAGCGGGGAAGATAAAGTCTTTAACTTTCTGATAAATCCCAATACCCCAATCGATCCCAAAGCGTCGGCCGTAAACGGGTTTACGCAGGAATTTGTAGAAAAGAACGGGAAAAATCAAAAAGAAGAAGTGGAAAAGATAGCCGAGGCCATTCTCCTTGCCCAAAAAAAGGGCATTCCGCTTGTGGCATACAACGCCAAGTTTGACGTGAAGATGCTCAAGGGGGATTTGGAAAAGGTCGGCAGAAAAGACCTTGCAGAAAAACTCTCCCGGATTTTCGTCCTTGACCCCCTCGTCATGGACAGATACCTTTCCCGCAGGCCCGGAAAAAGGAATCTTGAAAGCGCCATGCAGTGGTGGGGGGCTGCTCCCAGGGGAGGCTACCACGACGCCCAAGTCGACACCCAAGCCGTCTTGGATCTTTTGTGCCTCATCTTAAAGGCCCATCCCGAAATACCCTACTACGCCATGGAGTGGCAAAGGGATGCCTACAGAAAATGGGCAAAGGGAAGAAATGAATGGGCAGAAAATAACGGAGCTTTCAAAGTAGAGGAAGAGTGGGGCCTGTAGTGCAGAGAAAAGAAAACATAAGAAACATAGTCAGGCTCTTAAAGAAAGAGGGGCTGCTGAGGGAAGTCATTTCCAAAGACAAGTGGAGCCGCAACGAAGGCGATCTTACCGAGTTTAATATAGATTCTCTTTCCTACACTTCAAAAACCGCTTCCCCCTCGACTCTCCTGTTTTGCAAGGGAGCGTTTAAAGAAGAGTACCTTAAGAGTTCTCAAAGCCTCTTTTATGTCTCTTCCCGCCCCTATCTTTCATCTTCGGCCACGGCGATCGTGGTTCAAGACGTCTCTAAGGCCATGGCTAAAGTGGGCGCCTACTTTTATTCCTACCCCCAAGAGAGGATATGTTTGGCTGCAATTACGGGAACCAAGGGAAAGACGACCACAGCCTTCTTCACCCACGCCATCCTTTCTTCATATTTTGGGAGCTGCGGCCTGCTCTCTTCCGACAAAAATTGCTCGGACGGAAAAACCTTCACCCCTTCTTCTCTCACTACTCCCGAATCTCTAGACATCTTCAAAGCCCTAAGCGATGCCCTCGAGCACGGCGTTGGCCACTTTGTAATGGAAGTGTCGAGCCAGGCCTACAAAGTTTCAAGGGTCGAGGGTATTGAGTTTGATGCGGGGGCTTTTTTGAATATCTCCCCCGACCACGTCTCTCCCAGTGAGCACCCCAATTTTGAGGACTACTTTTTCTGCAAGCGCCAGCTTCTTAAAAACAGCAGGAGCGCCGTTTACAGCGCAGATCTTGGAAAGTTTGAGGGGCTGATAAAAGAAGAAGCCGAAAAGAAAAGCCGGAGCCTCTCTTTTTCCCTCTCCTCCTCTTCCTCAGACCTTTACTTAAAGAAAGGCGAAAAGGGGAGCGAAATCTTTTTTGAAGGAAAGAGCCTGGGGGCGTTCGATTTGGCAATGGAGGGAGACTTTAACCTCGCCAACGCCATGGCCGCCATAGCTCTTGCAATAGAATGCGGAGTTCCTACAGAGAGCCCCGCCCTGCACGCCTTAGAGAAAGTGAAAGTTGCAGGGCGCATGGAAAGGATGGATCCGGCGCCGGGCGTTACGGTCTACGTCGACTACGCCCACAATTACCTGTCTTTGGCATCCCTTATACGCCACGTGCAGTCGGCTTTCAAAGATCCTTTCATAACCGTAGTTACGGGAGCTACCGGAACCAAAGGCCTTAACCGCAGGGAGGGGCTTGGCAAAGCCGCGTCGCTTGGAGCGGGCAGGCTCATTCTAACGACTGACGACAGGGATTTTGATTCCCTAGATCAGATAGATGCCCAAATAGAAAAGGCGGTAGACAATCCCAATACCCGGGTCGAAAGGGAGGATGACAGGACCCTGGCCGTGCTTTCAGCGCTCAACGGGGCCAAGAAAGACTCTGAAAAGACCGGCCGGCACAACGTGGTGCTTCTGGTGGGGAAGGGGGAAGAAGACTGGGTAAAAGTGGCAGGGAAGAAGGTTGCTCAAAAGTCTGACCCTTCCATCGTAAAAGAGTGGGAAAAAGAGATTAACTGAGATCTTTTTCAGCCTGCCTGACGGCTTCCATTCCCCCCATTACAAGCACGCATCCCTCTTCCTGTCCGAGGGCCGCTTCCCTCCCTTTTTTGAGGGCAGAAGAAAAATCGGGAACGCATAGAAGGCGCGAAGAATCAAAGTAGTCTCCTGCCAAAGAAAAAACAGCTTCGGCCCCCGCTTTTCCTCCCGAGATCTGCGTCACGATTAAAAGATCGCAGGACCTTTCCAAAACCTTTAAAGAAGCGGGGTCAAAATTTTTTCCCGCGGCCAGCACTACTGCAAGCCAAGAGGGGTGGAAGGTTTCTTCTAAGGCCGAGAGGCACAGCTCCGTTTTAAACGGGGAAGCGGCAGAAGAGGAGAGCGTTAAAGGATCGGCCTTTTCCACCTTCAAGCTTCCGGGGATCTTGACTGTGGAAAAGGCTTCCGAGACCAAATCCTCTTCAAGCTTTCCTTCGCTTAGCAGCCTCTCTGCAGTTGAAAGGCAGAGGAGGGAGAGGTGGGCCTCAAACTCCCCGAAAAGCTTTATGGGCACCTGGGGGTAAAGGCCCCTGGGAGTGCAAAGATCTGCCACCTGGCCTCCTACGGCCAAAAGGTCGTTAGACACTCTCAAATCCTCTCCGTCCACCAAAAGGCAGGCTCCCGATTCCCGGGCAGCCTCCCTGATGCTTTCCATCTCCTCTTCTCTCTGCAGGAGGGAAGCGGTGAAGGGGGAAGACTGCGCAAGATCTATGGGGAGGGGAGAAGAAGGATCGGAAGTCAATATCAGCCCCGAAGGGCCCAGGGCTTCAAAAATCCCTTCAAACCCCTCGTTAGGCACTTCAAACATGGCCACGTCCACCGGTTCGTCCGAAAATTCCAGGGCCGAAAAGCAGAGCAGAACTTCCATCGGACCCATTTTTCCAAGGCCTTCCTTTTCAAACTTCTTTTCGGCAAGGGAAAGAAAATTTGTAAGTTCCCCATAGAGATCGGAAAGCCTCTTTGAAGAGGGGCTTTCCCCCCTCACTTTGATAGAGCCCTTAAGATCTTTGGCTCCAGAGCAAAAAACACCTGCCCCCACCCCGTAAGTTTGCAAAAGCGAATCCAAAAGGGCGCACGAACTTTCTTTTCCCTCCCCCCACAGAAAAATGGGGGCGAAAAGGGATTGGGGGGAGCCTAAAAGTTTGAGGGCCTCCTTCATTCTGGAGGGGGCCATCTCTTCTTTTTCGCCCTTTTTCGACCAAATTTCCCCCCATATTTCGCCTTCGCTTTTTTCCTCTCTTTTTGTCATTTTTCCCTCCGAGCGCTCTGTTTTTACTGGGCTATCATAAACTGAGAAGGTGAAACAGTGCGGTATATGAAATATTTGTCAGCCCTGCTTTTGGGCCCACTCCTCATCCTCCCCTTCCTGGCGGGATGCGGAAACACTCCCAGTCAGGAAAGCGCTTCCCAGGCCTTTTCTTCTCCATCTGTCTGGTTTGTATCCACCTACCCTGCGGGTTCCAAGGTGCCTATCTCCCAGATTCTCTACTTTTCATCCGGAAGCGTCACTGCCTATAACACTACATCCGGCTTCACTTACGCCCAGATTTTCGGCAAAAGCAAGGAAGAGATCCTTAAAGATGCCCTGAATATGGACAAGGCGCAATTTGAACAAAGCGTTAAAAGCGACGTGGCTTCCTTTAACCAGATAATTTCCACCCAGAAGGCCATAGAAAGCGGGGCTAGAACCGCCATGGCTTCCTCTTCGGCCCAGGGAAACTCCGCCGCCAGGCAAAGCCAGATACAAAATGCCCAGAAGGCGATAGAAGCGGCGCAAAGGAGCATAGAAGACGTTCAAAACGCCGCTTTCAAAGCTCCCTCCCCCGTCCCCTACACCCTTTCCGGATCCACTCTCTCTTTTTCCGCCCCCGAGGCATCGGGGGGGCAAACGGCTTCCTGCTCCCAGCAGCAGCTTTCATGCTCTGCAGTACTGGAAAGCCCGTATAAAACAGAGAATTTTTCCTTCGAGCTCTCCCCCAGTTTTGTAGTTAAGGCCGGAAACGAGCCTTTTTCAGGTTTTAGGGTGGGTACGGGATCTTCTGCCACCTACCTTCAAACTCAGTCAAATAACCGCTACAGCCTCTGAAAGGAAGAGATGACTCCCGACTACATACTGGATTTGAGAAAAAAAGTGGGAAACGAAAGGCTTTGGATCAGCGCAGTAGAAGGCATAGTAGAAAACGAAGAAGGAAAAATTCTTCTGGCAAAGAGAAAAGACGACGGGCTCTGGTGCATGGTGGCGGGGATAATAGAGCCCGGAGAGCAGCCTGCAGATGCAGTAAAAAGGGAAGTTAAAGAAGAAACGGGCGTAGAGTGCGAGCCCATATTCATAGCCAACGTCCAATCCATGGATGAGCCCAAAATCTACCCAAACGGAGACGAGATCCTCGCCCTAAACATTCTTTTTTACTGCTCTGCCCCCGGTGGACAGATCCCGGGCTGCCCGGACGGGGAAAATGAAAGCTCGGGCTGGTTCGACCCCTCCTGCCTTCCTTCCCCGATTTCTTCAAGAACTGAAAAGGCCGTTTTCTGCCTCACTCACGCCGGGCCCGCCCCCGCCTCCTTCCTCTGCGAGGGGAAAATGAAGTGGGGAAGGCAAAGAAGCGCCGCTTTTGCCTCTTCGGGGGCACGATCTTCGCAGGGAACCTCCCCCTTCCCCCGCAAAATCTCAACGGACGGATCTGCCCTCTCAAATCCGAGGGGGGCCATGGGCTGGGCGTGGGTGGACCATGAGACGGGGGAAAAAGAAAGCGGGGGATGCAGGCAGGGGACAAACCAGGTAGGAGAGCTGACGGCAGTCTTGATGGCCCTTCGCCGCTTCAAAGAGGGGAACCTTCTCATAGAAACAGATTCACGCTACGCCATAGGCTGCAGCCGCGACTGGGTGAAAGCGTGGAAAAAGCGGGGCTGGAAAAAGAACGACGGATCCAGCATAAAAAACCTCCCCCTCATTCAGGCGATAGAAAAAGAAATTTCCCAAAGAAGTGGTAGCGTTGAATTTGCATGGGTCAAAGGCCATGCAGGCGACGCTTTCAACGAGATAGCCGACTCTTTGGCCTCGGGCTATGCCAAAGACGTGGCGAAGGGAGCCAGGGAGGATCGGCTCCCGGAGGAATCGAAAAGTTCTTTAAAAGGAATTTGAAATGGATATTTCTCAGCTCAAAAAAGAGGCGGGGGTAAAAGCCTGCCAAATGGTGGAAAACGGCATGACTTTGGGAGTGGGGACGGGTTCTACCGTGGCCTACTTTATAGAAGAGCTGGGTCGAAGGCATAAGGAAGAAGGCCTCGAAGCCCGCTGCGTGCCCACTTCCATCCGCTCTGCCCAGGCTTTGAAAAAATGCGGAATGGAAGTGTGTGATATAGACAAGGTGGGAAGAATCGACCTTACTGTAGACGGGGCCGATGCGGTAGATCCCAAGCTTAACGGGCTTAAAGGCATGGGAGGGGCCCTCCTTTGGGAAAAGATTGTAGCCGAAAATTCAGATCACTACGTCTGGATAGTAGATGAAAGCAAGCTTGTAGATGCCCTCCGGGGGAAAGTTTGCCTGGAAGTCGTGAAATTCGGTTCGGGCAAGCTTTTAAAGCAGCTAGAAGAGTGCGGCCTTAACCCCTCCTTTAAAAAGGGGGAAAACGGGCCGGCCCTCACCGACAGCTCCAACTACCTGATAGAGCTGGATCTGGGAGAAATAAAAGACCCTGCCTTCCTGGCAAACGACTTAAAGCAGAGAACCGGGGTTATAGAGCACGGGATGTTTCTGGGAATGGTAAACGAAGTAATCGCGGCGACGCAGAACGGAATCAAAATCATAAAATAAAAAAAGCCATCACTCAAAACAGATGGCTGAAACCTACTTGCGCTGATGCCTGGTCTTTCTCAGCATCTTGCGGTGCTTCTTCTTGCTCATTCTCTTGCGGCGCTTCTTTATAACCGATCCCATTTCTGCCTCCTTACAAAGAAAATAAACGATGTAATGCTAATCCTAGCATAAGACTAAAACGGGAAAGCCTGCCAGAAGGTCTGGGCGCTGGTGCCGGGGCCCTGCGCCTCAAAGACGCAGGTGGAATTTTGCCAGAGCGCAGTGGACTGGGATGGCTTGTCCTGCTTTTTCACTTCAAAACTCCCCGTCTGCTGCCCTGAAACTGTGACTTTTCCCGAAGAAAGGGAAGTGCCCTGGAGGGCGGAGGAAAGGGAAGCGTACTCCCCTGCGGCATTTCCCGCCAAAGGCCACTGGGCGGCCAGAAGCGTGATATCGCTCTTTCCGTTGTCATAGGTCACCACCCACTCCTCTATGGGGTAGCTTTTCTGCCATGTCGTAGCCGCCTTTACCGATACCCTGGCATAGGATCCGACATAATTTGGCATGGCCTGTTCCAGCTTTGTAGCGCCTTGGGGAAGAGGCACGTATTGTACCGTCCTTGCAGGCTGGCTTTGGGAAGTTTGGGTTTGAGAGGAGGGCGCAGGGGCGCTCTCTTTTTTCCTGTGGGCCCAACCGGGCCAAATGAAGGCTGAAATCAGCACCAGGATGGCGGCCACTACCACCACTATCACGATTCTGGCTCCCATGTGCTCCCTGGGATCGGGCTTGTCTTGACCGGTACTCATATTCTTTTGGGACAGGCCTTTCTGCCCAGCCTTAAAAAGTTCACGGCTCCCTTTCCGATTGCCAACTGCGCCCTCAGGCTTATAATGACTTTTCCCATTCTAATAAGGGAATTTGAAATCCATCAGGGAGGCAAATGAAAAAATGGGTATGCACCCAATGCGGGTGGCAAAGCACAAAGTGGTACGGCAGGTGCCCCGAATGCGGGAACTGGGAGCTTGAAGAAAGAGAGGAAAAGCCCGAGGGGAAAGGGGAAGAGCGCAAAGCCGGCAAGATTTACCCCTCGCCCGGTTTGTCTGCCGAAGAAGAGAAAAGGATTTCTACGGGGTTTGGCGAATTTGACAGGGTTTTAGGGGGAGGAATTGTGCCCGGCTCCGTCATTCTCCTGGCGGGAGAGCCCGGAATCGGAAAATCAACCCTGCTTTTGCAGTCGTGCGCCAAGATCGCAGAAGCAGGAGGAAAAGTCCTATATATTTCGGCAGAGGAATCTTACCCGCAGCTGGCGGGGAGGATGAAAAGGGTGGGAGCTTTTAATCCCAACCTCTTTGCAGCCTACACAAGAGAAATCGAAGAAGCGCTGTCGGATGCGGGGAAGCTTGGCCCCAGCCTCGTGGTTTTTGATTCCATCCAGGCCCTTTCAGCTCCGGGGGGAGGGGGATCTGCTTCACAGATAAGGGAGGCGAGTTCAAAAATAATTGAATATTCCAAAGCAAGCGGATGCGCCTCATTGATAGTGGGCCATGTAACGAAAGACGGATCCATTGCAGGGCCTAGGACCATGGAGCACCTGGTGGACGTAGTGTGCCAATTTGAGGGGGAAAACAATACCCCTTTGAGGATAATAAGGTCTGTAAAAAACAGGTTCGGGTCTACCGACGAAATAGGATGCTTTGAAATAAAAGAAAGGGGGGTGGAGGAGGTAAAAGACCCCTACGGCCTCTTTGTAGTGAAAGGGGAAGGCGCGGCCGCAGGAAGATGCGTCACCATGGCCATGGAAGGGAGAAGATTTTTCCCCTTGGAAATTGAGGCTCTGTGCGCCCCGAAAATGAGGGGGGAAGGAGGGCAGAGATCGGTTACGGTAAACGGCTTGGAGTACAACAGGGTGGCAATGATCGCAGCGGCGCTCCAGCAACACTCCAAAATCTATCTGTCGGGTAGAGACCTTTACCTTTCAACCATCGCCGGAGCTAAAACCAAAGAGCCCGGGGCCGACTTGGCCATAGCCATGGCAATGGCTTCATCGTTTACAAATTTGCCCCTTCCGGGGATGGTGGCGATCGGGGAAGTTTCTCTCACAGGCCAGATAAGGCCGGTGGCAATGATGGATCAAAGGATAGAGACGGCCGAAAGATTGGGGTTTAAAACGGCCGTCGTCCCGGCCTCCCAAAAGGATCTGAAAGAAAAAGGTAAAATATCCCTTTTTAGAGTCGATAATTTAAACGATATACTCCAGATTTTAAGGTAAGGCGGCAGATGGAAGAAAAGCCCAATACGTTTGAATACGGGTACAGAAGAAAAGACTATGGCCCGGACGAACTTATAACAGACGAGCATGGCAATCCCATAAGCCTAAAAGACGCCCTTCCCACCGAAGAAGAGATTAAAACCTATAAAACCCAAATCCCCCAGATTTGCTTCTACTCTCCAAGAATTCCGGGCAATACCGGATCGGCTATAAGGCTGTGTGCGGTAACGGGAACGCTTTTGCACCTTATAGAGCCTTTAGGGTTTGATTTGAAAGATACCAAGCTTCGAAGGGCCGGCTTGGATTACCACGACATGACGCACGTCATAATCCATCCTTCCTTTGAAGAGATGGCTTCTTTTTGCAAGGGAAGAATTATTGCCTTTACGGCTTCGGCCACCAGGTTCTACACCGATATTTCCTACAGGCCCACAGACATCCTCCTCTTCGGTCCTGAGCCCGGAGACATTCCGGATCCCATGGAAATAATGAACTCTGCCAGGGTGGAAGAAAGGGTGAAAATCCCTATGCTTCCTTCAAGAAGGAGCCTGAACCTGGCCAGCTGCGCGGCTTTGGCAGTGTATGAAGCGTGGAGGCAGAAAGGGTTTGAAGGCGGAAAATGAAAGATGACAAGGAAGATCTTGCCTCAGCGGCACGGGCCTTGGCGGATATGGGAAGCGAAGTCATAACGGAAATTTTAAGCCTGGGCCTGCAGGCGAAAAGGGCCAGGGAAAAAGAGAGCAGAAAGGGCTCTCACTTCCACCAGATCTCCTTGCCGGACCCCCTCTGGTCCTTCATCCAAAAAGAGGCCAAAAGCCAAGGGACGACCCCTTCCGACTGGCTGATTGATGCGGCCTATTCTTATATCTTCAAATCTTCGGAAAATTAATAGCCCGAATTTTTATATTCGTCGGAGCGGGTGACCACATGCTCTTCCCCGTTCTTGTCTTTCACGTATTGGACTAAACGCCCGTCTACCGTCTTAACCCCCTCCTTGCGCCTTGCGGCATCGACCGCCTCCTGCATTATCGAAGGCACCTTCCTCCACATAAGCCTAAAGTGCATGACTTTGAGCTGCGCAGGATCGGCGCCCTTCAGGTAATGCCTTCTGAAGGAAGGAATGAGCAGGGCCACAATCATTATCAAGAGGAACGAGTAAGTGAGGATTAGGACAAATGAAGTGCCCTGGGAGGCGGGAAGCGCCGTTGTGGGAATAAAGGAAACTACAAAGGCGAAAATAGAGCAAAGAAATCCGCACGCCCACACTATCGTCTTTCCTACTATCCCGCCCGGAACGTTGTAACTCCTTGGCAGGTCTTTGTATATGAATATGAGCTTGAAGTAGGAAAGGTACATCAGCATGTAGCACACAAGGTAAACCAGGGAGGTCAAGGTAGTGGCTATAAGGAAGGACATGTTTCCGCTGCTGGCGTCGAATGTGAGCACTGCGGCCCACACCAGGGTGCACAAAAACTGCACGAAAAGCATATGGGTGGCGACGCCGTAACGATTTTCATGGTTTATCCACTTGGGCATAAGGCCGTACTTGGCGCTGTCTTCAAGGCCCTTGGAGGGGCCTACGACCCAAGATCCTATCTCTGCCACAATTCCAAGGGCCATAAGCACGCTAAATACGCCTGCAATCCAGGTGAGGTGAGGGTTGAAATGCCCTATGAGTGCGTGCAAGGCCTGGTACATTCCGGCGTCCATGGACAAAACTTTGGGGGATACCGCCACAGCTACGCTCATTCCGCCCAAAGAATCCATTACTATGGCCACTATAAACATCATGAACATCGTGAGGGGGTAATTCCTGCTGGGGTTTTCCACTTCGTCTATATGGGTTCCGCTGGCCTCAATTCCGGAGTACATCAAAATGAAGGTGGCAAAAATCGTCAGAGTGCCCAGTTTCCTGAAGTCGGGGAAGAAAGTATGGGGGGAAACTTCTATATAGAGATGGTTCCCCTGTCCCATATAAATGAGGGCGAGAATGAAAAGAAGGAAGCCCGGAATAAACACCCCGAGGAAAAAGCCGATTTTAGCGATTCGGGCTGTCTGCTTAGTCCCGTGGAGCTGGAGGAGGTTGACTACTCCGAAAAGAATTATGACGCAGAAAAACTTGCATGTCGGATTGTTGTTGATAATGCCCCATCCGAACGTATCTGCAAACATGCCAATGACGAAGTAGCACATCGTGACGTAGCCTATAGTCACCTCGAACCACTGGCAAAAAAGTGCAATATATCCAAGTCTTTCAGAGTGTAGGGCGTTTCCTACCCAGCCAAACACTCCCCCCTCGCTCCATCCTTCTACGGAAGCCATCTCCGCAGAGATGAGGGCTGTGGGAAGGAACCAAAAAACGCCGCCCAAAATGGCAAAGAATACGCAAGCAAAGCCGGCTGTAGCCAGGCTTGGGAACTCATAGACGGTCATAACCATGGAGGCCGTCATGGAGAAGAAACCGAAAAGCGTCAGCTTTTTCTTCAGTTGAGCATTCATTAACCTAAATTTTCCTTATATCGTTAAAATTGAGCACCCGGCTCCAAGGGCCGCCTTTTACCTTGTGAAAGGTAACAAACTACACATGATATGTATTTTTTATTTTTTTTCAATACTCTGTTTTTGCATGTCGATTCTTACAAATGTGAGAGCTGTTAGGAGTGTGAACGTAAAATAAACTGCATGAGAGATAATCGCCCTCAAAATCCCGCTGCAAAGCCGGCCAGGAGAGTTGTAGCGCTCCTTATCGCCTACATAGTGCTTTGCATAGCAGGCGGGATGACTATGACAGGCTTCTTTGCGCCCGCTTTGGTGGATATAGGCAAGACCGTAGATAAGTCTTCTTTCTCCCTGCAGGGGGAGAACGTGAGCCTTAACCTTACCGATCTGCCCCAGCAGTCCAGAATGTACTCTTCGGACGGAAAGCTGATAGCCCAGTTTTACACCCAAAACCGCATAGTGGTGGCGCTGAAAAACATTTCACCATGGATGCAAAAGGCCATGGTGGCCAGGGAGGATCACAACTTTCTGACGGAAACCGGCATTGACCCCAAGGGCATAGCCAGGGCTTTTGTTGAGACCTTCATTAAGAGGGGGCCCAGGGAAGGCGGATCCACCCTTACCCAGCAGTATGTGAAAAACGCCCTGATAGACGAGGCCATGGAACAAAACGACCCTATAGCCGCCTATCACGCCAGGGCAGACACTATCACCCGAAAACTGCGCGAAATGCTTATTGCCCAGGAGTTAAACGAGCATTATAACAAAGCCGAAATTCTGCAGGGCTATCTGAATATCGCCCAGTACGGAGTGAACATTTACGGCGTGGAAGTGGCCGCAGAGTCCTACTTTGGAGTCCACGCAAACCAGCTGACGCTCAGCCAGTCTGCTCTCATAGCCTCCATCACCAAAGATCCCTCGGCCTACGATCCCCTCTACCATCCTCTGGTAGCCCAGCAGCAGCGAAACATCGTACTCCAGCAAATGGTGCAGTACGGCTTTGCCACTAAGGCCGAGGCCCAGGCGGCCGAGGCGATTCCTGTAAAAAGCATGCTCCACCCCAAGACCTACCCTATAGGATGCAACGATATAGGAATAATGGGATATGCCTGCGATTACACCGTTCGAGACATCCTCATGGACTCTCAGTTGGGTCCTACCGTGGAAGCCAGAAGGAAGCTCCTTTATGAAGGCGGTCTTAAGATATATACCACCTTCAGCGAAGCTGCAGAGCAGGCGGCCTACAACGCCCAGACCAAGTACATCGCCCCCAACAATCCCCAGGGCATGATAATAGCTACAGCTTCCGTGCAGCCCGGTACAGGCAAGATCATAGAAGTGCAGCAAAACAAGATTTACAACGTCGACGGTAATGCAGGCCCCCAGTACACCGCTCTCGATTACTCGGTAGACCAGTCGGAGGGTGGTGGCACCGGATTTGGAATAGGCTCCTCCTTCAAGCCCATCAATATGGTGGCGTGGCTTCAGGCGGGCCATAAGATAACCCAGGAGCTAGATACCTATACGGTATACCCCGTAAATTCCATCCCATGCGCCCAGAAGACTGGGGCCATGTGGAATCTGACGAATGCCGAGGGCGGCACGCTAACTCCAGAGTCGCCGCTCCACGCCTTAATTTGGTCTCATAATACCCCCCAAGCCTCAATGGCACAGATTATAGGCTTATGCGCAATAGCGAATGCCGCAACGGAGTTGGGGTACCATAACGCGGCCACGGCCACAAGCAATATTCACGATACTATTACGCCCACCATGATCATTGGCACCCTCGGCGTCTCTCCCCTGACTATGGCCAATGTGTATGCGACAATCGCCGCAAACGGGGTGGAGTGCACTCCCATTGCAATCAACAAGATCATAAATGCCGATGGAAAGAGCCTTCCCGTTCCTCCCGCTTACTGCCACCAGGCTATAAGCAAGCAGGTGGCAAATACCGTGGCCTTTGCTATGAATCTCGATATTACTAAAGGAATCGCCTACCTAGAGCAGATACCAGGCCGCAAGACCTTTGGAAAGTCCGGGACAAACCAGGATGGATCTTTGGCGGACGGTGCCTTCGTTCCCCAGATGGCCACATTCACCATTTCGGCTCAGCCCCAGCACCCCAGCCAGCTTCCCTACTGCATAACTGGGAACTCTTTGGTCTGGTCAGCTACGAGCGGCCCCGGAACTTACTGCGAGACGCAGTGGTATGGGGAAATGTATCTGATTCGTTCGCTTGAAGACTATATGTCAACCTATCTTAAAGAAGCTAAGATACCGGTTGATGACAACTATGGGACCCCGGATCCGAATATGGTTGATCTTCCTCTCTCCCCCCGCCAGTGGGAGGACCAGGGAGAAAACCTGTTTGGAACGCATGTAGCTCCTATGACGCCGGTAGACACATGGGGACAGTGAATTAGATAGTTCTTTTAAATCGCTGCAGAGAACTTTTTGCAGCGGTTTTTTAATAAAAATTGGTTAGAAAGACAGGCCAAAGTTTTTTATTTATGCTCTACAGTCTACAGATACCCATGAAATTCCTTCGGATTATGCATTAACCCGTTAGAAAAAAGAGCCTTTGCAATCAGTTTTTATCCTGTTAATATTTCCGCTTATTTTTCTGTTTTTTCAGTGTAGGGTACGGGAACGCAATTAGCCTTGCGATAATGATATTTGGCTGTTTTTTAGGTGGTAGGAGGCGATATGGCTGCGGCCGAAATCCAATTCGGAAAGAGTGAAAAAGAGAAGGCGGAAGAGTTTGTCAAAAGATGGCAGAAACAGCTTTCCGAAGTAGAAAAGTATAAAGGCGAAAGGCAGTTTGCTCAGGTTTTTTGGATTGACCTGTACGAAACCTTTGCGGGAAGTTACGAATCTGATGTCTTCGAGCAGGAGACCAGCGGTGGGAAGTATCCTGACGTTTGTTCTCTAAAGTGCGGCTTCATAGCCGAGCAGAAGTCAAAAGGCATAAATTTGGATACTTCAGAGCTGCGCGGAAAAGAAAAAGTCACTCCTTTTGAGCAGGCTATGAATTACTACAAGGAGATGGTGCAGGAAGAAAAGCCCATTAAGACCATCGTCACCTGCAATTTTGAGACATTTAGGTTTTATGACGTAACCACAAAAGCGGGGCGTAACGGCAGGATAGCCGAAGAATGCGTACTTGAAGAAATTCCTGAAAAACTCGAACTCTTTAAAGAGCTTTTTAGGGGCAAGAGGATAAAAGCCAAGTTCTCCATCCTGGACGAGGAGAGCACAAAGGAAGTTGCACACTCCGTAAGCAAGTTCTATAACATCCTTGACAGAGGCATAGATGACCTGTTTAAGGAGGCAAAGGCCGACAAAGATCTGGAACTGAAGAAGGCATATAAAGCTCAAATCCCTATGATTGTAATGCGCACCGTCTTCTGCCTCTTTGCAAACAATACTTCAGACGATTTAGGCAAGATCTTCAAGAACGACGAATTTGAGACCTTCATAAACAAGACCGATCCCGAGTCTTTGGGTAAGAGTCTTTTCGACCTCTTCCTTTGCCTTAACACTAAAAAAGAGCCTGAATTTGAGAGATTGAGGGCCGGAGTATCCAGGACTCTATGGAATTTCCCCTACGTAGATGGGGGATTATTTGCAAAAGTTCCCCCTACCCCTTTTACTGCTTTTCCTGATAAGGCATATAACGCCCTTCACGAGCTCCTGGATTTTAAAGACTGGGATGAAATCGACATCTCTGTATTCGGAACTATCATGGATAATGCTTTCCCCCATGATGAGAGGCGTGAAGGCGGGATGTACTACACCTCAAAGAAAGATATTCAGAAGGTAATAGAACCCCTCTTCATGGATCCGTTAAGAGAAGAATTTGAGAAGATAAAGGCCGTTAAAGATTGGACCGAGCAGCATGATAAGCTCACAGCCTTCCATGACAAGCTAACTCAACTTCAATTCTTTGACCCGTCCTGCGGAAGCGGAAACTTCCTTACTGAAGCCTTCATGGAGCTTAGAGAATTGGAAGATGATGTGATAGAGCTTGAAAACTCTTCCGCCCATGATTTGGATAAGGACATTAAAATCTCTCTTTCTCAGTTCCACGGAATCGAGATAAACGAATATGTGACAGAACTAGCGAAGCTAGCTCTCCAGATTGCCAGGGAACAGGCACTCGAAAAGAGTTATGCAAGGTTTAAGGAAACGGCGAAAGCTCCGCAATTTATCCCCCTGAAGAAAAACGTTGAAGGGATAATCTGCGGTAATTCCCTTGAGATTGACTGGCTTACCCTTGTTAAGCCCTCTTCCAATCTCTTCATCTTTGGAAATCCTCCATATGCAGGTGCACACATTACAAAAGACGGTAAAAATACACAGAAGAAAGAGCTTGAAGATGTTTTTGGCGCCCTGCCCTATTCTGAACTCGATTACTGCGCCGTATGGTATTACAAGGCCGCCAAGTTCCTTGACCACTCCGGAGGTACTTTTGCCTTCCTTTCCACAAATTCTGTGACAGAGGGGATACAAGTCCTTAAGCTCTTCAAGCCCATCATGAATATGGGATGGCGCATTTCCTTTGCCTATCCGTCTTTCAGTTGGAGTAATGAGGGAGCTACCGTAACCGTGTGTATCATTGGAATGTCGCAAAGCCCTAATACGTATCCCAAACTCTATGACAACAAGGGATTTAAGCAAGTTAAGAACATCACTCCCTATGAGCTCCTAGAGGCTCCCACAATGTTTGTGGAGAATAAAACAACTCCCATTTCCATCCTGCCTGACGTTTGCATGGGTAGCCAGCCCATAGACGGGCATGATAAAAACATTAATGGCGTAATTCTTGAGGGCCTGGTCCTCGAAGACGAAACGAAAAGAAATGAGGCCTTAAAGAACTCCGTAATAACTGAAGCAAAAAAGCAAGGCAGGGATTATGTAAGGCTCTATCTTGGGGGGGATGAGCTTATTCACAATAAAAGCCGCTGATGTCTGTGGCTAGTTGATTCTACTCGCGAAGACAGGCAGAAGAGCAAGTTTCTAAAGAAGAGGATTGAAGAGGTAGAGGAATACAGAAAAACGGCTAAGTCACCCATAAAAGTTTCTCCCTGGCTTTTTGCAAATGACAGACAGCCCGATTGCAACTACCTTGCCATTCCTGCCCAATTTTCAGAAAAGAGAAGCTACTTTACCGCAGATTTTCTAAATAAAAATGTAATTGCCAGCAATACGCTTTACGTCGCGTCTGATCCGGACGGTTTTGCCTTCTCTGTCATCGAATCCTCTATGTTTATGGCTTGGCAGGATCTCGTGGGAGGCAGGCTTGGAATGAGTAGAAGGTTTTCTAACACCCTCGTCTGGAATACTTTTCCCTTGCCTGAACTCACAAAAGAACAGAAAGACAGAATCATAGATGGAGGGAGAAAGGTATTGGAATCCAGGGCTCTTATAAGGAAGAAAGACCCTACAGCTTCACTCGCAGACATATACAGCGAACCTGCCGTACTCGACCCCGATCTTGAAAAAAACCTCCTAAAAGCCCATGAAGCGTTGGATAAGGCTGTAGATTCTGTTTTTTCCGATAAGCCTCTAAAGAGTGAAGAAGAGAGGCAAAAAGTGCTTTTCGAGGCATACGGGAAGATTAAGGAAGCCGAAGAAAAGTAGAAAAAAACTTCGACCTTTTTAGAAATTAATTCTACCTACTCAGAGGGATAGGTTCTCTTAAAGTATCTTTCAACATCTGCTGGATAATAGAATTCTTCTTTAATTCTGGCCTTAAAGGATAAAGGCATGACGGTGTCTGTGTCCCTGGAGTCTGGAGGGCATTGGCCAGTAGGGCACACATAAGAATGCAATATCGATCATTGTTTTTTGAAGACCTAACCGCCAAGCATCAGCTTGAAAAGGGGTAGCCAGCAGAGTGGCAGATAGCCACTGCTCGATATTCTCGTTAAATGTCTGATAACCCCCAACAGCAAGCGCTGTTTTTAAGATTTTGGCAATTTCACATTCTTCTTCCATGGAAACCATATAAACACCTTGCTTCTGCCATTACCACTCGTGCATAGGGCAGACCTTGCAAAGGTGTCAAGCTTCGCACTGACTCTATTACCTGCCACTGTGTTAGGCCTTTTCTTGCAGTTCTTAAGGTAGTTTGGAAAACGGCATCATTGCATTTTTGGTATTGAACTCATTGGAAAGAGAAGCACCTTCATGATAAATAAGCCATGAATCACAGCCTTTAATATAGGCTCCCTCTGCAAAGATTCGAGATGAATCCTTAACTTTCACATCAATTTCAAAGAGAAAATTGGAACTGACAACCAAATCTGTAGCCTTTAGAGCCATTTTTTGTACATAGTATTAGCGAAACAAGTGCGGCCAGGGAATGGTTGCATGAATGCCGAAATGCATGGAGGGGAAAGTCGCATAGCATAGCCTTGCGTCATCATAGGGCTTTAAATCCCTTCTCGCTTCTTACATCTACTCTTGGGGTGAGGTGAAAGGATCCTATACTCTTCGGTGCCAAAAGGCAATTATTTGGTCTAAAGATATGGTTGCCAGATGGCTAAAAGCGAATATGCTTTCAAAAGAAGATGGGCCTAAAAAGAGGAAACAGCAAAGGGCATAACAGAGCACCTAGGCAGCCATAAGGAAACTTTTAGTCATGCAAAACATATCTCTTTTAATGAAGCTAAGGATTTAGGTATAAGGGTATTACCCCTGGAAGGCCTTTGCGACAAAAAGAAAGAGAATTGCAGGGATCTTCAGGATTGTGTTCTAACCATTCATCACTGCTATATGCAAACTTTTTCCGTTTCAAGCGCTGTAAAAATTACGGAAAACCAACTGGGGCATACTATGATAACGAAGACATACCCCCGCCCCCAAGCCCAGACCTATAAGGTAGGAGGAAAAGTGAAGGATAACGAATACACAGAAGAATTTAAAGAACTGAACATTCCTATACTGCCTCTTCCGGAAAACTATACGTCGGACAAATTCATGCATATGCTCCTACGTGAGTCTTCCACGTGGAGGGAGGATTCGGAAATTTTCTATTCCACCTCAACCGATTGTGATCTGGGAAGATTAGATGTAGTTCCAATTGAACCAATAAAAGAGTGGTTCCAGGTTTTTACCTTAGATTTTTTTGTAATCGAAGTCGTAGATCTCTCTCCCAGCTTCGATTCCTTTTTTTTCAAAGCTGGTAAGAATCCTGTCTTCAAACCTTTCGGCCTGCAGGAATTTGCCTTTGGGAGCGTCAGCCTGCAAGTCACGGTTTCCTTTTCCAAAGTGAACCAAAGAAAGGGTGGCATAAGCCTTTCCCATATTTTTAAACATTGGTGAAGAATCCACTACCTCATGAATTTGTAGGGCATAGTCGCTGTCATCTGTAGCTATTCTCCAGTGCCCCCCGTAAGAGAGCGCACTGGCCACCAAAGGGACGAAATCAGGGGCAATCAGCCTGCGTTTGTGGTGTTTGGTTTTAGGCCACGGATCGGGAAAGAACGTCCACACTTCAAATACGGATTGAGCCGGAAGGGCGGTGGAAAAGAAAGAAAACGCATCTGCCTGTAAAATTCTTGCGTTTTCTACTCCCAAGGCCTTAAGGTGCCTTATGGAGTGTGCAATTCCCTGCGGGAAAACTTCCAGCGCCAAAAAGTCCAGATTCTTAAAGCGGGAAGAGGCGAAGGCGAGTTCTTCTCCCTGACCGCTGCCTATTTCTACTACCAGGGGATTTAAATTGCCCCAAATCTCCCTCCTTTTGAAGGAAGTGAGGCGAAAAGACGGATCCGGGTGAAATCTCTCTTTCTCAGGAACCTTAAGCAGAATTTTTCCGGCATTTTGAAAAATCCGCTCTTCTCTTTCATCTAACTTCGGGGATCTTAGAACAAAGGAGGGGCGCTTGGGAAAGGAGACTCCTTTAGTCCCTTTAACTTCCACGTCTTTCTGTGAAGAGGGCTCAAGCCCATCTTCTTTATTGCTTCTACATGTTCCCGGGTGGGGTAGCCCTTGTTCTTTTTCCATTTGTAGCCTTTGTACTCGTCTAACTTTGAAAGGTTAGCCATTAACTCGTCTCTGTCGAGCTTGGCCAAAATAGAGGCTGAAGCGCATAAGGCGCTTTTCACGTCTCCCTTTATAACGCATTCAACCTCGATATCCGGCCTTTGGGGAAGGTGAAGAGAGGCGCGGGCATAGGAGAGATAATCGAAATTGCCGTCCAAAATTAAAAGGCCCTTCCCTGAAACTTCCTCCATGGAAATCATGGCCCTTTCCAAGGCCAGTCCCAAAGAAAGGGTGATTCCCATCTTGTCTATTTCTTCATTAGAGCAGGATCCCACCGCCCAGTCGGAAACCCATTCTTCAATGGCGCTTCTGAGCTTCGCTCTTTGTTTTGGAGTTAGAAGTTTTGAATCTTTTATGCCTGCCGGAAAGGAAGAGGGAAGAGAATCTAGCCTGCACACCCCCACATACGCAGGACCTGCGGCGCATCCCCTTCCCACTTCGTCCGCGCCCAGTACAAAGTCAAAAGACTTAAAGCCCTCTTCTTCAAGGCAAAGAGAGGGATCATTCATAAGCTCCGCTCACTCCCCCGACATTTTTATAAACGGAAGAAGGATCTCCAATGTAGCGCCATCTGTCTAGAGGCCACCACACAAGCCTTACCACTCCCACCACATCTGAAATCGGCACAAGGCCGTCATCCTCATTTAAGTGATAGCGAGAATCTGCCGAAATTCTCCTGTGGTCGCCCATTACAAAAATATGGCCGGGAGTAACTTTGACGTTGAATTTTATCAGGCTAGGGGCGTTTCCGGGATAGAGATAGCTTTCTTCGTGGATTGGAACCCCGTTTATAGTGACAAGGCCTTGGGCGGTGCAACAGGCTACGGTGTCTCCGGGAAGCCCTATCAACCTCTTTACCAAAAATCCGCCCCCAATGGCATCGTCTTGGGATTGGGAAAGCCAGTGGCCCGGATCTTTAAAAACTATGACGTCCCCCCTTTTGAGAGGCGTCCACTTTCCGTCAAGTTTAAAGGTGAGGATGTGGTCGCCTATAAGGAGGGTGTTTTGCATGGAGCCCGAGGGCACAACGTAAATGCCGAACACGAAAATTCTGAGAATGAGTATTGCGATTATTGGAATCGCGATAGACAGTGCCCAGCCTATCCAGCTGCCTTTTTTACGGTGGAATCTTCGCTGATGCATGGGAGGCCTAGAACCTCCTTTTTTAAGATGTGCTCCCCGTTGGTGCATGGGGGGCTCTGTGGTGGCTGCCTTGAAATCCATCCGCCCCTCTTCCATGCCCTCGGTTTAAATTATTTCTTTGCCCCTCTAGGCTCGCGCCTTTCAGGAATCCTAGCAGCCTTGCCTTTAAGGTGCCTTAAGTAGTAAAGCTTGGTCCTTCTCACCTTGCCGTATGAAACCACTTCAATGGAATCTACGAGAGGAGAGTGAAGGGGGAAGCGGCGTTCTACCCCGCACCCGAAGCTAATCTTGCGAACAAGGATATTTTCACTGATGCCATGGCCTACGCGGGCGATGACCACGCCCTGGAAAGCCTGAAGCCTGCTGTGATCCCCTTCCACAATTTTGGCATTTACCTTTACGGTGTCTCCGGGCCTAAATTCGGGAATAGGCTTGTCCTTCTTTTCGTGCTCTTGGCCGAATTTTTCTACCAGGTTCATAAGTTCCTCCATTGCTGCCGCGCAACAGCAGGTCCGTGTCTTTTCCGCTCCAAAGATCCGCTTTAGGCTGGACTACCCATCCCCCTCTGCGCGGCAAGGAGGGATGCGCCCCGGAGTGAAAGATTTCTTTGAAATCCGAATAATATCTTAACAGAGCCCTTTACTTAGACTCGTGGTAAGCCTTTTCGGTATTCACGTTCCACACGTTGTTTTTGGAAGTTTTGCCGGTCCTTATGTTTGACACCGCTTCCATTGCGCAGGCCATGGAGTGGTCCTGGTTGTTGTAGTGGTGCTGACCGTTTCTCCCTATGCAGTAAAGGTTTCCAAAGTGGTCCAGCCACTCTTTCAGTTCGTCCATGCGCTCGTAGGTGTCGAAATAGGCGGGGTAAGCTTTGGGAACCCTTTCCCTGTGGAAGTCCAAGACGTCTTCGGCCCTGTAAAGGACCTGCATCCTTATCATTTCCTTTATGGCGAAGTTCTTGGCCTGCTGGTCGGAAAGGTTCCAGAAGTCATCCCCCTCCTGAGTGAAGTACTCTAGGCCTATCCACACCGTGTAGTCGGGATTGGAGACAAGGTACGGACTCCAGTTGTTGAAAATCTGGATTCTTCCTACCTTGTAACCGGGGTCCTGCACGTAAATCCAGTTGTCGGGGACAATCGGGGGTTCTCCCAAAGTCCTTATTGTGGTGGTGTTTTTAAGCTTTAGCCTCTTGCAAAGAAGGCCTACGGTAACAAAATCCCTGTAAGGAAGGCCGTAGGCGATTTCCGTAATGTCTTCCGGAGCCTTCGTTTCCGAGTTGTTAAAGGCCTGCAGCAGGTTTTTAAGGGGCATGGAGCTCATGAACTGATCGGCTTTAAGTTCGACTTCCTGGCCGTCTTGGGCGATATAAGACAAAGAATCCACCTTTCCGTCTTTCTGGGAAAAGCGATTCACCTTGGCGTTCATTATGATTTTTCCGCCCATGTCCGTTACCTTTTGGGCAACGGTCTCCCAAAGCTCTCCGGGTCCGAGCTTGGGGTACCAGAACTTCTCTATGAGGGAAGTTTCCACCTGCCTGTTTTTCTGGGAAGGCATTAGCTTTTCTATGGCGTTCTTCAAGACGGCCGTGATGCTGAGGCCTTTAACCCTTTGAGCTCCCCAGTCGGCTGAAATCTCGGAAGGATGGCGTCCCCACAATTTTTCGGTATAGCCCTCAAAGAAGAGGGAGTAGAGGACGCGGCCGAAACGGTTGATGTAGAAGTTTTCAAGATTGGTTTCGGGGAGTTTGTGCATGGTAGATTCAAGGTAGCTAAGCCCCGCCTTTATTGTTAGGGCAGGGCCCATGGCCTTAATGGTGTCCCCGGAAAGAGTGATGGGATAATCAAAGAAATGCTGGTGCCAGAAGACGCGGCTGAGGCGGTGGCGGATAAGCATCACCTGATCGGTTTTTTCCGGGTCAGGCCCTCCGGGCTCCAACTCGCAGGGCCGGTGGAGTTTTTTATCGTCATAGGCCGGAGCTCCCTGAAGGGGCAAGATGTTTTGCCACCAGTCCATGATTCTCTGATCTTTTGAGAAGAAGCGGTGGCCTCCTATATCCATTCTCTGGCCGTCGAACTTGACGGTCCTAGAAATTCCTCCGAACTGATCGCTTGCTTCCAAAAGGGTGACGTCGTACTTTTCCCTTCCGCCTTCCTTTAGCAGCTCATAGGCTGCAGTAAGACCGGCCGGGCCTCCCCCTATTATGGCAACACGGGTCTTGGCCATGCCGCCCTCCTATCTATAGCTATGAAGTTGATTTCAACTAGAATATTTTAATTCCGGACCTAATGAGTTTTTGGATTTTATATACGGCCCAAGATGTCTAGATCGGCATCGGTATGCGTAAGTTCCTCCACATTTACATCTTTGAAGGTCACGATGCGAACCGACTTTACAAATCTGGACGGCCTGTAGATATCCCATACCCAGGCATCGGTGAGCTGGACGTCGAAATATACGTCCTCCCCCCCGTTGCACGTCCTAAAATCCACGCCGTTCGCCAGGTAAAAGCGCCTCTCTGTTTCGACCACGTATCTAAAAAGCTTTATTACGTCCCTGTACTCCTTGTAGAGTGCAAGTTCAGCTTCTGTCTCATAGTTGTCCAAATCTTCTGCGCTCATCTAAATCCTCTACATGGAAAGGGTGCATTGGCCAAAAGGCCCAAAGACAAAGGGGCTACCTGGAAACTTCCTGAAGAATAAGCTCCTTGACGCTCTTGGCATCGGCCTGACCGTGGGTCTCTTTCATTACCAGGCCGATTATAACCCCCATGGGCTTCATGTTCCCTTGGCGCAGTTTTTCGGCTATATCGGGACTTTCCTTTAGGGCCTTCTTGATGGCTTCCGAAAGCTGGGAAGAATCTGAGACAATCTTAAGCCCCTTCTTCTCCACTATTTCTTCCGGCCTGCCTTCGCCATTTACCACAGCTTCTACAACCTGCTTGGCCATTTTGTCGGTGAGCTTGCCGGAAGAGAGCATTTCTTCTATCTTCGCCACGTCTTCAGGCTCTATCGCCAAGGCCTCCAAGGGCATCTGCATTTCATTTGCAAGGCGCAGGATTTCTCCCAGCCACCATTTGCGGGCGCCCTGAGGAGAAGACCCCTTCTTGACGCTTTCTTCCACCAAATCTACCGCTTCGGCGTTCAAAAGGTCTCGCATTTCGGTATCTGAAAGACCCCACTCAGCCTTCAGCCTGCGCCTTTTGGCAAAGGGAAGCTCTGGGAGGGTGGCTCGAATCTCTTCTACTTCGCTTTCCGTGACGTGAAGCATCAAAAGATCGGGATCTGGGAAGTAGCGGTAATCGTTGGCATCGCTTTTAAGCCTGGCCCCGGCCGTGCACTGGCCGTTTTCATCCCAGTGGCGAGTCTCTTGGAGAACTTGGCCTCCATGGAAAAGGATGTAGGCCTGGCGGCGGATTTCGTAGGCCACGGTCTTTTCCATGGCTCTGAAGGAGTTTACGTTTTTAGTCTCAGACCTTGTGCCCAGAGGATCGTCGGGGTTTCTCCTCAAAGAGACATTCACATCCGCCCTCAGATTTCCGTGCTCCATCTTTCCTTCAGATACCCCGCAGGCCACGGCTATATCGCGGACGGCCCTTGCGTAGGCGCCGGCCACCTGGGGGGCAAGGGCCCCGGCGCCCGTAATGGGCTTTGTGACGATTTCCACCAAGGGGACGCCCGCCCTGTTGTAGTCGACAAGGGAGTGATCCGCCCCTTCCAGCCTTCCGTTGGCTCCTCCGATGTGGTTAATCTTTCCGGCGTCGTCTTCTATGTGGGCCCTTTCTATAGGAACCCTGAAAATGCTTCCGTCTTCCAGTTCTACATCCAGCCATCCGTTTCCATTGGTGGGCTTGTCAAACTGGGAAATCTGGTAGTCTCTCGGCATGTCGGGATAGAAGTAGTTCTTCCTGGCAAACTGGCTCCACTCATTTACGTGGCAGTTTAAAGCCAGACCCAGCTTTACGGCCTTCCTCACAGCTTCCTTGTTTACCACGGGCAAAGCTCCCGGAAGCCCAAAGGAAACGGGGGTGAGCTCGGTGTTGGGTTCGGATCCGAACTCGTAGTGTGCCCAGTCAAAGAGCTTGGTGGCGGTGCTTAGCTCCACATGGATTTCTAGGCCTATCACGGGATCAAACTGGGCCACTGCCTCATCAAAACTCATAAGCTTTTCAGTCATCATTCACCACTTTTCCAAAGGCGGGGAACCTTATTCCAAATGGGCCCGTCATTTTCCCTAGACACGGCCTCCTCAAGTGCGGAAGCCACTTTAAACGCAAGCTCGTCTTTTTTCCTGTCGGCCATAATCTGAAAACCTATAGGAAGCCCCAAGTCATCTAGGCCCACGGGGAGGCTGATGGCGGGGAGCCCCGCAAGATTTGCAGGGATGGTGGCTATGTCGTTTTTATACATCGTCACCGGATCTTCCACTTCGCCGGCTTTAAAAGCCGTGGTAGGGCTGGTGGGGCAGATTAAGACGTCAAAAGATTGGAAAGCCTTCTTGAAGTCTTCGATAAGCACGGTCCTTACCTTTTGGGCCGCCACGTACATCTTTTCGTACTGGCTCGAACTAAGGACGTAAGTGCCAAGCATTATTCTTCTTTTCACTTCCGGCCCGAATCCCTCTTCGCGGGTGACAGCCATCATGGAGGAGGTGGTGGCACCGGGAGGCATTACACGCAGTCCGTAGCGCATTCCGTCGTAGCGGGACATATTGCTGGAAACCTCTGCCGGCATAAGGATGTAGTAAATCTGAATGCCATGCAAAAAGTGGGGGAAGCTCTTCTCTTCTACCTTCGCACCCATGGAGGAAAGAAGGTTTGCCCCCCTCAAAAACCCGTCCATTACGTCTTTGGAAAATCCTTCCCCGCTGGCCTCCGATATAATTCCTACCTGAACGCCTGACAGATCTCCTCTTTTCCCTTCCAGCGCCGCCTTTAAGGCATCAGGCTCGCAGCCGGGAATGGATGTGGAATCTTTGGAATCATACCCTGCGATGGCATCAAAGAGCATTGCCGCGTCTTCCACCGTTCTGGCGCAGGGTCCGATTTGATCGAGGGAAGAGGCCATGGAAATGGCTCCAAATCTCGACACCCTTCCGTAGGTGGGCTTCATTCCCACCGATCCCGTAAAGGAGGCGGGCTGCCTTATAGAGCCCCCGGTGTCCGTTCCGAGGGCCAGGGGGGACTCGAAGGAAGAGACTGCGGCTGCAGATCCTCCGCCGCTTCCTCCCGGCACCCTTTCCAGATCCCATGGGTTAAAAGTGGGATGGAAGGCTGAATTTTCCGTGCTGGAGCCCTGGGCGAACTCGTCCAAATTGGTCTTTGCCAAAATGGGCATTCCGTTCTCTTTAACCTTCCCGACTGCTGTAGCGTCGTAGGGCGGAACCCATCCCTTCAAAATCTTGGAGGCAGCCGTGGTTTCCACTCCCTTGGTGACGATCATGTCTTTTATCGCTATCGGAACCCCTGCAAGATCCGGGAGCTGCTGGCCAAGGGCCCTGGCCTGGTCTACCGCATCTGCCACTACAAAAGCTGAATTAAAGCAGGTGGCGAGATAAGACTGGGTCTTCGGATCTACGGCCTTGGCGGTTTCAAGCTCCGCTTCCACAATCTGCCTACTGCTCAGATCCCCCTTCTGCATGGCTTTTACCATTTGGGAAGCTGTAAGGGTAACGATTTCTTCGGCTCCGCTCATCATTCATCTCCCAAAATTCTAGGCGTGACAAACATTCCGTCTTCGCACTCCGGGGCCTGCTCCAAAAGAACGTCCCTTTCCAAAGTCTCCCCGGGGACATCTTCCCTGAGGTGTTGCGGGAGGGTCAATGGGTTGGTGGTGGGCTCTACCCCGGAGATGTCGATGTCGCTTATCAGGGCCACGCTTTTGACGATACCCTGCAGATCTTTTTTCAGATCCTCTATCTCCTCATCGCTTAAAGCGATGCAGGCGAGCTTGGCCAAATGCTGCACCTGTTCATATGAAAAATCCGACATACTTCCATGCTAATGTACGCGCCTGCTAACTGACAGATACCGAGAACGCGAGAGACTGCATAGGGAGTTATTTTCGCGTCCTCCGCCCTTTTCCGGCTTCGAAGGCGCCAAGACTTTTATGAGAGACCTTCTAAAAGCGGAGGCTTTAAGCCAATTTGGCCCTCAAATTAACCCAATCTCCCTGCATAAATCCCTTATGCATGTAAAAACGTCATCGAATTTAATTTCTTCTGCAAATGAATGTTTCATTGAATAATTTGACCACAGGTGGTGTATATTCTCATTCGCCTCGATGAGATCCAAAATATCATTATGCCGCACCGCAAGATTTCTATTATCAAATACGGTCTTTACGGCTTTTTTCAGAACGTCCGTACTGATTCTATCTCTATTGATTTGGTAAATCAGATATATATCGTAGTAGTCTTTCATCCTTCCATTTAAGATAGATCGACTAAATAAGGTTCAAGTTTTTCAGTTACTGCAGTCTCCAGGCTACAGGCATTACGGAAATGTCATTTCCTCCCACAAGTGACTTATAAGAGTATTCCAACTTACGTGGAATAATTTTACCTCCGGTAGCTATGTCTATGTAGAAGTTGTTCCTTATGTTTTCCAGTCTGCCTTCTACATCTACCCTGAAGCCTCCATATTTATCCTCATCCCGTATGGGTTTTATTCTCCTATAGTGCAGAAGAACCCCATCTCCTACATCAAGAGCAAATATCTCCTTGATCATCGCAGTCAGATTGCCTTCTGTAAATGACGCGTCCTGCAAAATTGCATCAATATCTTCTGTGGCTCTCTTGGTCAAACCAAATAAGGTGGATAGAAAAATCCTCCTTTTAGGACGAAATTGTCCTTGTAGGGACTTATAGAGAGCCTTTCTGCAAAGCTATCGAACATAAAAATCTTTAATAGTATTTGCGGAGAGACTCCGGTCTGCTTCGATAGGTTTCGAAGTTTGGCCATCAGTTGTTCAGCCTTCATCGCTCTCCTAGTATTGAAGCTCTATATAGCGTTCCACTTTGCTTTGCACTCCGAGCTTCTCGGCATACTCCACAAGTTTTTGCAGGTTCTTTTTCCGACTTCTCAAATACTCTCTCACCGCGTACTTCACGTACTCGTAGTCTTCCCTCTCCCTGGAGCGTATGACGTCGCATATGCTGCGCTCCACGTCATAGGCATTCACATAGTTGCCGAAATTGGTGCGGACTTTTGTCAGGCCAAGCCCATAGGCCTCCGGAGAAACGTAGAAAACGGTGTAGGGCTTTTTCAGTCTGAAGCTGTGGTAGCTTCTGGGGACAGTCACATCCCATTCGTCATCGGGAGCCTTGATTGACAGATCGTAAAAGTACAGGGCCGTCATATGTGAAAAGACGACTTTGGGAAGCTCTAGGTTGAGGGCGTAGTAGGGGTCGGGCCACTTGTCGGGGGTGACATACACCCCGCGCCCCAGCTTCTCTATTTTCCCTTCCCTTTCCAAGATCCTCAGCCACTCCCTGTGAAGGGAGAGCCTGTAGACCTCTCTCGAAGTGATGTAGCCATTGTTCTGCCGCATGTACTCCAGTATTTTTGTTCTGGATTGCCCTTTTACATACTCTTTCGATAGGGTTTGGACTGCCATTTTCTCACCTTTCTTATTTTTTTAAGTATACTGAAAATCAATTAAAAATCAGTACAGTTGTCAAAATAAAAAAGGCGCCCGGTTCCCAGTTGACTTGTACCAAGGCAGGTTATGCTTTTTTCTCTACGCAGACGCTGTATGCGTACATGGCTATGGCAGCGGCCGCGGCCGCATTTATGGAACGAACTGACCCTCTCTGCTCTATATAAACCGTGGCTTCCGCGGCGCTTAGGGCCTCTTTTGAAAGCCCTGTGGCCTCGGATCCGAAAATGAGGATGCAGGAGGGGGGGAAAGAAAAAGTCTCTATAGGAACGCTCCCTTCCACGTTATCTACGGCTATAAGGTGGGGTTTGGAAGGGTTGTTTTTGGCATAGGACACAAGATCTTCTATCGAAGCGTCCTGGTAAACCCTTTCATAGACTTCCGTCATGAGGGAGCCTTTCCTATTCCACTTATGAGGGCCTATTATGTGCACTCCCCGGGCTCCAAACGCATTAGCGCTTCTTACCATAGATCCGATATTGAAGTCATGGGTCCAGTTTTCGCATGCGATCTCAAGATCCGACCATCCTCTTTCATCCAGATCTTCCCTTATGGCTTCCACGCTCCAGTATCGGTAGCGATCCAGCACGTTTCGCCTGTCCCCCTCTTCCAAAAGCTCCGGATCGAAGCGGGGATCGGAGGGGTCTTTATCGGGAAATTCTTCCTTCCATGGGCCCATGCCGATTTTTCTAAAAGTCGGTTCTTCTTCCACGTCTATCCCTCTAAGCTCTTTTTGGAAAAGGCATAAGCGAAAGGAACTCTTTTCTCTTCCCCCGTGTTTACGTCCTTAAGATCGAGATCTTCCGGGATTTGCCCTTCCTCACTTCCCGCCACTAAAGAAGCCACAGCCAAAACGTGCGCCCTCGCATCCTTTACTATGCTCCAGTCGAGCTCCAGCTCTTGATGTTCCGTGAGGGTGACGAGGGAAGAAGTCTGGATGTAGCCCAGATCGCTTATCCATGCGTCGATGAGGACTACATCCTTTCCCTCTACCGACGGTCCTTTAAGGGAGGGGTATACAAAATCCATGGAAAAGCCGTCAAAAGTAAGGCCCCTCCTTTTTGCCGCGGCCATGCAGCAGCCCACCAGAGGCACTCCCGCGGGGCTCAGGGCCCCAAGTGCCCCCACCTTAGAAAGGTCCACCCCCCTTTCCTCAAGGGCGTCTAAAACGGCTTCTCCGCAAATTTCCCAAGTTTTTGAGCTCATAGTCACGGCAAAAAGATCGGAGAAGGGATTTGATCCCACCTCGCTTTGAAGCGCTTTTTTAACTTCCTCTCTTTTTTCAGCCGTTGTGTTCATTTTTCCTCACTCTCTTTTTCCATTGCCTTCGGGATCTTCAGATCCGGCTCCATCTCTTCGGGTAATTTGAAATCCTTATGGCCAACGCCTAGATCCCTAAGCTTTTTAGCTCTGGGAACTAACCTGGAATCCACATTTCCCACAAGATTGTTATACCCCTCCAGGGCGGTTTTAAATCCGGACCCCATTTTGGCCAGATATGTGGAAAAAGTTTCCAGGCTGCTGTACAGTTCCTCTCCCAGTTTTTTTATCTCCTGAGCGTCTTCTTCAAGCGACCAGTTTCTCCACGAAACGCTTACAGCCTGCAAAAGGGCCCAAAAACTGGCGGATGAACAAAGCACTACGTTCTTTGAAAAGGCGTAATTCAAAAGATCCGGATCGGAAGCGATGGCTCCCTGAAGCCACGAAGAGACGGGTATATACGCCACAGTAAAGCTCAGGGGCTCAAACCCGTTTTCCGAAAGCAGCTTGGGGTAATCCCTCTTTGAGAGGGAATCTACCTGCTTTTTTACTACCTTTGCATACTCCACTCCGGCATTTGATGCCTCTTTTTCCCCGGCTTCTTCAAATTTTTCCAATGGGGTTTTGGCATCTACGGGCATTGCCCCCTTGCCGGGAAGGAATACTACAAGATCCGGGCGACCCCTTTCCTCCCCTTCTTTGCCCTTGGACTTGGAGGGAAGGGAAAGCTGGGTGTCGAAATCCACATGCTTGCTCATGCCGCATTTTTCCACCAGGTTTTCCAGCTGGATCTCCCCCCACCTTCCGCGAAGCTGGTTGTTGCTGAGAAGACTGGAAAAATTCTGATTTTCTTCCTGGATAGCCTTCTCTATGTCTTTTAGGCCTTCTATGCTCGCTTTAAGTTCTCCCACCTCGCTTGCCCTGTTTTCCTTGGCGGATGCCAGAGACTCCTGGAGGGAAGAAATCTGGCCCGTCAGAGGGGAGAGGGCATTTAGGATTTCAGCCTGAGTCTTAATCCTTTCTTCGTTGTTGCTGTTTTGCCGATTTTCAGCTTCTTTTTGGAGGTTTCTGTTCTTTTCAAATTCCTCTTCTATAGAAGAACGCAGCTCCTCTTCCCTCTTTTGCACCTCTTGCTGCTGTTGGGCTAGGCGCGAATCGAACTCAGATTGCCTGCTTTCGATTTCTTCCTTCAGACCTCTTATCTGTTCTTCGTATCCCCTGCACTTTTCAGAAAGGGTTGCATTGCTCAGATCGGCCTTTTCTTTTTCCTCCCTTAAGGAGGATAGGGCTTCTTCTTCCTTTTTAAGATCGGCTTTAAGGCCTTCAATTTCTTTTTGCTGAGAAGGCGGCGGCGGAGCCCCTGCAGGGCGCTTTGTAAAAAAACCAATCAGAAAGCCGGCTACCAGGCAGAATGCCCCAGCTATGACTATATAAAGGGCAATCACCCCTTCATCCTCTTTCCTCCCCACTTTTGGGTCTTCATATACACCCTAAGGTAGGGAATCATCGTGCGTATAAGGTTGGCTCCTCCGTGCCCATAGAAAACCGGGACCGGAACATCGGGCATGGGATGGAGGGAGTGGCGAAGTATCCCTTCTTTGGGCTGAAGCTGCCTAATGCCTATAGCAATAATCCTGTCCAGGTTTTCCCGGGCTATTTGGGCGTAGGTGAAAGGATCTTTTTGGCCGTTGTCTCCAACCAATATAAAGCGCATATGGGGAAAGTCATCCATGAGCTGCCTGCAAAATTCGAGCTTGTGCTCAACGCCGTTGGGGATAAAAGTCTTGGGCCTGGGATCAAAATCCCTAAGAAGGAGCGGGCCGCAGGGGAAATTGTTGTTGGTTAAAAAATACCTGAGCATGGGTTCTACGTTCCACGGGGAGGTGGAAAGGTAGAAGAAGGGGGCGTGGCCCCCCAGCTCCTGGGAAAGGGCATTGTAAAACTGGGCCATTTCGGAAACTGCCCTCCTTTTGGAGGGATCCAAAAAGAGCATGTTGTAGACGGCTTGAAGCGGATCGGGTACGTCGGTGACCAAAATGGTGTCGTCTATATCCGAAATGACGCCTATCTTCTCCTTCTTGCCCACAGTGTAAAGGGGGGCCAGCACGGGTTTTCTCCCCTTTACACTGTAAGTTACTTTGTGGATGCCGGGAGATACCTTTCCTTCGGTGATTAAATCCAAATATCCGTGGCTGTCGGAAACGGCCTGGCTGGCGTTCTGGTTTTTCCTGCGATCTACCTCATCTCTCTTGTAGGAAGTTCCTATTTGGACAGATTCCAGAGGGGAGTTGTCTATATCAATTTTTACAGGCACGTGGGAAGCGGGCACCATGAAGGCCGCCCTTATCCCCTTCACCCCCATCTTTACGGGGACGTACCCGCGCGGGGATCTTACAAGCCTGCAAATGAGCCTGGAGTACTTTTCGGTGCCATACCCGATGTAGGGGACGACCCTAGGGGTCCAGCGCAGGCTCTCTGTGATATCAATGGAAAGGTCTACCCAGACTTGAAATGCGGTGGTGACTGCCAGCCTGAAGGCCCTGACGGGGAGGCTCTTTTTATAAGGCACCTGGTCAGGGGGAGGGGAATCTACAAAGCTCTTGGAGCGTCTAAAAAGCCTCTTGTGGGAGGCAAGGGAAGATTGGGCCCTTGCGTAAGACTCCTCTCCTGCCGACATATAGGAATTGAAAGAAGCCGCCCCGGAGCCTTGGGTGGGAGTGTATTCAAAACTGTCTAAAATGATCGTCCTTCGTTTGCTTATTGTAAAGCGCCGGTAATATGCAAGCCCGGAAAAGGGCACGGAATTTTTCCGGATGCACTGTGGCGCCCCGGGGGCGTTTTCGCTCCCACAATACTTGTCAAGTTTACCTTTTTGCCCTCGCAAAATTTGCAATTTTTAAAATGAAATCGCCTCAAATCATAAAAGAGGGGGCGGGAGAAAGGAGGGGATTGAAATAAGCCTGATTTCCAGAAGTAAGGCGGCAAAATTAGGCCGCAAAAACCTCCTGCTCAAGTCTCTTAAAAAGAAACGGAAAAGTTTTTAAAAAGGGGAGTCGTTTAAGGCCTTTTGTCATCTCCGAAAGATTTGCAATCCATTCGTCCGGATTTATAGGGCATTTAAATACGATTGGCAAGAAAGCCCTACATCTAACAGCTCTTTCAATCTAGAAACAAGGGCTAAATCCTCAAATAGGCGCAATGCCGGATAAATACAGGTGGAGCGGAAAAGAAAGCCGGAAAGACGCTTTGGTGGCGCATGTAAGAAGAAACCGCGGCTGCCAACCCTGAAGAATGCGCCTCCCAAATATAAGTGGTAAAAAGAAAATTTAAGGCGGCATAAAAGCCCGCTTACGCAGCAAGAAAGCGCAACGCCCAACCCCTCCTTCTTGGCCCTCTTGCCAGCTTTGCGATTCTTGCATCCGGCCAATGATGATAAAGCCCAGAAGGGCAAAATGTTTTCAGGCAGCTTAATAGTTTAAGTAAAAACTCAACCTAATCTGCGATCGCAAATGCGGGCGGCTTTGCAGAGGGCATGGAACCGGAGATTTAAGCCGTGCATAGATAAAACTAAATCCCCATTAAAAAAGGCGCAGTCAAAGCCGCGCCTTTTATTACCTTAAATGAAAATCAGACAGAGATGATTCCTGCGCAGGCGAGGATGATGGAGATGATTCCTGCGCAGCATACCAGAGCCATCACTACCCACTCCCACGGCCCTACTCTGTGCCCGTTCTTCTTGGCTGCCGGGACATAGAAGAAGAAGCCTACGGTAATGCCTATGCACAAAAGCAGCAGATCCTGCCAGCCTGCAATGAAGACAGCGAATACCTCGAAGGCCGTACATACTACCCCAACTATGAACTGCCATGCTTCCTTGCGCTGTACCGAAATCTCCATCTGGTAAATTCCGGCAAACATGTAGGTTATAAGCACTGCCACGGTGCACATCTGCGAAGCGAAGGTATATGCGGCAGAGAGGAAGGGCAGGCAGAGAATGAAGATGGTTTGGAGAATGGTAGCGATGAGGAGGGAAGTGACGTAAGAATCCTTCCTCTTCTTTCCGGGCTTGCCCCAGAAGGGGGCCAGGGTCATTTCAGAGTTGGACATAAGAGCCGTGGTTTCGGCAGGAAGAATAGTCCAAGAAAGCCAGCAGGCGAGGATGGAGATAATGATGCCGATGGTCAAAACCCAGTATGCCCAAGCTCCAACGGTGTTGGACATAATGGCGGAAAGCACGGTTCCGTCAGTGCCGTTTTTGGCCCAGTCGGAGATAACGCCCTGGGGGAAGACGGCGTAGGGGAGGATGGAGCACCAAACGTAGACGATTGCCAAAATCAGAAGGCCCCAAAGGGTGGCGTTTCCGGCGGCTTTGTTGGACTTGGCCCTCTTGGAAAGAACAGCCGCGCCCTCAATGCCGACGAACACGAACATTATGTTGACGATGGAGCCCTGCATCTGGGTCCACACTCCGCTGGGCTCCACTCCGTGGGAGACGTTGGCAGCGAGGTTGCCCCAGAAGTCCTGGGTGAAGACGCCTGCCTTGACCGTGCACACCAGCACGATCATGGCAATTACAATCGGGATTAGCTTGCAGATGGTTCCAATGGTGTTGATAAGGGTGGCGCCTTTCATGCCGGCCATAACTATGAAGGTCAGGCACCAAAGGACAATGGCTGCCACGATGACGCTGGGCCAGTTGCTGCCGTCTCCGAATACCGGCCAGAAAGAGCCTATGATAGCCATAAGCAGGGTGGCAAAGGCTACGTTGCCAATCCAGGAAGAAAGCCAGTAGCCCCAGCCTGAGATAAATCCTCCCAGCCATCCGCAGCCGGCTTTTCCATAGCTGAAGATGCCTGCGTCAAGATCGGGCCTCTTTCTAAGAAGGTTGTTTAAGGTAAGAACCAGGGCTGTAACGCCTACAAGGCATATAACCCACGACCAGATCATCGGGCCGGCAGCCGACACTTCGGCCAGCTGTCCGGGGAGATTGAATATACCTGCACCTATACAGGCGCTCACCACAAGACCGATTAGGGCTACAACGCCTAATTTCTTTGGTTCGCCCAGTGCAGCACCTTGTTGATCGTCCATGATCACAGCTTCCCCAGAGATAATCATCCAAGGCTTAAATCTCACACTGACCCAAGACGATTATCTCAAGCTAGAAAATTTAAAATACAGGCGACAATGCCATTCGATACCGTAAGAATTTTAGATCAAAAAATGACAAACTTAAAATTTCCTTAAAGCCCGGCTCAGTCGAGGAATAAGAACCAGTTCTTTACGTGAAAGAAAAGCCTGGGAATTTTATTGAAAATATCCCCGTTTCCTGCGTTTACAAAGCAGGCAAAGAAATGGAAAAGAATGGAATAAATCAGCGCGGAAAAGAGAAGGAGTCTCAAAAGGTAGCCCCACTGCATGTACTGGGGGTTGGAATCGGTCAAGGAAAGAAGTGGCAAAACCCCCACGATAAACAGGAGTGCTGTGGGAGCTCCGAAGTCGCACACGTAGTGCTGCATGAGGCCCGCCAGGTAAGAATCTGCCAGAGCCGCTAAAAAAATCCAAAAAAGCGTCAAGCCCATGAGGGAAATAAGTCCCCTCCGGGCGGAATACACTCCGTATCCTTCATCTTTAAGGACGGAAACCGTATCGGCCTTCCTCCTTCTGGAAAAAGTCCACGGAACTAGGAAGAGGAAGAAGAAGGCCGGGGTCAGGGCCGAAAACAGGCCGCCAATCCACGGGCCTTCCCACTGCCAGACTTGAAGGTTAGGAAGAGGCTCAAAGACAAAGGGGAAGGCAGCCTGGAGGCTGGCAGGCTCAAACAGGTAATAGTAGAGGATGGAAAGGGTGCCCATCTTGGGCCACTTTTCCTTTTCTACGTCGTAGACCGTCAGCTGGTAAGTATTTCCAAAAGTGAAAGGAGAACCGAACCTTGCGTGGTTGTAGACCAAAAGGAGCGGAAAGACGAAGAAGTAAGGCAGGCAGATAAAAATGGAGGGGAGGATTGACCTCTTGCTGAAAAGCGATCTGTCCTTAAACACGCTCCTCCAAAATATCGCTATTGCAAGGATTGAGGCTATTTCAAACTGAGGGCGGGAACCCAAATTGGAAGCCATGAAGAGAGATCCGAAAAAGGCCCACCAGGAGTTTATATGGGGAAGGCCCTTTTTCCTCCTTTTCGACATTTCCCAGCACCAGAGCCCAAAGAAGGTGAAAAAGAAGGAGCAGGTAATGGGAATGGCGTAGGTATCGGCCTGGAAGACCTCGAAAAACAGTCCGCATCCTATGGCGCAGATCCATGTGACAAGAAGGCAGGATCCCGGGCTGCATTCTTTCAAGCGATCTTTTGCAACTTTAAAGACGAGGAGGGTGAGGGAGACTAAGGAAAGAAGGGAAAAAATAAGGGCCGCGTCGGCTGTGGGAAGGCTTCTTCCTCCGCTGATCAGTGCAAACGGGACAAAGAGCAGGAGGGCCGGTATTACCCCAAAGTAGCAGTAGTACTTTCCGCGGTAAAAGGCGCAGTCCCAATATACGGTTATGCCGCTCTTTCCGGGGTGCTCCCAGATGGCATGCCATGCGGCATAGTTATAGGGGTTTTTCAAAGCTGCAAGCTGAGGGTTTACCGGGTAGTCCAAAGACAGCCTGCCGTGCAAAAGCGACTTGGCAAGTATGTCGTAGACTTCGTAAGGCGCTCCCCCACCGTCTCCCACGTATATTCTTCTGGCCTCAAAGATATACCAAATGCCTACGTAGAAGGCCATCAAAAGCAGGGTGGAAAGAACGATGAGCGAAATCTGAAAGAGGGAACGCAGGTCGAGATCCAACCTGTAGAGGGGGGAAGAAGGGCCCAGAAAAAGCGCAAGGATTATAAAGAGGAGCATAAGCAAGATCCTCAGCGGGCTTGCATCGAAGGGCACCCTGGGGTTGATGACGGCTCCGTAAAATACGAAGAGCTTGCCGGGATCGGCCCGGACCTGTATTTGAATATGCTTGTATGCTCCGGAAGTGTTTATGTAGAGGGAAGTGGGGCAGGAAGGGTTTAGAAGCTGCCAGTAATTTGAGGGATGGGGATCTGAGGAACCTTCCAGATAGCTCACCACTCTATACTGCATGCCCGGCGTATTTTCAATCCCCTGATTTTCTATCAGCCGCACAAACTTTATGGGAGTTTGGGATTTAAGATCAATATTTACCTGAGGCTCGATTACATCCCTTCCGGCTTTTTTCGCCTCATTTTTTGAATCCATCGCCAGGCCCTGGGTATTGGAAGGGGAAAGAGTCTCAAATGAAGGGGAGGCGGAAAGCGTGTCCCAAAAAGGAAGATTGAAAATAAAGATTTCCAAAAGGGCAGCTAAGGCGAGGCAGAAAATCAGAAACTTCCATCTGCGCTTTGCAAAGATCTTCCACCCCGATCCCATCTCCGAAAAATTCAGATGAAGTGCCCTCTTACGATGCGGAAGGGAAGGTTGCCCTTTTTTTGCCTTCAGGGTCGAAATCAAAGCCATGCGTCTTTCCGATAAAAAACCATTGAATATACATTCTATAACTTTACAGATTTTCTTCTTTTCATCTGCAACTGAAAGCCATGAATTAGAATGAATATCGCGCCGAGCCCTAAAGGGCAGGGGCGATTACTAAAAGGAGCAAATATGGCTACTCAGACTTTTGACAAGTCTTCATTTGAAAAGGCGATTTCCGAGAATTGCGTAGTCTTGGTAGATTTTTGGGCTACCTGGTGCCCGCCCTGCAGGGCTTTCGGACCGATCTATGAAAAGTCATCCGAAGAGCACCCCGATTTCGTATATGGAAAAGTTGACGTGGACGACAACCAGGATCTTGCAGCCCAGTATTCCGTCCAGGCCATTCCCACTCTCATGATCGTAAAAGACGGAAAAGTGGTCTACAAAAAGGCAGGAGCCCTCAACGCCGAGCAGCTCGAAGCTAAAATTAAGGAAGCAACTAAGTAAGAAGGGGGAAAAAGATAGATGGCGAATCATCGAGGTCAAAAGGGAACTTTTTTTAAGCCCAAGATATTCGTCATCGCCTTGGCCGTGGCGGCATCCGTATGCCTTTTAGGCTGGGCGGGATTTGCCATGGACAGAACCTATTCAAAAAACAAGTCGCTTTCTTCAGCCTTTATCCCCGCGCCCTCCCAGGCGGAAGAGGGTTCTTTCATTACCGAGGGCGCGGGGGGAGTAGATCCCGGAATTTCTTATATAAAGGTCGTAATTAACGGCCAGTCGAGATTTGTATTCGGGATGCACTTTACAGACGTAAAGTCGGTGCTTCAGGAGGGAAACATCACCCTAGAACAGGGCGATAGCATTTCTCCTTCCCTCTCCTCTCCGGTAAATGAAAATACCGTTATCACCATAGAGAGCCCTAACTCCCAAATCAGCACCCAAGACACCCCTATTGCCTATAACGTCATCACCAAAAACGATCCGAGCATGCAGGTGGGAACCGAAAAGGTTTCGGTTCAGGGCAAAGACGGCGTCATGCAGACGACAAAGCTTGTGAGGCGCACAGGCTCTAAGGTCACTTTTTCAAATACCATAGTTTCATTCGTTAAAACGGCCCCTACAAATGAAGTGATCCTGATAGGGACGCAGGCTGTGGCAAGCCAGTCTTCTTCCCCGGCCTCGTCCGCCTCCTCCTCTTCCTCCTCTCAGGCCTCATCCTCATCGTCTTCATCCTCATCGTCTTCCATCGGAACCACTCAGGCAGTAGGAAGTCCGCAGAAAATTGCCCAACAGATGCTTGAAGAACATGGCTGGGGCGCGGAACAGTTTACGTGCCTGGTGGAATTGTGGCAAAAAGAATCCGGTTGGAGCGTAACGGCTGAAAATCCCTCCGGCGCATACGGCATTCCCCAGGCCTTGCCTGGAAGCAAAATGGGGCCCGGATGGCAGACCAGCGCCACAGTGCAAATTTCATGGGGCCTTGAATACATAGCTACTCGCTATGGGACGCCTTGCGGGGCGTGGGCCCACGAGGTAGCGGATAACTGGTATTAAAAATTTAAGAGGGCAAGCACCCTCCCAAATTCTGCGCGATGACCATCGCGCTTTTTTATTGCTTTTTGACGGCTTGTTTTTGAGGGGCGGAAGTTGGCGAAGAGGAAGTTGAAGAAGAGGCGGATGAACCTGAATTTGGACCTTCAAGATTTCCCTGGCTAGGTCCTGCCATGGTTCGATTGTAGGAATTGGCCCCGCTTCCCGTAAGGGGGGTAGAAGAGGTGAGAGAAGGCTGGGATGAATTGGATTTTGTCTCCTGCTGGGTCTCCTTTTGCTGCTGCTTTAAGCTGTTTAGCTTTTGCTGTTCGTACTGCTGGGCGCTGGCAGTTACTTTCTCTACAGCTTCTTGAAGGGAAGTTTGAGCTGTAGATATCTGCGAGGCTGTAGAAGAACTGTCTTCCTCCACGCTTTTGGCCTCTGTCAGAGCTTTTTGAAGGGCGGTGATTGTGGAGGGATCTGATACGGCTCCGTTATTTTGAGCCAAAGCCTGCTGGGCCGCGGTTATGGCCTTGGAAAGAGATGATTTTGCGCTTTGCAGGGCCGCAGTGGCCTGGGAAGTCTTAAGGGCCTGGATGTCGGATTTGGTTTTGCTTACAAGAGAGTTAATCTGCTCGACTGCCTGATTCATGGACTGGGCATTGGAATTGAGAAGGGCGGCAGAAGCTGAGGCGGGGCAGGAAACCGGCACGGGAAGGGTAGTGTCAATGTCTGACTGGAGGGCTGAGACAAGGCTGCTTCCGCTCTGGGAATAGACGGCAGAATCTAGCTCCGACTGGGCAGAGGCTATGACCTGCCTGGCGCTGTCGGAGGCATTGGTGAGCTGGGTTTGAATCTGCTGGCATGTCTCCAAGGCCCTTTGCCTCCTATTGGTGCTCAACCACCACCATCCTCCAAATCCCAGGCAGATTAAAACGGCCAAGACGACTATGAGGGCTATCCATCCCCCCTTGCCTTTCCTTTCCCCTTTTTCCTCCTTCTTTCTCTTTTTGGGGGACTGGTATACAGAATCTTGCCCATAGATGCCGGGGGTGCTTGGAGGAGGAGTAAAAGCCGCCTGGGCAGAAGAGGGGAATGCCTCAGAAAAGTCATAAGTGCCGGTCCCCGAGTCGTCATAGGAGACGTCATTGTCGTAATCTATATACCCAAAGTCTTCGGGCGTGGCTTTTGTTTCAGCTTTGTCATAATCACCTGCGTCTCCCACAGCCCCTAAATACATGGTGGTTTCAGCGGGATTTTCCTCTTCTTTGAGAAAAGAAGAGGATGCAATCACCTGGGTTTCCTCGTTATTTGCCCCGTATCCGGCAGGGGGCATGCCCACTTTTGTAGCCTCTTCATCACTTGACGGGCGGGCCGGGGGCATTATGTGGGTCTGTGTGACAGGGGAGATTACCTGGGTTTCCTCTTCATTTTTAGATTTAGGAGGGAGCGGAACGCTGGGTTTGCTGGGCTGTGATGGATTGGGCGGAATTGGAGGGATGGCCTGGGTCTCTTCATTATCACCATTACTTTTCATAAATCGGAATCCTCCAAAATTGCCCTGTTGATACTGTGACTTATCTTATATGCAAAATAATAGAAAAAATGACAACTCTGCAAAATCCCATAAAAAAGTGCCCCCACAGGGACTCGAACCCTGGACACGCGGATTAAGAGTCCGCTGCTCTAGCCAACTGAGCTATGGAGGCGACAACCAAGATTGTAGCACAGGTTTTTCCTTTTATACAACCCTGGGGAGAAATGTGGTAGGAGCCAGTGTGAGGCGGATGTTTGCCACTTTGGAGCCCGTGTTTAAAGAAATGGCCCTTACGGTTACGGTGCGCTTTGAAAACTTTTTAAGGTCGTCGTCGGTTAGGGTTGAAGGGGACTTTACGACGTTTACTATAAATTCCTTAAGATTTGCCCCCTCAGATTTTGCCTGGCCGGCGGCTTGAAGATAAGCCTTTTTAAAAGCCCTTGTAAATTTCACCCTTCCCGAAGGAACGCCGTAAAAAGCAGAGCAGATATAGGAAATTTTTGTGATTAGGGGAAGCGAGCCCTTATAGGCCCCTTTCCTCATGCCCTTTTGCCCCTCAAGAAGCGATAGGAATTTTTCTCCTATAGGCAAAAGCTCCTTTTCTTCATCCTTTGCGGGGTTTAAAGCCATGCCTTTCAAAGGCGCCTTTCTCTCTTCTCCCTCGAAAATGTTTAAAAGAGGGAAGGAAAAAAGTCCAAGCTCGCGCATGCATCTTTGACCCTGAAGGATTTTCCATTGGTATTGCCCTTCCCCGCTTTTCTTTCGCCTCACTACCACGGCGCCTACGGGAAGGGCGCATCCCTTTTTGGAGGCGACTTCCAGGTATTTTTGCATTCCCATATCAAAGCCGTAGCCCGCCTCCATAAGCACCCAATCGTATTTTGACAGGGCCAGCTTAAGGGCGCAGAGCCCCGGAATGCCCAGGGAAACATTGGCAAAGGGACCGCAGTACATGAGGACGGGCGAACCTCTAAAAGTGCTTAAAAGAGAAATTTGGAAAGCCGGAGACAAAACAGGCCATGATGCAAAAATGGGGAGATCTTTTGCCCTCAGGTACTTTCCCCTGCATTTTGCGACCGTTACCTCATCGACGGCCTTTTTGGCCTCTTTTTCCGAAAGGGAAAGAACCCGTACCTGTTCCATTTCGCAGGTGGGAATGAGGACAAAAGACTCGCCGTAGGGCCCAGCCTGCACCTTTCTTAAATATTTTGTCGGCACGCACGAAGTTCTTGGAAGAAGGATTTGACCCTCCTCCTGCCCCTCTTTTTCCCCAAAGCTCACTAAAAGGTTTTGGTAGGCCCCAATTCTAAGCATCTGCCCCTGCAGGCCAAAATCGGCCTGCGCAGCTTCTTTTAGTGCAGACTTTCCAACTCCGCTGGCGCCCCCCTTGGCACCGGCTGCGCTTATGCCCATGCTGGGCTGCCTTAAAACTGCGCATGCCGAGGCCCCTGCCAGCCTTACGGCATCCAAAAGGGCCAAAGTGCAGCTGGTTTTACCCTCTCCTTTTGAAGCAGCTACTGGGGGAGCTGCTGTAACGAGGACGAGTTTGCCTCTCGCTTTACCGGTTTCAAGAAAGGCATCTCGGGTATTAAAACTTGTCAAAAAACTCCCCTTTTAAAAAAGCTACACCGGAAGGCTCCTCCCGGTGTAGTTTCAGAATTTAGCCTCTTTTGGCTTTAGTTGTCGGAAAGGTAGAAGGAGTTGTTCATCTGCATGCTGGCAGAGTAGGTAACCTTCTCCAGAAGCTCGTCTGTCTTCTCCTTTATCCGGGCGCAAAGCTTCTCGTTGGCCTCTTCGAGGATGGAGCGAACTTGCTTGTCATCCATATTTGCGTCCCTAAGGCCCTTGTCCTCGATGAGCTTGTCGGTACGCATGACGTCATTGTGGCCTATGGCGATGGTGTCGAGCTGGTAGTTGCTCAGATCCATCTCCATGGAGCTGAAGTGGGCATCTGCCATGCAGGCTATAAGCCTGTCTTGCCAGTAGAGGTAGTTGGTGTCCACCTTAGCCCTGGCGCCCTCTATGTAATCCACGCTCTTATCGATATTGGTGTAGATGGGCAGAAGGGTTGCATAAGGAATGGATCCGTAGGCTATCCACTGTATTGCCCTGTAGCTTTCTCCGGCGTAGGGGCGAATCTGAAGGATAGACAGCTCGCTGGTACGATTGATTCCGATAGGCCTGTAAAGCTTGCGGGATGCCTTTGTTCCCTTGGGGCCGTAGGGGTCGTAGATGGTGGACTGATAGTGGCCAGCCATGCAGTAGTGCACGTCCTCTATGGAAATTTTCCTCTCCGGGCTCCTGGACCAGGGGATGTCGTCGGATTCGGGGGTGTGGAGGGCCTGTGGGTTGTCCCAGTCCTCATCGTAGGGGTTGAGGTACCTCTGCATGAACCATGCCCTGGGGGTGTTGTATACGTGATCGAGATCGGATCTGGATCCGAATACGTCCCTGGGGTTGAAGTGATCCTGGTCGCCGTCAATGTTGGTGTTGAGGTGGTTGTCCTTTATGAACTCGCGAAGATCGGAAGAGCACATATAGTTCTTTTGGTCTCCCATGGCGTCAATAAGGTCGAACTCATCTATCCCAAGCTGGTTGGGCATGGTCACATAGCAGTCGTCGGGAACCCTCTTTGCGATCCAGTGGTGGCCCCCAATGGTTTCCAGCCACCATATTTCGTCGCCGTCGCAAAAACCTATCGCGTTGGGTTCGTAAGTGCCATACTTCTCCAAAAGGGAGCCAAGCCTCTTAGCTCCCTCTCTTGCGGTCTTTACGTAAGGAAGGACAATCGTTACGAGATCTTCTTCTCCGATGCCGCCTGCCACCTCCGGCACGTATCCGCTCTCTCCGGGCTTGCCCTTGGCGGGCTGGAGAACCACATAGGGATCTGCCCCCAAAACTCTGGAGTTGGTGGTGATGGTTTCGGTAGCCGTCATGGCTACATTGGCCGCATTGATGCCGGCCTCACCCCATACGCCGTCCTGTCTGACAGAATCCGGCACGCAGGTGTAACGAATGGGATCGTCCGGAAGTTCGAGCTCAATGTGGCTGCATACGGACTTATAATGCCTGGGCTGATCTTCGGGCTGAACGACTACGAATTTCTTAACGTTGAACATTCCGTTGGGGGTGTCTTCGTTTCTGGCCATAATCGTAGAACCGTCGTAGCTGGCATTTTTACCTACGAGGAGTGTAGTGCATGGCATATCTTTGTCCTCTTTTCTAGAACTACATAAACCATTATCAGCTCTTTAGTAAGAGAATAACAGTTATTCGTGTGTTTTTTCTGCGTAGGCGATCTGGGAAGAAAGGTCTTCGGGAGTTAGTTGCGCGCTTGCAAACAAAGAGCTTTGAGGCAGGGAAAAAGTAATGAGGGGGCAAAAGGCAATCTGAACAAAAACCTGCTTAGCTTCCACCGAAAGGATGTGCCCTCCAAAATCTCTGCTCTCGCTTATAAAGTGCAGGTGGAACCCCGACACGCAGGGCCCTTCAAAGGCTTTGGGAGTCCAAAACCCCACTACATCCCCTTTAACTTTTTCAAATTCGCACACCTTCTGCTCGTCTACGGCCTCCTTCATGGGGCCCCACGGCTTTTCTCTTTTGGAGACGGTTCGGGTGGTAACTTTCTTAAACTCCCCGGAGCACTTCAGTGCGCAGGGGTAGTTGGATCCTGGCAGATGGCTCCGGATTTGGCCCTCCAAGTCCTCGCTTTCTCCCGCTTCAAGGAAGATGGATGGGCAAAAGGCGGTTACAGCGGCAAATGGGGACTTTTCTTCGTTTGAAGCCTCCCTGGCCTTCCCGTCGGATGTCATCTTGTAGGCCTTCCCGTCTATTACGGCCATTTCCCCATCCAGGCCTTCAAAAGTGCCCAGGCCCGTGTCTCCCTTTTCAAGGAGCTCTCCTACCGTCATCTTCCCCTCGAAGTCTCCCGCCAAAAGGGCGCTCATAAGCGAGTTTTGAAAGAGGGGGCAGGGCTTTAAAACATCCATTTTCCCTCCTACTGGGCCAGGGCGGATATATTGCCGCTGTAATTTACGGGAACGTCTATTACGACGGGGCGCGGAGCTGACAAAGACGCCCGAATGATGTCTTCAAGCTCCCTTGGGCTTCTAGCCACAAATCCGTCTGCTCCAAAGGATTTTGCAAACTCCGGGATATCTACGGCTCCCAAGTTTACCCCGCTTCTCCTTCGGTATTTCATTTCTTCCTGGAAGCCCACCATGTCATAACTTCCGTCATCAAAAACCACGTGTACAAACCTTGCGCCTATCCGCACGGCGGTTTCCAGCTCGGCTGCAGAAAAAAGAAAGCCCCCGTCTCCGGATACCGATACCACAGGGTCCCTTCCCGATATGCTAGCCGCAATGGCCCAGGGAAGGGCCACTCCCAAAGTCTGCTGCCCGTTGGAGAAGAAGAGGTGCCCGGGAACGTAAGATCTAAAGTAACGGGCCATGTAGATGTACACGCTCCCCACATCAGAGATTACGGTTCCGCTGTCGGGAACGGCCCTCCTTATGGCCTTTACGGCTTCTACCGGGTCCACTCTTCCGCTTTGCTCTAAACAGGGCTCTTCTTCCAGCTCTTGGGAAAGCTTCCTCATTTCGGCCAGAGCCTCAGACTTTGGGCGAAGCCCTGAAAGCATGGGGGCAAGGGCGAGCAGGCTCTTTTCTATGTCTCCTGTGGCTTCGAGGTTGGGGGAGTAATCCCTGTCCACCTGGCAGGGGAGCTCGTCTATATGTATGAGCTCTCTATCTTCCTCCCCCTGGTTCCAGAGTTTGGCATCGTATTCGACGGGATCGTAGCCTATGGCGACCACGCAGTCCGAGCGCCTGAGAAGTTCGTCGCCGGGCTGGTTTCCAAAAATTCCGACCCTTCCCATGTAGAGGGATTCAAGATCGTGGCTCACAGCCCCGCTTCCCTGGAAGGTTTCCACAACCGGAATCGGAGCCTGCCTCAAAAGAAGGTGAAGGGCTTCTACAGATCTTCTAGACGATCCCCTTCTGCCCACAAAGAACACCGGAAGCTGCGCCTTCCTTATTCTTTCTGCGGTTTCGTGCAGAACTTCTATGGGGGCCGCAGAGCGCAAGGGAGGCATGAGAAGGGGCATGCCTCCCGTAGCATCCTGGGACAGCACATCCTGGCAAAAGACCAAACTCTGAGCTCCGCGCGGATAAATCAAAGACTTTCTTATCGCGTTAAACAAGGCCTCTTGAATTTGGCCGGGGTCTATCACCTTTTCCGCCCCTTTGGAGACGGACTTTAAAAGCGCAAGGGAATCAAAGGCCTGGTGGGTGCGCTTCATCTGCATATCCCTTGGCACATCCCCGCACAGGGCGACCACGGGATCTCCCTCGGTATTGGCGGTCAAAAGGCCGGTGGCCAGATTTGACGTGCCGGGGCCGGAGGTGGCGATCGCAACCCCGGGCTCTCCCGTCATGCGCCCTATAGCCTGGGCCATAAAGGCCGCATTTTGCTCGTGCCTGCATACGATTGTCTGGATGGAAGAATCTGCCAGAGCGTCAAAGAGGGCATCTATCTTGGCCCCCGGAATGCCGAATGCCCATTTTGTCCCGGCCTTTTCCAGGCTTTCGACAACAAGATCGCTGCCCTTCATTTCATGCCCTTCCTGCCAGCCGGATGCAGGCCTGGGGAACTTTGAGGGTAGAGGAGACATCTGGGGCGCTCCCGGCCTTTATAAGGCCACTCAAAAGATCGGAAAGGTAGAAGCCGTCTTTAAGCTCCAGCTTTTCTTCGGTGGCCCACACCCTGAGGAGGTAGAAGTGGGTCTTGTCGGGGGGAGTGGGGCCGATGTAAAGGGAGGAAACGGGGGAAGAGCCCTGTCCTACAAACCTTGAAGCCAGAGAATTTCTGCCTTGCTGCGACCCTGGGGCTAGCTCTTTCATCTGCCTGCTGAAGTCCTCCGGAATTTTAGCCTCCCCCGAGGCATCTGAAATCCTTATATTGGCTGCGCACCAGTGGATCCACGCAAATCCGGCCACAGGAATGGAATCGGGATCGGTCATGGAGATGTGGAGGTAGTTAAATCCGGGTTCTATACCTTCCACCTTGAAGGGGAAAGACACGACAGTGTGCCCATCTATCTTGTTCTGATCGGGGGCGTACTTGGAGAAGGCGTCCGGGATTGCTTCAAAATCAGTGAGAATATGCATACTCTCAGTATCCGTTTATTTTTCTAGAAACGCCATTGAAAAAGAATTTGGCAAAAAAGGCTCTCGAAAATGAGCTGGGGAGAAACGTTGGCCTCCACCTTTGCAAACGAGGTTTTCACTTCCTCCGTCAAAAACAAAAGGGAAGGGCGGGAGAGGGGTAAAAGAGACTGGGCCCCTTCCCCCGCGGAGGAAACGCCATCTTTTTCCATAAGGGCCCTGGAAAAGATCAAGAGGAGCGAAGAAAGGAAGGAAAAACAAAACTCCTTCTTGTTTTCAGCTTCCTTTGCCTTTCCTGCCACATCTGAAGCGAGGGTTAAGGCCCCCGACATGCTCTTAAGGGAGAGGAGGGAGGAAAGGGTTTGAAAAGCTTCCCCCTCTTCTTCTTCATCCTCCCCTTGGCGGGAAGAAAGGAAGTAAGAATGGCACCTTGACTTTATGGCCGGCGCCACTCCCAAAAGGGACGGGGAAAACAGGAGCCACGAACTCCTTTTTGAAGGCTCTTCCAAATTCTTCAGAAGAGCGTCCTGGGCGGCTTCGGAAAGGGAAGAAATGTTTTCCACAATTCCAATCCGGCGGGGAAGCGAAATGGGGAATTTTTGCATGAAATCTACCGCTTCTCTCACCTGGGAAATGGTGGGGGCGGGGGAAGAAGGTAAAAGGAGGATGTCTCTGGAATTTAAGGGAACCCTCTTTCCTTCGATTAGGCAGCAAAGCTCTTTGGCGCACTCCATGCGAGAAGACCGGCTCCCCCCAGACACCAGCACGGGGCAGGAAAAGTCCGGAAGGGTTCCCAGCATGGCCTTTACTTTTTCTCCAGCCTCCACTTTCTTTTCACTTCCCTCTTTACTCTTGCCTCCACTTTTCCAAGATCTTGAGAGGCGTCTACGATCTTTCTTCCCCCGCCCCTTCTTGCCAGCAGCCCGTAAAGGCAGCCCACCTTTTTTTGGAGGAGAAAATCGCTGTCAAATCCGCTTTCCTTCCCCCGCCTTTGCATGCGCCTTGCGCAAATGCCGGGAGGGCAGGAAAAGATGAGGGTGAGATCCGGCCGAAGGGAGGTGGCAAAAGCGTTTATCTTCTCCACTCTTTCAAGATCCATCCCCCATCCCCCGGCCTGGTAAGCCAAAGAAGAGTCTGTAAACCTGTCTGAAATGACCCAATACCCCTTTTCGAGAAGCCTTTCTATTTTTTGCGAGTGAATGGCCCTGTCGGCTGCAAAAAGAAGGCAGGAAGCCTCTTTAGATTCGCTCTTTTCCAGGGCCTTTAGGATTTCAGGATCATAAGGCTCCCTCGTAACTTTGGCTTCGATTCCCAGACCCTTGAGAAAGGAGGCCAAAAGCAGGGCCTGAGTGCTCTTTCCCGTCCCGTCGGGACCTTCCAGCGCTATGAATTTACCCCTCGTTTTTCTTTTTCCCATCCCTTTTCTTCTCCAAAAGCCTGTAGGCCGTAAACTCGTCTACCTTGTTTACGTTTTCTCCCTTGGGGAGGGCGGCGTTGGTGATACCGTCTGTGACGTAAGGCCCGAAGGGCCCGTTTTTCAAAACTACCTTCCTTCCCGTCACGGGGTCTGGGGGAAAGGTTTTAAAGGCCATGGTGGAAAGGGGATCGGAGGAAGAGAGGAGGGATCTGGCCTCTTCAAGGCCCATGCTAAACACTTCTCCGTTCGGCATGCTCACGCGCTTCAGGACTTTTCTTGAGCTCCCCCTCCCCTTCTTGCACAAAGACAAATACGCCCCGTAGCGGCCGATGTTGGAGACAACTTCGTATTCTCCCTTTTCTCCTGAGTAGGATCCTACAAGCCTGGGAAGGGAAAGAAACTTTTTGGCTTCTTCTACCGTAAGGAGGAGGGGGTCGTAGCCCTCGGGGATGGAGGCCGTCTTGACTTCCCCGGCTTCGTTTTGGGAGCTTACGTAGTAGCCGAACCTCCCGTTACACACCTCTATCTTTCTTCCCCCTTCGTCTTTAAGGACCCGGGGAAACATTTGGGCTTTGGAAATAAGGTCCTGGGCGAGGGAATAGGTAAGTTCGTCTGGAGACAAATCATCCGGAATGGGGGCCGTGGCCTTTCTTTCCTCCCCCTCCCTCTTTTCCACGTACGCTCCGAAATGGTTTACCCTCACGCTCAAATCCGGCCCCAAATCCACTCTGGAAGAAACCTTTGGGTCGATAGATTCTGCGCCCTGGGCCAGCTCTTTAAGCCCCTTTTCCCCCGAATCTCCAAAGTAAAAGTCGGAAAGCCATTTTTCCTCCCCCTCTTCGCCTTTTGCGATCTGGTCGAGCCCCTCCTCCATGCGGGCTGTAAAGGAGTAATCGACAAGGCTGGAGAAGTATTTCTCCATGATGGTGGTAACTATTACGGCCAACCAGGAGGGAACCAGCGCCCTTCCGCGCTCCTTGGCGTAGCCCCGGTCGATTATGGTGGAGATGATGGCGGCATAGGTGGAAGGCCTGCCTATGCCCTTGGCTTCAAGGGCCTTTACAAGGGAGGCCTCGGTGTAGCGGGCGGGCGGCTGGGTGCTGTGGAGGCCCTCTTCTATTTTCTCTATGACAAATTTTTGTCCGGGCTTTAGGGAGGGAAGGAAGGAGGTTTTTTCATTTTCTGCGCCAAGGGCCAAAAATCCAGGATCTTCTATCACCTGGAACCCCGTTTCAAACAGGGCTTCGCCGAGAGGGGAGGGGGATTTGAGGACTACGGACAAAGACTTTCCGCAGGCGTCCTTCATTTGAGATTCCAGGGTCCTCTTGTAAATTAGCGAGTAAATCCTGTAGTCTACAAGGCTGAGGGTGGTTTTAAGCTCCTCGGGAGAATGAAACTTGCTGCCTGCAGGCCTGATGGCTTCGTGGGCCTCCTGGGCTCCGGGGGATCGGTTTTCGTACTTTTTCGGAGAGTCGGGAAGGGCTTTGGGGTAGAGCTTTGAAATTTCTTCCCTGGCCGCATCCAGAGCCTCCCGGCTCAGATCGGTAGAATCTGTCCTCATATAGGTGATAAAGCCGTTTTCGTAGAGGCTTTGGGCAGATCGCATTATGGTCCGGCTTGAAAGCCCCAGCTTATTTCCCGCAACCTGCTGAAGGGTGGAAGTGGTGAAGGGGGGCGGAGAGGAGCGGCGGAAGGCTTTCTCTTTTACCTGGGCCACTTCGATTGCCCGCCCTTCCAGGGACTTTAAAGCTTCACAGTCCTCTTTTGAAAGGATTTTTAAATCGGGATCTTGGGTTTTTGCCGCAGAATCAAAATCCTTTCCCTGGGCCACGGGCCTTCCCCCGAGGAAAGAAAGCCTGGCGCTCATGGATGAAAACTCCGCTTTCACCTCCCTCCACTGTGCCTCTTTGAACTTTTCCCTCTCCCTTTCCCTTTCCACAATCATTCTCGTGGCCACCGACTGCACCCTCCCTGCACTGGTCCTGGAAGCGACCTTCCTCCATAAAATGGGGGAAAGCTCGTAGCCGTAAAGCCTGTCTAGAATTCTGCGCGTCTCCTGGGCCTCCACCATATCCATGTCGATGGACCTGGTGTTTTCCACGCTCTCTTCTATCGCGCTTTTGGTAATTTCCTGAAACACCATGCGCTTTACGGGAACCTTTGGCTTTAAAACTTGGATAAGGTGCCAGGCTATAGCTTCCCCCTCCCTGTCTTCGTCGGTGGCAAGGTAGAGCTCGGAAGCGTCTTTTAGGAGGGCTTTTAAGGAGGTGATGGTGGATTTCTTTTCAGGATCGGTCACATAGTAAGGCTTAAAGCCGTCCTCTATATCTACTCCGAACCTGCCGTACTTCTTCTTTTCGGAGGCAGGAACCTGGGATGACTGAGCCAAGATCCTGATATGCCCTACGCTGGCCGCCACTTTGTACCCTTCGCCCAGGTAGTTTTGAATCTTTTTGGCTTTTGCGGGCGACTCGACTATAACCAGTTTTTCCCCTGTAGCGTTTTTCTCCAGTTTCTTACCCAATTTTTATCCTTTGCTCTCGCTCTTTAACCTCTTCTCTTTTTCGCCTTCTTTGGCTCTTAGGCTTCGGGGGCGGCCCTATAAGGCCCACGGGGCTTAGGGGGGAGGATGTGAGCTGGTGCATCATGCCAAACAGCCCGATTCCCAGCATTGCAGAAGATGAGATGAGAAGGGAGGCTGCCAGGCATGCCGGAGCCTGAATCCACAACGCATCGAACTGAACTCCTGGAGAAACCTGGAAAACCAGATAAAATCCCCAGGCCAGGCCGAAGGCCGACAGGACTATCATGAGCGTGCACAAAACCTGCAGCCAGGGCCGGGACCTCCTCTTTCCGGGGTCATCCATTCTCGACTTTCTGGTAAACATCATGCTGTAAAGCCCAATGGAAGAGACAAAGAAGAAAGCCGTAACCACGTCCGAGGGCCTGTGCCACCTTTCTACCACGAGGGTAATCCCCAAAATGGAGGCCAAGATCCAGTCGAGCACGACTATCCACGCCCGGGAGGAAGGGGAAGATCCCATCAAAAGAAGGAGGCAGGCTATGAGCATGGCCGTGGAGTGGCCGGAAGGTGAAGTGTTTAAAACGTGGGCCTTGGAAAGCAAATCCGGCCTGGGCGTAAGGTGCTTCCAAAGGGTGGAAGAAACTCCGGCCACCACGGCAAAGCAAAACATCTGCAAAGCCAGGCCGAATTTTTTGCGCGCTATGGCCCAGGCAAATCCCCCCAGGCCCAGCACGCAAATCAGAGAGATTATGAACCCCTCGGTAGTGAAAAGGCTGGGCAGGAAGGCCAGATAGGGAATCTTTTTTGTAAACAGGGGGTAAAACCCCTCCCACACCACTTCGTCGAATTCCTGCCCGAAAAGGGTGTGGACGGAAAGAAAATATATGACCAGGGAAGCTGCCAGCATCAGCGTCCCCAAAACCGCGCACAAGGCCGTAGAAGACGGGCGGGGCTTTGAAAGAAGGGGATCTAGAGGGGAGCTGCGCTCCGAAGGAGCTCTGTGGACACCTGAGCCTGCCGATTTATTATCTCCTCCCAGCACTCCGTTCCTCCTCATGGCTGGAAACGCCCGACCATAAAACTTAAACCACTCGATAATATATCAGATCGGGCAAAGGGGTTTAGGAAGAGCGCTTAGCTCCGTGACCAAAGGGGTAAAGGCAAATGGCGTTCCATTCGCTGTTGACGCTCACGGGAGTGGAGGCGTTAAGGCCTTCTTTCGATGCCACTTCCGCCACAAAACCCGGAGAGCCCGCCCCTTCAAATCCGGGCTTCGGAGTTAAGACGCATATTTTGCGCCCGGGTGCTATGGATGAAGATGCGTCAAGGAGGCAGTCGCTCAAGGCCTCCTCGTCATTTCCATCCCTCCACCACACGCACGACATATCCGCCCCGTCCCCGGAACCTTCATCCAAAAGATCGGAGCCTATGCACTCGCATATGGCATCCCTCAACTCGCCCTCTACATCCTCTCCCCACATGTATTCTTTGACTGAGACTCCGGGCTTAAATCCCAGCTTGTTCAAGATTGCACTATTATCCATTCTTATAAACATACCTTTAAGCCTTTAAATTGCCCCCTGTTTTTGCATATGGCGAAATCAGGCCTTGCAGTAGGGAAGAAGGGAAAGTCGGCCCGAGGAAATGTCTTTCAGGGCCGAAAGGGCCCCTGAAAGGGAAGAAACGGGAATGACCCTAAGGCCGGAGGGGACTTTTGAAGAAAGCACCTGGGCGCAGTTTGCCTCCGGGGCCAGAAAGAAGGAGGCTCCGTCCCTTCGCGCCGCAATCATTTTGGAAGATATCCCGCCGATGGCGCCCACCTGCCCAGAATCGGAGAGGGTGCCCGTGCCTGCCACGTCCTTTCCCCCCGTCAGGTTCTCCCCCGTAGTCTTTTCTATCAGGCCCAGGGCGAAAACCATTCCGGCCGATGGGCCGCCTATGGGGCCTGAATTAATTTTCGCCCCTTCTATTTTCTGCGCCCAGAGGCCCTTGGATTTCAGGAAGGAAAAGGCCGCCTGCTTGGCCGCCTGCTTGGCCCCGTTCATAAGGCCCTGCTGGCTCTTTTCATCCTGGGAAAGGGAGGAGCCGATGGGGAAGACCACTTCTTTAGGCAAAACCCTAGAGGAGGGGTCGAAATAATTTGCTATGGCCATGAAAACCGGCAGCGTGCTGGAGGGGGATCCCACTACGTTCACGGTGACGATGTCCAGGGCGCCTGAAGGGGAAAAAGAGGAGTTTCCCACTTCAATAGCTTTTCCCCCGAGGTTCACCTTTTTGCTGCCGTAATTTAAAACGGCATTGCCCAAAACGTTCATGGTAGGACCTGGCCTTTCCATGACGTAGTTTGTGGGGAAGAAAAGGAAGGCTATTAAAAGCACCGCCACCCCCCAGTAGCCGTGCCTTGCGATCCAGCTTAGATACGCCTTAAAAGAGCTGGAGGGCCCCTGAGGTTTTAAAGCCATAACTTTGCATCCAAAGACGCAAGGCCGGTGAAAGCCTGTGTATTTCCCATGATTTTGAGATAATACATGAAAATAAACGGAATGAAAAGAAAGACATTATGGACTCCAACGAATTTCATAGGTGGCTCATTGAATCTTTTGGAGAAGAAGGCGGGAAAATGGCGTGGGAAAAGTTTTCCTCCCTGCCCGACTCCATAAAAGATGAGCTGCTTTCCCAATCGCGTCTTCCCTCTCCTTCGGAAATGCGAAAAATTTATTCTGCCTTCCAGGCCGCAGGGCGGGAAGGCCAAGAAGACAAGGGGGCGGTAAACCAGCCGCTGATCACTCAAATGGCCCTTAAGACCGCCGAAGAAAAGCACTTCAAAAATACTATTTCGGCCCTCCAGTTCGACCGTCTCTCCCAGGCCACCAGCTCTGCCAACCTCTGGCTCGACTCTGCCTCTTCCACCCTCCCCCTGCCCGAAAAGACCAAAATCCTTACCCCGCACCAATGGACAGAGGGGTCGATAAAGGCATGGACACGCCTCGTCACCCCCATGGCCCAGGCCATGGAAGAGTCGGCGACGAATTATTTCTTAAAGTTTATGGGCAGTGGCGATTATGATTACGAAATTTTTGCCGGCGGGATACCTTTGCCCGGCATCAATGCAGACCGCCAGTCCATAATCCAAAACGTAGTAAAGACCAACTTTGCCATACAGCTGGGCTCGGCTATAGGCGAAATGAGCATTCTTACCCTCGCCAGTTTTGACTACGGAGTAAGAACGGTGGGAGGGAAGGCCGGGGCTCTCATAGCCGAGAACCTGGACGCTTTCGCCCAAGACGCACAGCTGCCCAAGGAAGAGGCGTACGCTTTCTACGCCCTTCGGGAAATGGCTTACGCCAGGCTTTACAACTCCGCCCCATGGATAGAGGGGCAGATTTGCACGCTCGTGTACAAGTACTCGCGCGATATGGATCTTGAAAATTCCGATTCGGCCCCCGACACTTCAACCGCAGACTTCATGAACCCCAGCGGGCTAAGCAACCTGGTAAACCTCTCCACCTTCAAGGCCAAAGACAGCGAAGGGCAGAAAAAGGCTAAAGAAAGCCTGCAAAGGCTTCTAACTCTGGTAGAAAGCTGGGTCGACTGCGTGACATGGCGGGCGGGAAGCGCCTTCATCCCCCACATTTCAGAGCTGAGGGAAATGATGAGGCGAAGGCGCGCCGAAGGCGAAATGACGGGGAAAATCCTGGCAAAGCTCATGGGGCTGGGATTGGATCCCAAGTACCTTAGGGAAATGTGCGCCAAGTGGGACAAACTGAGCGGAAACGTAGAAGAAAGAGACAGGCTTTGGTCGCACCCGAGGCTTCTTTCCAAAGTGGATGGAAAGGAGGAGGAAGAAGGGGAAAACGGAAACGACTGGGATTTGGACTTTACAAATCTTTTGAAAGACTGAAAGGAAGAAAACGGCTTAAATTTTGGCCGGAAGGGGTAAAAAGTATATCCAGCCTCTCCTTTGCCCGCGTGCAGGCGACGAAGAGTATCCTCCTCTCTTCTTCCGAGCTTTCCACCTTTTCGGTGCCTATTACCAAAATAACCCTGTCCCACTCCAGCCCCTTGGCCGCGTGAATGGTGGAAAGGAGCACTCCCCCCTCCCGGGGGCGATCGGAATCTGAAAACGGGACAAACCGGGAGGAGAGCTCCTTTTTCAGGGCTTCAAGATCGCGCCTGGATCTTGCAAGAATGGCTACGCTTTTGCCCTCTTCCATGGTTTGCGCCAGCTCTGCCGCCCTTTTGGCAAGGCTTGAAAAATCGGAAAAAGATTCTTTTGAGACGGAGCCTTTAGACTTTAAAGCCGGCCGGAGCCTGACGTATTTTTTGGAAGAAGGGGCCAGGACGCTGTTTGCCCATCTTATGATCTGCCTGGCCGATCGGTAATTGGAGGCCAGGTTGATTTGCCTGTAGGGAGGGGGAAAGTCCCCTTTTGCATGCTCTAAAAACCAGCTTGAAGATCCGGCAAAAGAATAGATGGTTTGGGCAAGATCGCCTACTACGCACACGCTTTCGGCACCGCTCGTCCAAAATTTCAAAACGGCGTGCTGGGCCGCGGAGACGTCCTGGTACTCGTCTACCGTCACCGACTCAAAGGATCTAGACACCATCCGCCTTGCCTCCCTGCTCGATTTTAAAATGCGAAGAAGGAGCAGGAAGATGTCGTCGAAATCTATGGCACCTTTTTCGCTTTTCAGCCTTTCGTACCTTTCCCACGCCTCTTTAAAGCCGGAAGGCAGGGAAAAAGAAAAATAGGCGCACGCTTTCCCAAATTCGTCCGGGGAAACCAAGGAGCTTTTGGCCCATTTGATGGCGGAAAGGAGGCGGGGGGCTGAAAGGGAGGGGGAAGAGCGCTTCAAAAGAAGAAGAGAATCTCTGTCTCCCATAAGTGAGGGGAAGGGGGAGAGGGCAAAAAGCGACCAGAGCCTGCGCAGCTGGGAGAAAGCTAGGGAATGGAAAGTTGAGACCCTGATTTTTTTCTCCGTCATGCATGAAAGCCTGGAACGCAAAGACAGGGCGGCCTGGTTTGAAAAGGCTATGGCAGCCGTTTTTGAAGGATTCCACGCCCCCTCCTCCAGCGCCAGGGCTATTCGGGAGGTTACGGTACTGGTCTTCCCGCTCCCCGCCCCTGCTATAAGGCAAAGCGTCCCCTCCCGCTGGAGCGCAGCTTCCTTCTGGAAGGGATCTAAGGAGGAAAGGAGGCGAGATTCCGGCTTCATTTTCTTTTCTTTTTCAAGGCCCGTAAGTCATTACTCGTTACATCTCAGATTGTATTATTTTTTTGTGACGTATATCGATTTTTTCAAGGCCTGCGCCCTCACTTCGGCTGCAGCCCCCAAGCTCGACGTAATAGAAGCCGGGCACCAGACAGGGGAGGAAGATGAAAAGATCGGTATCAATGCCCTGCAAATAAGGACGGCACGCAACCGCAGGTGCGTCTCCTACCTTTCCTATACCAAGGCCGGGCGGGAGGTTTTAAATTCCCGGGCCCGATCCGAGGCCCTTTTGGAAGGAAAACTGGATTTTTCCCAAAAAGGGATAAAAATTGAAAAATGCCTGCTGGAAGGAGAGCAGGAGGATCTGGAGAAAAAGAAGTACCTCATCTTGATTTGTTCCTTTTCCCCCGGATCCTTTCCCGCCTTTGCTTCCTTAAACGAGGAAGAATGCCGCTCCTTCGGGCAGGGGGTGGGATTTCTCCACTCTTTGGGCCAAGCCTTCGAGGGCTTCCTGTCTTTTTCAGCCCCCTCTATCCGTTTTGAATTGGATTCATGGATTAAGAGGCTAAGGGGCTCGGGAAGGATAGATTCTAGGATTTTGGATGTCTGGGAGGAACTGGGGCAGATGGACGCCCTCTGGGACTTTTCCCCCTCCCTTATCCATGGAGGATGGAAGAGGGGGCAGGCAGGCTTTGCCGGAGGGGCAGTATGCTCCTTTTCCAAGTGGGAAGAGGCCCAGATAAGCGATCCGGCAAGGGATCTGGAGTGGATGTTTGCAGAAGGGATGGCCCAAAAGCAGATCGACTCTTTCATGCAGGGATACGCTATGAGCATGAACGAGGCCATGGATCCCTTCATCCTTCCCCGGGCAAAATTATGGAGGCAAATGAAAATGGGGGCGGCCCTCTTGGAAGCACAAAGAAAGGGGGAAAAGGAAAGCTCCCTCCTTCTTTCCCAAAAGCTTTTGCGCCTGAGCGCCGACCTTCGCTCCATAGCTCCCCAAAAGCCGGAGGGCCCTTTGCCCGGCGAAGCTCTCCGCGTCCCACCCGACCCCCTTTCCCCCGCGCAGCGCGGAGTTAAGGATTTGGAAGAATCCCCCCTCCCCTCCGCTTGCCAACCTCCTTTGGCCACTTCTCAAATGTCCTCTCCCCAGGAAAGCGGCGGAGGGGAAGAGAAAGTGGAGGAAATAGAGGGAATGGAGGAAGAAGAGGCGCCAGAGCAGCCGCCTGTAGATCCCGCTTTAAAGTCCGCCATGTGGAGGGTTGTCGTGAGGGCGGCCTTGGCAAAAAGGGAAGGAAGGGATTTAAGGGCGGAACTGGAGGCAGAAAAAAGGGCCCAGGAAGAAAAAAACCCGCAGGATAGGGATACTGCGGTATTGAAGCAGGTAGATGCCCCCTCCAGCCTATCTTCTTCGCCGGCCTCCGTGCACCTTAAAGACGGAGGGAGCGCGATGGAAAAAGGGGCCGGCGCCGCAGCTTCCGCCTCTTACTTTGCCCCTACCCCTTCCGCGCCCTCCCCCGAGGTGGCCCCCCGCACCGAAAGCCAAACCCAGACTAAAGTAGTAGATAGAATTGACGGGAATGCAAATGAGTGAAAAAAAAGAAATAATGGTCACGATAGGCCTAAAAAACATCCAGGGATCGGTAGCCATAACCACCCAGGAAGACGCGAAAGAAGTTATGGAAAAAATTGAAAAAGCCGTGAGCGAAAACGGCCACTGCATCATAGAGGGGCAGGAAGGCCAGCAGCTTTTGATTTCCGGTTCCTGCGTAGGGTTTGCCAGGGTGGAACCCGTGATTCACCCCATGATGGGATATATGAGAACCGCCTGATGGCATCATGGAAAGAGAAGTGGAGGCACGGTCCCGTTTGGCTTTACTGCCTAATGCTCATCTCCTCCCTTCTGGCCGAAGCCGTTTCCTTCGCCCTCGCTTCCGACACCCTTAAAATCGCCCAAAACCCCAAGGTGGAATTGGGCTGCGACATAAATGCCGTCATCTCCTGCTCCACTGTAGCCAAGAGCTGGCAGGCCGATTTTTTAAATTTCGGAAGCTTAAAGATTCCAAACTGCTTTTTGGGAATATGCTTTGAAGCCGTATTTGTGACCGTGGCAGTCCTCGGACTTTCCAGGGCCAAACTCCCCAAGTGGTTTTCCCTTTGTTCTTGGCTGGGAAACCTTGCAGCCCTGATTTTTTCCTATTGGCTTTTTTCCCAGGAGCTTTACTCCATAAACGCGATCTGCCCGTGGTGCCTGACGCTTATGTTTTCTTCCACCGTGCAGTTTATGTCCCAAAGCCATGCCTGCGTAACCGTGCAGGATCTGGGCAAAGGCAGGATTAAAAAAGCCCTCTATTCCTACTACCGCCCCTCGCTGGATCTATTCGTAGATGCGGCATGGATTCTCGTTTTAATCCTTCTAATCTTCCTACGGGACGGATCTAGGATCTTTTGATTACTTGTGGTGCAAAAGGCCCCTCGAAGATCCCTTCTTGCTCTTCTTTTCCACCCTTCTCGAGGAGTGCAGGGAGAGAGGCTGGCTCCTTTTTACGGCTCCCGGCATGGTCCAGTCCAACTTTACCGACAGCAGTCTCAGCGTCACCGTTATGATCACTATCAAGATGTCTAAAAGGATTTCGGAAGTGAAGTTAATCCAGTTGTATATGTAGGCCTTGCAAACGAAAACCGTAAGGATTGAGGCCACGATGGCGGGAACGAGGTAGAGGTGCTTGTCTCTTATGATTACCGGCACTTCGTTTAAGATTACATCCCTGCACACCCCTCCCCCCACTCCGGTCACAACTCCTACAAATATCGCAGTTATTGCGGGCATATGGTAGGCCAGGCCCTTGGTAGTTCCGTCAATTGCAAAGAGGGCGAGGGCGAGGGCATCGAAAATGGTATTTGTCCAGTAGAGCTTTTCCACCTCGGGGTGCAAAAATATCACGCACAGCCCCGCCAGGATTGCGATTCCCAGGTACCAGTAGTTTGTAAGGTTGGTGGGGGGGATGCAGCCTATCAAAACGTCCCTTATGGTGCCGCCTCCGAGAGCTGTAAACCATGCAGCTATCATGATGGAAAAAGAATCGAACTCTCTCCTGCATGCAGCCATTCCCCCGATCATGCCGCAAAAGAAAGTGGCAAGGTATTCGACTATGAGGAAGAACCAGTTGCTCTCCAGCGGCATAGGGGTGGAGATGGAAATCTGCGCGGCTAAAAGCATTTTGCGGCCTCCAAAAGGGGCTTAGGCCAGCTCCATGTTTATTTTCAGATCTTCTCCTTTTTCAAACTCCATGCTGGAAGCCAGAGTTTCCAGAGCAATCTGATCTTTGTACTTTTCAAGGGAGGAGTAGAGGGGCGAGGGGGCGCAGATTTTAAGGGAGATTCTGTCCGTGATTTTAAAGTTCGCTTCCTTCCTCTCTTCCTGCACCCGGCGGATAAGGTCTCTTACCTCCCCTTCCTCTTTCAGGCTTTCGTCTATCGAGCAATCCAGGATCGCAAACCCTCCTCCTGAAAGGGGTTTGGCGAAGGAAGAAGAGGGGAGGAGGAGGGTGGAAGAGAGGGAGTACTCTTCGGGAAGGAGGCTCACCTTTTCCCCTTTAACTTCCACAAATACGCTTCCGCCCTTTTCCTCCCACTTCCCTTCCTTGGACGACCTTATGGCATCCTGCACTTTTCCCCCGATTCTGGGCCCCAGGACCCTGGGGTTTATGGAAAGCTTTCTTTCTACCTTAAGCCCTTTGGCTTCCGCCTCTTCAAAGTTCAAAAACTCGACCTCTTTTACGTCGAGCTCCCTTTTTACTATCCTTTCAAACCTTTCAAGGCCCTTCTCTTTGGAGACGACGCCGAGTTTGCTCAAAGGCTGGCGCACACGGATATTTTGCTCTTTCCTTATGGACAGGGCGCAGGACACGACTTCCCTGGCAAAGTTCATGTCGGATTCAAGATCTTTGTCAAGGTACTTTTCAAGGGAAAAAGAGCTCGGCCACTCTTCCAGGTGCACCGATTCTTTGCCTGTAAGGGATCTGAAAATGGCCTCGGCTTCAAAGGGGAGGAGGGGGGCCATGGCTTTGGAGAAGGTTTCAAGGACGGTGTAGAGGGTGTCGAAGGCGGCTTCTTCCTCCTCCCAGAACCTTTTCCTGCTGTTTCTGATGTACCAGTTCGTCAGGCAGTCTATAAAGTCAGCCCCGGCCTTGCACGCATCGCTTATGCAGAAGGCGTCCAGGGAGGCCTGGATGGAAGAGAGGGCGGAAGAAAGGGAGGAAAGGATGAAGCGGTCGAGCTCGGTTAATCTCTCCCCACCTTCCACTCTCTTTGCCCTGTAGCCCTTTTTCCCCCTGCAGGCGTTGGCGTAGAGGGCGAAGAAGGAATAGGCGTTCCAAAGGGGGATTAGCACCTTCCTGACAGCATCTTTTATGCCCTGGGAGGTGACGATGAGGTTCCCTCCCCGAAGGATGGGGGAACTCATAAGAAACCAGCGCAGGGCGTCGGATCCGAATTCATCAAAAACTTCGGAGACGTCCGGATAGTTTCTCAGGTGCTTGCTCATCTTGTTTCCATCCGAGCCCAAAACTATCCCGTGGCAGACCACGTTTTTGAAGGGGATGGAGTCAAAGAGGGCCTCCGTCATCACGTTTTGCACGTAGAACCAGCCCCTGGTCTGCCCTATGTATTCGACGACAAAGTCTGCGGGAAAGCGGGAAAGGAACTCCTCCTTGTTTTCAAAGGGAAAGTGCTTTTGGGCAAAGGAAATGCAGGCAGAATCGAACCACACGTCCAAAATGTCTTTTACCCTTCGCATTTCCGATTTTCCAGTGGGGTCGTCGGGGTTCTTTCTTACAAGAGAATCTATCCAGGGCCTGTGAAGGTCGACCTCGCCCGCCTCGTTTTTCGGAAGAGCGCCAAAGTCCTTTTCAATCTCTTCCAAAGATCCGTAAACGTCCATCCTAGGGTAGGCGGGATCGGTGGAGATCCAAATGGGGATGGGGGTGCCCCAGTAGCGGTTCCTTGTCACCGACCAGTCCCTCGCCCCCTCGAGCCATTTTCCGAACTGGCCGTTTTTGACGTTTTCCGGTATCCAGTTGATCTTCTGGTTTCCCTTAAGGAGCTTGTCTTTTATGGCGGTTACCTTTACAAACCAGCTGGAAACCGGCTTGTAAATGAGGGGTGTGCCGCAGCGCCAGCAGTGGGGGTAGGAGTGCACAAAATCCTTGTCTTCCACAAGGATCGCCCTCCTTTCCTCGGGGATCTTTGACAGCGAGCCCGATGAGTTTTTAAAGTCGCGGATGATTTTGGGGGAGGCCTCAAAGACCCCCAGGCCCTTGTAGTCTTCCACAAGATCTTTGAACCTGGCAGACGAATCTGTCACGTCAAAAGGCAAAATGCCGTGGGCGTGGATAGTTTCCATGTCGTCTTCGCCGTAGGGGGCCTGGTGCACTATGCCGGTTCCGTCGTCTTGCGTGACAAAGTCCGCCTCATACACCTTCCACGCGTTTTGCCCGGGGTAGAAGGGGGAGGAGGGGTCTTCAAGGTAGGTCATGGGGGGGTAGTACTCCCACCCTTCCATATTCTTTCCTTTGAGGGTTTCTTCAATTTCGACTTCTCCCAACGCCTTTTTGTAGGCTTCCAGCCTGCTTTTGGCAAGGTAGGCGCTTTTGCCCGCCATGGGCCCCGAAGAGCACCTTACTTTCACGTACTCGATTTCCGGCCCTACCACCATGGCCATGTTGGAGGGGAGGGTCCATGGGGTGGTAGTCCAAAACAGCAGGTAGGCGGAAGAATTTTTAAGTTTTGCGGCCACGGTGACGGTCCTGTCCTGCTTGGGCCTGTAAACATCCGAATCCATGTGGAGCTCGTGGTTGGAAAGCGGGGTCTCATCCAGCGGGCAGTAGGGAAGCACCCTCTCGCTGTTGTAAATAAGCCCCTTTTTGAAAAGCTCCTTAAAGGCCCATATGACCGACTCCATGTAGGGAAGGTCCATGGTCTTTATCCCGCTTTCAAAGCTCACCCACCTGCCCTGCCGGTTTATGTACTCCTGCCACTTTGAAGAGTACTTTAAAACGCTCTCTTTGCACTTTCTGTTAAAAACAGCTATCCCCATCTGGTCTATTTGGGCCTTGCAGGTAAGGCCCAGCTCCCTTTCGGCTTCCAGCTCGGCCGGAAGGCCGTGGGTGTCCCAGTTAAACACCCTTTCCACCCGCTTTCCGCGCATGGTCTGGTAGCGCGGAATCACATCCTTGGCGTAGCCGGTAAGAAGGTGGCCGTAGTGGGGAAGGCCGTTTGCAAAGGGAGGGCCGTCAAAGAAGACGAACTCCCCTTCCCCCCTTCTTTTCTCCATCGACTTTTCAAAGGTGTCTTCATCTCTCCAATAGGAAAGGATTTCCTTTTCCATCCGGGGAAAATCCGGGGTTTTAGAGAGATCTTTAAAGGCCAGGGGGTAAAGCGGGCGCGCGTTTTCCAATTCCTCCTCCTTAAAGGGCGTGCAAAAAGGGACACTTACTATATACAAGACTACATAAAAAAGGGGGGAGGATTAAAAAAACCCCGGCGCACCTGCCAGGGACCGCCTACCCTTGCTGCATTTCTGCCCTGGGGGGTTTGGCGATGTGGCACCGCGCCGAGGCCCTTTCAGTATAGCAAATACCCCCATGCCTTACAATTTTGAAGTAGAGAAAGGGGAAAAAGTGAAAAAATACGACCTTTTGGTAGTGGGGGCAGGGCTTTTCGGCCTCACAATCAGCCAGAGGGCTGCAGAAGAGGGCTACAGCACCCTTGTTATAGACAAGAGAAGCCACATAGGGGGAAACGCCTATTCCTATTTCGACAGGGAAACCGGAATTGAGATCCACAAGTACGGGGCCCACCTCTTCCACACGAAAAACGAAAAGGTTTGGAAGTACGTAAACCGCTTCTCTTCCTTTACAAATTACAGGCACCACGTCTTTACCCTCCACGAGGGCAGGATCTACCCCATGCCCATAAACCTGGGCACCATAAACCAGTACTACAGCGCCGCCATGAGCCCCAAAGAGGCGGAAAAACTCGTAGAATCCAAAACCGAGGGAGCGGCAAAGGACGCAAAGAACCTGGAAGAGCGGGCGATAGCCCTCATAGGCCGCGACCTCTACGAGGCCTTCATCCGCGACTACACCTGCAAGCAGTGGCAGACCGACCCCAGAGACCTTCCCGCCTCCATCTTTACCCGCCTTCCCATCCGCTTCAACTACGAAAGCTCCTACTTTTCCGACCCCTATCAGGGACAGCCCAAAGAGGGGTTCTGCAGCCTGTTTGGGGCCATGATCAAAGACCCCAAGATCGAAGTGAGGCTGGAGTGCGACTACTTTGAAGATCCCTCCCTTCCAAAAGATCTGCCCACCGTATACACCGGCCCCATCGACAGGTACTTCGGATACCGCTACGGGGTCCTGGGGTGGAGGACCATAGACTTTAAGGAAAAAAGGTACGATCTGAGAAGTTTTCAGGGATGTTCGGTGCTCAACAAGTCGGATATGACAGACCCCTCCACAAGGTCTATAGAGTTTAAGGCTTTCAACCCGGAAAGGAAGGAAGTGTTTGAAAGCGAAAAGACCGTGGTGTGGGACGAATACTCCAGGTTTGCAGGAAAGGAAGACGAGCCCTATTACCCCATAGGCACCCAAAAAGACAAGGAAATCCTTTCAAACTACGAGGCCTTGGAGAAAGGGGAAAAGAACGTAATCTTCGGAGGAAGGCTGGGCGAATACGCCTACTACAACATGGATCAGACCATCGCTTCGGCCCTTGACACCTTTGAAAACAAGGTGCTCTGCATGCTCAGGAGCGGAAAATAGCCTCCCAGTTTTTAATGGAGGCCATGTCGGCCTTCCTGTAGGCCTTTGAAAGCTCGGGCCACCTTTTTACAAGTTCGGCCGTGAGTGCCAGATTTTCTTTGTAAAGCCTCCTAAAGAGGGGGGCGTTTTTTTTCACGATCTTTACAAGGCCGTTTTCCCCGTAGACCTGGGCGTTGGAGCAGAAGGCTAAAGAAAGCCAGGAATCTGCGGAAGAGACTTCGCGCTCGGGATTTGGGGCGCTCTTTCCCATGGCGCAGTAAATAAGCCCGAGGGCGGCTTTCGTCGCCCTTTTCGCCCTCGAGGCGGCCCGGGGGTCCGGGGCCTGGACGGAGGGGAGGGGGAGCGAAGAAGCGGGGAGGGGCCTTCCCTCCATCGAAAGCCTTATCTTTTCAGCCCTTTTCTTCTTTTCTTCCTGCCCTTTTAGAAAGAGGGAGGGGCCTGAAAGAAGATCTTTTAGGGCCAGGTTTTTAAGGGCCATGGAAGCGTACTCCATGCGAAGGGCGAGGTTGCTCTCATCCCTTAAGGATGCTTCAAAAATCCCCGATGCGTTATCTTTGTAGAGGAGGCCCGTAAGGAAGCGGTTCCTCTCGGCAAAATACTCCACCCAGTTTCTGGTCTGATCCTTTAAATGCCATGCCGGATGCCAGACGGCCGTCCCCGGAAGGCATAGGGATGCCACCCCCTCCTTTTTCGCCCTCAGCCCGTACTCTATGTCGTCAAATTTTATGAAGACGGGAAGGGGAAGGCCTATTTTCTCCACTACTTTCCTTGGGACAGAGCAGAGCCACCAGCCCTGGTAGTCTTCGGCGCATCTTCTGTGCAGCCTGGGGCTCTCTCTTAAGGGATGGGCTGAAAAATCGTGGTTGTATCCCAAATCCAGGGAGGGGTAGTACCAGAGCCTTCTTAAATCCAGATTTTCCCCGAAGGTAAAGAGGGAGGAGGGGCAGTCCCTGTGAAACATCCCCGCCCCCACGATCACAGGAGAAAGGCAGTGCTTTTGGAAAACCGAAATCCTCTCCAGGCTCTCTTCTTCCAGGATCGCGTCATCGTCCATGAGCACGAAAAAGGGGTCTTCCCCTTTTAAAGCTTCCACCATCCCCCTGGCAAAGCCTCCGGAACCGCCCAGGTTTTTTTGCCTTATGTATTTAAAGCCGGGAAGCGACTTTGAAGCCCCGGCAAAATCTTTGTCTTCCTCCGCAGGGCGGGAGCCCTGATCTACGCAAAAGACCTTTTTTACTTCCCTCCCCTTTATGGAAGAAAGCGCCCTGGCCGCCGAAAGGGGGGAATTGAAAGTTGTAAGGCACACGTCCTCTCCCCCCTCCTTCTTTGAAGAAGGGACCTGCCATGAGGAAAAATCCAAAGACGAGGGGGTCTGGGCGTGGACGTCTACCCAAAGATAGCCGCCCTCGGCCATGGAGGAAATGGAGAAAGAGGGGTTAAAGGTTTTTTCCCCTTCAAACCCCTCTGCCCACTCCCTTCTCTCCCTTCCGTGCGCATCGCTCTTCCAAACTTCAATTCTTCCCTTTCCCTGCACTTTAACCAGAAGCCTTACAGACTTTACATCCGTAAACCTGGCCCAAAAGCCTGCGGGAAAGGCGTTGAAGTAGGAGCAGAGGCTGACCGCTTTCCCCTCCCTTATGGAAATCTTCCTTCTGCTTTCCACGCGAAAACCGTCGAATGACGCAGGGAGCGTGCGGGGAATGCTCCTGAAGGCCGGGAGGGAAGAAGGGCGGAAGGGGCGCGAGGCAAAAGCGGGATCAAAAAGCTCCTTTTTCTGCAGGGGGGGCGTCCAATCCAAAGCGTAGAGGGGGAGAATGGAAAGATCGCACCCCTGCGGGGCGGAAGGGAAAACGATTCTGTCAGCCTCTTCCCACTCCTTCGCTTCGCTTTTCCTCATTTCTTCCCCTTTTCCTGCTCTGCCTTTGCGATAATCTGGTCGTTTACTGTATTTAGCTGGTCTATAAGGTGCGCTTCCTCGCTAGAACCCGTCAGCTCGCTCAGTTCCTCTTCGCTAAGCGTCACGTCGTCTAAGGTGATCTGGGCCACTTTTCCGCTCAGGTCCACCCCCGACAGGCGCCTCAACACCCCCGGGGCTATGGGCACCACCCTTTCCACCCCTTCGGCCTTCTCTTTCCTAAGCTTTTCCAACTTGGCCTCGTTTAAAATCCTCAGCCTTATCCCCTCTATTTCCTCTATCCTTTCCAAAAGCTGCGTTCGCCTTCGCTCCAGGGGATCTTTTGTCCGCTCCTCCCTCCTTCTGGCCTCAGCCGTTACCTGGGCGGTGCCCGGCCTCCAGCCGTTCCATTGCAAAGTCTCGACGTCGTCGGACTTTGCCGTTATTACGGCCGCCCTGTCTGAAAGGAGGGCGTAGTCGGCGTTCCTCGGGTCTCTGATTATAAAAGAGCAGGCATTGTCTCCCGTGGCCACCCCCACCATTTCGGTAAATCCGTCGTCTTTTACGGATGGGACGCGGAGGGAAGTGTAAATGGTAAATTCGCCGTTGTTGAAGAGGTTGACCGGGAAGCTGAAATACACCGTATTTCTGCCGCGCTTTGTCATCCTGAAGGTCTTAGCCCCGCTGTCGTAGGTAATGCCTCCCCTTCTCACGTCGTTTATGGCTATTGCCAAATAAAAATCGCTGTCCTCGTTAAATTCGTACTCCACTCCGAATACGAACTTCTCGTCGCTTCCTATAAGGGGCTTGGAGACGGCGAAGGTGCGAAGCACGGGGCACCTTTCGCTCAGGCCCTCCGGCCACACTTTCCCATTTTCCCTCTTGGCATTTCTTGCGGCGGCCATCTGCCGGTCGGCCTCAAGGTTTAGCAGGGTGTACTGCTCTGCTACGGCGTTTTTATCCCCGATGGAGGCGATTTGGCCGTCTTTTATAAGCATGGCCCTCGAGCAGTACCTCTTTACCGCATTCATGTCGTGGGTGACAAGGATTACCGTCTTTTCGGGATCTTTTTTTATCTGGGTAAAGTAGTCGTCGCATTTTCTTTGGAAAGATTCGTCTCCCACGGCCAAAACTTCATCCAGGACCAAAACGTCGGCCTGAGCCTTTACCGCCACGGAAAAAGCGAGGCGCACCTGCATTCCGGAAGAGTAGTTTTTAAGCTTTTGGTCCATAAAGTCTTCGAGCTCGGCAAAAGAGACGATGCTTTCATACATGGCGTCCATTTCAGCCTTTGAAAAGCCCAGCATGGCACCGTTCAGGTATACGTTCTCCCTTCCCGTCAGCTCCGGATTAAACCCCACTCCCAGCTCTATGAAGGGGACCAGCCTCCCTTTTACCGACACGCTTCCTTTATTGGGGTAGTAGATTTGGGAAATTATCTTCAAGAGGGTGCTTTTCCCTCCGCCGTTTCTTCCGACGATTCCGAAAAATTCGCCCTTATGCACCGAAAACGTAATGCCTTTTAAAACGTGCTGGGTCTTGTAGCCCCTAACGCCTTTGGTCCAGTTAATGACGGCCTGCTTTAGGCCCGTGGCCTGTTCGGTGGGAAGTTTAAAGTCCTTGTAAACGTTTTTGCACCGAAGGACTGTTGGAGCATCCATGAAGGGGAACACCTCATTGGGTGCGGCCTTCTTTCCCTCCTCTTCCATTACATCACCTCTGCAAACCTCTTGCTGTTCTTGCTAAAGATAAAGATTCCTAAGAAAAAGAGCAAAAGCATCAACACTATCGGGACGGCTTTAAGATACCAGAGGCTGTTTGGATAGAGATTCCAAATAGTCTGCTGAGTGGCCGGGGCTATAAGGTTGTGTCGGATATCCTGTATGAATTGGGCAAAGGGGTTTAAAAGTTCCAGCTTTCCCAGCTTTCCTACAATCCCCCTGCGCCTTAAAACGTAACTCAAAGGGTACACTATAGGCATCCCGTACATTATCACCTGCTGGAGGACGTCCCAAATGTGGGCTATGTCCCTGTAGTAGGCATACATGGTGGCCATAATTAAAGTAAGGCCTAAAGTGACGCAGTAGAGTTCGATGATGTTTAGGGGAACCAGCACGACTCGCCAGGTGAAATGCACCCTGTAGCCAAAGGCGAAGATTAGAACCACCCCGAGGTTTATCCCATAGGTTATGAGCGCTCCCATTGTGGCCGCAACCACGACTATGTAGTTGGGGAAATGCACTTTTCTGAGCATGTCTCCGCGGTCGACAATGGATCTAAGCCCCACATTGGTAGAGTCGGTTACAAACTGCCAGGAGCTTATGCCCAAAAGCAGCACTACCGGGTATGTCCTCGTTCCATCCGACATCCTCAAAAACTTTGCAAATACGACATACATAACTGCAAACATCATGAGGGGTTCGAGCACCGACCAAATGACCCCCAAAAAAGATCCCTGATAACGAAGCTTGAAATCGGTGTGGACAAGGGCCTTGAGAATAATCCAATTGCGCCGAATTTTGCTCGTAGAGGGCTTGATCGCATTTGCTGCTGCGTGCGCTCGTTTCACAGAGCTTATAATAACAAAAATAATAAAAGCGAACCTTCTAGACAGAAGATTCGCCGTTAAAAGACAAGCCTACTTTTTCAAAGCCTTCAAAGAGAAGCCAATCCCGTCTTCGGGACCGATCTTGGGTTCCCAACCCAGCTTTTGAAGCTTATCGCAGTTTAGGCGGGTAAGGCGAGGGAACTTGCACTCTCCCTTTTCTTTCACGCAGCAGTCAGATCCTCCGCAGCAAGATCCATCAGAGCAGGACTGCTTCTTCATAGTGCAGCATGAGCCGTCAGAGCATTCGCCTGAGTCCTGCTTGCCGCATTTGCCATCTACCTTCTCCACGCCGCAGCAAGAGGAAGATCCTCCGCAGCAAGAACCGTCCGAGCACTTATGGGCGCAGCAAGATCCTTCTTTCACTTCCACTCCGGCCTCCTTAGCAATGTCTTTAAGCGCGGTGGAAAGGTCTATTTCGGCTTCATTATTAGAGATGTTGTAGCATCCCTTTTCTCCACGGGCGAGAATGGCCAAAAGGCCTGCCACGCAGTCTGAAACATAGGTGACGTCGGCCTTGACACTTCCCATCCCCTCGGGAAGGAGGAGATCTTTTCCGGAAGCGGCCTGCGAAAGCGCTACGGCAAAGGGCCTGGTGTCCCCCGGAATAAATTCCGGTCCGTAAACGATTCCGGGCCTTGCCACCCTGACGTCAAGCCCAAACTGGCGGGAGTATGCCGCTGCCAAAGCTTCCGAAGCCCCCTTTGCTACCGCGTAAGCTGCGAAGGGGCAGGTAAAATCTATAACCCCCGCGCACTTTTCGCATGCGGCGCCGTCTTCTCCCTGGCCATATACGGCATTGCTTGATACAAACAGGACGACCGGGGTTTCAGGCTTTCTTCCGCGCCTTTCGGCAGCTTTCACGTCTTCAGCCAGCACGGAAAGAATGTTATCGAGGCCAAAGAAGTTATCCCTCAAAACCTCTACGGGATCTTCCATAGCCGCCTTGGGATCTGCCGGTGCGGCGCAGTCGACTATAAAGTCAAAAGAGTCGGAAGTCATGGCCTGGCGGATTATTACGGGGTTGGTGACGTCGAAGATCTCTACGGTCTTAATCTGGGCATCGTCAAACCTTTCGGTCAGGAGTTTTGCATTCCTGCCCGCGGCGCTCACATAAGCTCCCGCCTTAGCCAGGGCGTAGGAAAGGACAGACCCTACCATGCCGGTGGCCCCAAGGACCAGCACTTTCTTCGCGGCCAGGGCGCTCAGATCCCCCGCGCTCTTGAGCGCCAGATCTGCGTCCTCATATGCCATGTATTTCATAAATTTCTCCTTGCTGGAGGGGATTTTCTCCTATTTTGATTTTATATTTCAACACCTGAAAACGTATCTTTATTCCTCCATAAGCGCTTTTGCCCTGCGAAGGTACCCTTCCCAAAAGCGTTCGGTCGTAAAGGCCATTCCGGCAGATGCCCAAATGCTCTTAAGGTGGAAAAGGTGTGTCTTAAAGTAGCGCATATCCCTCTCAAAGCGCCTGGAAATCTGATCAAACCTTTCCCTGTCTTTCGTCCTTATGCACCCTTTTTGGTTGAACCAGTCAATGAGGACCAGAACCCTTTTCCCGCGGATTTCACTCGCCGGGTAGTCCCATCCTTCGGCCGGGATTACGGCGTACCCTTCGCCTCGGGTTTTTACAAACCTTTGCCCGTTTTGCGAGGCGAAGTCAAAGATTCGTTCGGGAAGCATCCTCTCGCGCCTGAAATAAATATCTTGGTAGGACAGGGAAGACACGTCGAAGTTTTGAAGCTCCGGGATGTCGGATGCCCGCGCCTGCAAAGTAGAAAAGTCCACCATTTGCTCCTGGGCTTTATTGGCCCTTATGAAAGCCTCCTGGGCCCTTAAAGGATTGGAAAGAAAGCGGGGACCCTTTAGAAAGTCCTCAAATCCGTCAAGCACTAAGGAAGCGTTGTCATAGCCGAATTTTTTAAGTTCCAGCCTGATGGAATTTTTCATGTCGAACAAGAAATCCGAATCCGGCGCAAAGCCCGTGGCAAACCTGGCGGCAAAAACGTTTCTGACCACCTGGTACCTTTCCACCGCCGCGCTGTACTTTACCTGGAAGGCCATATGCCAAAGCCCTATTGAATTCATGGTGATAATCTTCGCCCCGGCCCTCAGGGAGTACTCCGCATCGTCTCCCCTCAAAAACAGGGGCAGGGGAAGGCCCACCCTTTCTATTTCCTTTACGGCAATGGCGCAGTACCACCACGAAGCGTAACCCTGCTTCTTCATCTCTTCCAAAGGCTCAAAGGTTTCGTTCCTTACCAGCCCCTCCACCTGATCCATTCCCAGCACGGGCTTTTGAGGAGCGAAGCGGCCCCTTTTAGTCATAAATCCGGCGTCTTCCATCTGAAGGTTTTGGTTGTCGAAATTAAGCATCGCCCCGGCAACAAAGGCCTTCTTCCATTCGGGCTTTAAGATCGAAAGGAGGCGAACCGTCCTCTTCACAGACTCCGGGCATATTTCCACGTCGTCATCCATCAAAAGAACGTGGGTAAATTCCCCCTCCCGCTTTGTAGCTTCCAGCATTCCCCTGGCAAAGCCCCCGGAGCCCCCCACGTTGGGATTGGCGATGATGGATATGTTTTCATCCCCCAGAGAGGGATCTAGACTCCTTCCGTTATCTATTACAAAGAAGCGGCAGTTTTCAAAATCCTTAAAGAAATCCTCTTTAAGGGCCTTTATCGTTTTTTGAATGTAGGCCTCCTTCTTAAAAGTGGTAGAGACTATGGCGAGCCTGACATCCTCTTTTTCTTCCACTTCAAGTTCCCAGTAGCACTTCCCCACTTCCACTTTCTCTTCATGCGTCTTTATGGCGAAAGAGAGGAGGACGTCGCTTTCTTTCGGGCTGAAGGGTATGGAAAAAGACTGCCATTCCTGCGATGCCGGGACGCTCAGGCCCTCTTTTTCAAATTCCCCGTTATGCGAAAAGCTTCCGGCCCTTCCCTTTTGGATTTCGCATCTGCCCCCTCTAAGTTCGAGGTGCAGGGAAAAAGAGGAAGCTGAAGTATAAAGGCGCAGCTTCCCTACGGAAAGGGAATTGAAGTAAGTGGTGAAGTCGAAAAAGGAGTTGGGAGAGAGGAAGTAGGTTTTTCCTTCTTTCCACGCCTGCCCGCTCCCCCTGTAAAAGAGCCTGGAGTGGCGATCTTCCTGCAGGCTGTTTTCAAAGATGATGTTTGCAAATCTTATTTTGCCCATTGGCCCTCCCTTTGTGCTTTTAAACAGAGTTTAAAGGAAAAGAGATGGATTTTGCATAGGGCTTAGGGCTTTTTCATTTCTTTTCTTTTGAGGGTAAAGATATTGCAGTCGACAATGTATTTTTCCCTCGCATGCTTTGCCTGCATATTCAGTACCGCCCCCACTGCAATGCTGAAAAATCCGCACAGCGCGCACAAGGCCCCTCCTATGAGCACGAACGCTTCGGAAGTAGTATTTAGGCATCCGAAGGCGAGGCCCCCCCAGATCCACAGCCCTATGGCGGCTGCAAAAAGAATGGAGGCGATGAGTCCGAAAAAAATCACGGGCCTGAAACGGGAGACCATGACGTAAAAAGACTTGGCCACGCCCAGGCCGTCGGAAAAAGGCTTCATTTTTGAAAAGGATCCCGCGGGCCTCTCGCGAAACTGCACGGGGATTTCGATAATTCTGCAGCGCTTGTCCAAGGCCTGCATCGTCATTTCCGTTTCCAATTCAAAACCGGGGTGGAGGGTGGGGTAGGTTTTTACAAAATCAAAACTCATAGCCCTGTAGCCAGTGAGGATGTCGTGGAGATGGGCGTGAAAAAGCAGGTTGATCCACCACTTGGCCATTTCATTTCCCAGGCTTCTGGAAAAACGCTTGTTTTCGGAAAAATAAGTGGAGGAGAGCCTGTCTCCAACCACCATGTCGTAGCCCTCGTTTAAGACTTTGTCTATCATCTCCCTGGCGGCCTCTGCAGGATAGGTGTCATCTCCGTCCACCATCAGGTACACATCCGCGTCTATATCGCGAAACATGCTGCGCACTACGTTCCCCTTGCCCTGTTGAGGTTCCTTTCTGACCACCGCGCCGGCAGCCTCGGCCTCCTGAGCGGTGTTATCGGTGGAATTGTTGTCGTACACATACACTGTGGCTTCCGGGAGCACTTCTCGGAAGTCTCTTACAACCTTTCCCACGGTCTGCCCCTCGTTGTAACAGGGAACCAAGACTGCTATTTCCGAGCTCACTTTTTACTCCAATCAGCTAAGGAAGAGGAACCAATCTTTTACGGGGAAGTAGTGGCCGGGGAAGCTGGAGAGAAGCGAACCGTACCTTCCGATTGTAAAGATTCCAAAAAATTCTATAATCAAACAAATACATACCGCTATGACGGAGGCGAGAATGAGAAGCTTTCCTGCAGGCCCTATCCTCTGGCCGGTTCTAGGCAAAACGGCAAAGAAACAACAGATGGCCCCCAATATGAACAGCACTCCAAAGTCGCTGATGTAGCGCTGGGATACGCCTCCGAGGTAAGCATCTGCGCACATAACGCAAATTCCGGAAGCGATGGCGGTCCAGACGAAAGACGTCACCGAGCGCCTGACGCTCGCCCCTTCAAAGATGCTTCCGCTCATTTCCTCTGTAAGTTCCCCCCTGCGGCTTCTGGAAAAGATCCACGGGGCGGCAAAAAGGATGACGGCGAAGGGCGCTACGAAGGTGAAGTACCCCCCCTCGCTGGGCTCCATCGGGTAGAAGAGGAGGGTTGAAGTGTTGGTGAGGCCCACGAAGGGGAATGAGGTGGTCAGGTTCATGGGCTGGAAGAGGTAGTAGAAAATTCCTTTTGCGGCCGACAGGTGGGTGAAACCCGGATCGGTGGCGTCGAAGTTCGTCAGCTGGTAGGTATTGCCAAAAGTAAAGAAGAACCCGAACCTTACGAAGTTGTAGATGAAAAGCGGAATAAAGACGAGGAAGAAGGGAACGAAGGCCATGACCGTGGCAAAGATGCTGGATTTTGAAAAGAGCATCCTTTCCTTAAAAATTGCCGTCCAAAAGATTGGAAGCCCCAGCAGGCAAAGAAAAATGTACTGAGGCCTGCATCCCAAGTTGCACGCCATAAACAGGGATCCGAAAAAGATCCACCATGCCGACACCCTTCTTCGCCTCCCGTCCTTTCTCTGCCTTATAGATTCAAACCAGCACCATAGCCCGATCATGGAAAACATGTAGCTGCAGGATTCGGGCACCGAGTAGAAGGATGCGGTAAAGACGTGGTAAAGGATTCCCCCGCCCATTCCCAGCATCCACGATGCCAGAAGCACGGCTCCGAAGGAAACGTTGGGGAACCAAATCTTGCTCATCCTAACCAAGAGCAGGGTTGCAAAAATGGCCGCGATCAGCACTGCCATCAAAATGGCCCAACAGCTTTCCATCTCTTTGCCCGTCATTATTTCAAAGGGCATAAAGAAGACTATTGCCGGTATTACCCCAAAGTAGCAGTAGTACTTTCCGTGGTAAAAAGCGTGATCCCAGTAAATTTTGACTTTCTGGGGTCCCCCGTTCTGGAAGATTAACTGCTGGCGCAGGTAGGGATCATAGGGGTTTTGCATCGCCTTTAGGGGAGGGGGAACGGGGAGATCTAGCCAGGTGTGCCCATGGAGCAGGGAATTTGCAAGATCACCGTACTGGTTAAAGTTCGCCCACTGGCTCCAGCCCACTCCCGCCATACTGCTTCCCGTCCATGCGCTCCAGCTTTCGGAAGTGTAAAAAATCATGGCATAAAAGAGCATGATAAAAACCGTGCTGACGCAAAGGGTCCAAATCTGGAAGGCTCCCCCGTCCTGCATCTTCCAGCGCCACAGGGGGCTGTTGGGCCCCAGGAACACGGCAAATAGCCCTAAAAGAATCATGAAGGCAAAACGCACCAGGCTGAAGTGGAAGGAGACGTGCGGATTTACAGTTATAGAGACGAAGGGGAGAAATCGCCCCACGGGCATGTCGAACAGAATCCGCACCTTGTGGCAGGTTCCTCCCACATTGACGTATCGGCTTCTGTAAAGGCCGGTGGAAAGATTGCCCTTGTCATAATTCGAGTTGGGAGTCTGGCCGTTTCCAAAAAAGGTGAAGACCGTAAAGTCATAGGTAGCCCATGAGGGGGCTGAAGAGGACTGGTCTATGTGGATGTACTTTATCTTCTGGTTTGCGGGGTTGTCTATTGTCACGGAAGGGTTAGGCCCGGTTACGGTAAACCCTCCCGCGACGGGGGTTACATTTGTGAAATTCGAGGAAGAAAGGGTAACGGTGCGGGTTTTGGTAGTTCTGCTGCTCCAAAACGGCATGTTAAAGATAAAAATTTCCAAGAAAAGGATTATGCACAGGGTTAAAAGCGCCACTTTCCATCTGCGCTTTGCAAACATTCCAAAACTTGAAGATTCTCTGGGCATATAACTTCCGGAGCTTCCGTTGGGGAAGGCCTGCTCTCCAGCCATATGGCTTCTGGCATATCTGCCGGCCGCCGATTCTTTTGACCGTCGACTCCTAATTTGCCTCAATTCGAGAATGCGGCTGTTCGATTCCATACCCTTCCCGTCAATTCATGAATAGGAACCACGAAGCGACTCTGTAAAGGTTGACAGTCGGAATCCGCCCGAGCCTCCCAGGATCGTATAACCCTAAAAACTCTAATGTGCAAGTTAGGATTAATAAAAATACTAGCAACATTTTAGCTGACACAAAAAAGGAGCTGCTATCTTTTTCACGACAGAGCCATGTGGGGAAACTAACAAAAATAAGAAATACAGAGGCAAGAGCAAAACAAGTGCCTATGGCTGCGTAATAACGTTGGCTATACCCACATTCTTGGCCATCAAGGCAAGTTATGATGACTGCTGAAGCAACAAGCATAGCCATGATGGATATAACTGTATTTTTTACGCTTCTTACATGTGCGTATCGCTTGGAAAAAATCCTATCCAATTCGCTGCGCCTGCCCCTAGCTAAAATCCATGGAGAAGCGAAGAGAATTAAAGTAAAGGGCGCTATAAAAGTAAAATAGCCTCCGCCCACAGGGGGGTCTATGGGGTACCAAAGGGGCGTAAGGCTGGCAGGTTGCGTTATAAACGGGAACGCGGCTACAAAGGTAACTGGTCTGAAATAGTAGAAAAAAATTATTAGAGCCGCTAAAAACGGAGAGTCAGGGCTGGTAGCACGAGTCATATCAAACCCAGTCAAATTGTATTTTTCTCCAAAGTTCAAAGCAGATCCAAATCGGGCGCAGTTGTATATAAAAATAGGTATATAGACGAGGAAATATGGAAGGATTCCAAATATTGTCGGCCAAAGGCCCTTTCTGCTGAATAAAGTCCTGTCTTTGAACACAGATGTCCAATAAATGGGGATCGCAAGAAGGGCCAAGAAAAGAAATTGAGGTCTGCTCCCCAAATTACACGCCATGCACAACGATCCAAAAAAAATCCACGCCGATGATACGTATTTCTCTTTTGACCTTCTCTTCCTCTTCATGGATTTCAGCCAACACCAGAGTCCTATCATTGAGAGCATATAACTCGTAGCCTCGGGGACTTCATAAAAGTCTGCTATAAATGCGGCTTGAAGCATGCTGCTCCCTATGCCCAGTATCCATATGGCCAAAACTGTTGTCGCTAAAGAAGCATCTTCAAAGTAAAACTGTGCCATACGGACCACGAGAAGAGTGGCGAATATATTTGCGATTATCAGTGCGGTAAAAATTGCCCAGCCAGTCAGTAGCATCTTGCCCGTGAGTAGTTCATAAGGCATAAAGAAGAGGATTGCAGGCACAACCCCAAAGTAGCAGTAGTACTTTCCATGGTAGAAAGCATGATCCCAAAATGAAAATTGCCCTTGTTTTCCAATAGCCAGTCTTGCGGAAAGGCTATATGGATTTTTAAGTGCCTTCAATCCCGGAGAGACAGGAAGATTGAGATATGTATGCCCGTGAAGGAGGGAATTTGCAAGATCCCCGTACTGGCTGAAGTTCGTCCACAGACCATTTGAGGTTTTTACAATTCCATGCCACGCGTAGTAATTTCCATTTGAATACCATGTCACAAAATAGAAGAACATTACGCCCAATGTAGCTAATACGAGTAGCACCATCTGAAAGAGAGACTTTGCGTCCAACTCCATCTTCCACAAGATGCTTCCCGGGCCCAGCAAAACCCAGAGGAATGCAAATAGGAGGAGAAGAAAGAGGCGCAAAGTGGAAAACCTGTAAGGAACCTTTGGGTTTATTACGATTTGCGTCACAGGGATGAAGGTGCCTTTTGGCTCATTAAACTGGAGAGTAACAGTATGAACATAAGATCCGGCGTTTATATACCTACTATCTTTGACGCCTAAATCCATAGCGAGTTGGCTTCCATAGTGCACATACTTATCCCCAACATATGAAATCCCAACTGTGTAATTAATAAGCTTAAAAGCTCCCCTTTCCATCGGGGAGGACTGCAAGTACAGATACTTTATGATTTTGCTTGAAGTAAGTCTAATAGTGGCATTTGCCTTTGTAGTTACAAATCCCCCTGCGACAGGTTTAACGTCTTCTGCAGGGAGAAAAGAAACATTTTCTGTTTCCGGAATTGCCCTTAAGGTTTGCCAGGTGGGGAGATTAAAAACAAAAACTTCCAGAATAAGGACTCCTAACAGGCACGCTGTTATGACTTTCCACCTTGTCTTGAAAAATAGACGCCAATCCGGAATAAAGTGCTGCCTTCTCCGCAGGAACTGAATGGGGGGGCTTGGAGGATCGACCATAGGTCTAAATATAATATAAAGGTTTGGAAGCTTGTAGATCCGAAGGATAATAACCAATAGGTGGAAAGCTTCTTTAAATCCAACAGTTTGGAAGCTGTGTAGATGTAACCTAAATTTTAGGTCTAAGTTTACTTTTACGTGCTCCCTTCGGATATTTCCCTTCTAAATTGCCAATCCATTTATGCACGTAAACCTGCATGGGGATTACCGTGATGAATGTACACACGTCTGCTATAGGTTGGCAGATTTCCACACCCGCATATCCGAAATAGTGGGGGAGAATAAAAAGCCAGGGGATAAGGTAGAGGCCGTGTCTGAGCAGAGGCACGCAGCTTGCCATAACGTTTCTCCCCAGCGTTTGGCAATTCATGTTAAACATCGCGATCAGGGTTGTGAGAGACAAGGTCGCAGACAGAAACCTAAGGTAGCTGCCGCCCTTCGATATGACGGCCGGATTTTTTTGAAAAAGCGAAACTATCTGCGGCGCAAAGATCAGGGAAATTGCGCTTGCGGACACCAAAAATACAGCGCACGATATGATGCTCGTTTTAAAGGCCTTTTTAATCCTTCCGTACTCACCGGCCCCAAATGCGTAACCGCAAATAGGCTGGTAGCCTTGTCCGATGCCGCCTCTTACGGAAGCAAACAGAGTAATTACGCGGTTTGCAACTGTAACTCCCGCCAGGGCCGCAGTCCCAAATGGGCTGCACGCTAAATCCACGAGGTTTAAGCTAAGGGCCCTCATCCCGTTTCGGAGAAGGCTTGGCAGCCCTGTAAACAGGAGATTGCGGAAAACGGAGGAACGGAAATATTTCTTTTTAAATCTAATCTTCGCTTCGCTTTTAACCTCGAAGAAGATTAAAAGAACGATGAAAGAAAATACCTGGCAAAGCGCCGTGCAAATGCCAGCCCCCAGTATTCCCAGCCCCATCTTGAAAATAAACAGGGGTTCAAAAATAATATTCAAAACCAAGCCGGAGCAAATCCCCTCCATCGCCATAGTCGCATGACCTTGGAAGCGAAGAAGCGGATTTAACACATAATTAGCACCGTTTATGGGGCTGGCTATCAAAATTGGAATAAGGTATAAAACCGCCAAGGGAAGCGCTTGGGAAGTGGAACCCAAGAGGCGCAAAATGGGATGGATTAAGCAGAGGCATACTACGGCCAAAAGGGCGCAAAAGGCAATGGAAGACCAAAATCCCTGAAAGGCGTAGGCGCTTGCTTCTTCCTTTTCTTTCTTTCCAAGGCATACGGACACCTTGTTTGCCGCTCCCATGCCGAAGAGCAGGGAAAAAGATTTAAAAATAATCGTCAAAGGCATTACAGCTCCGCTGGCCGCCAAAGCGGCCACGCTTAAATGGCCCAAATAAAGGGCATCTACAAGGCTGTAAATTACGGTAACAAGATTGCTCACTATGGCAGGAAGGGCCATTTGGGTCAACAACTTGCCTACCGGCGAAGACACCATATGGGAATATGGGCGGTCTTGCATGATCGTCGATCCTATCTACATCGCACACAGAAAGGCGATGTATTTATAATATCAGGATCAAACTTCGGCCGCTGGCGAAAACCCTTTATACTCCGGAAGCGTCAACAGAGGGGAGGGCCACAATGCCGAATATAGACAGGCATACGCAAGACAGGCCGGACATTATGTATGCCGCATAGGTGTAGTTGGGGTTCGTTAGCGAAGTTGAGAAGAGGACGATACTTATCAAAAGGCCTGCCACGAGAGTCAGAATCGGGAAATAGGAGGCCAAAAAGTCGATGTCGGGAATATTGCGCCAGCTACCTATGACCCTGTGCGCCTTCCCGCAGATTGCAAAGCAAACGAGGCCCAGGCCTATCATTCCAAACCCGGGCGGAATGAAACTTCCCCCCCTAATGGCTGCCACGCATATTCCCCATATGATGTTTATGGTTCCGGTTCCCACGATATAGATGGAATAGCGCCACCTGAAGCGCTTGAGGTAAATATTGTTTGCCTGTTTGGAAAGAATGTGAATGAGGAATACCAAAGCCAAGCAGACAAAAGACTGGGCCATCAGGGCATCTCCTCCGATCTGCTGGGCAGGGGAGGGAAGGCACAGAGACACTATCGCATAAACAAATCCCACAATGGCAAAGAAGGACGGGATGGAAGTCAGGATCCAGATTTCAATGTAGGCGTACTTGTTTGCCTTTCCAGCCGCCTTATCTGCTTCCTGGCTGGTAGTGGGCTGCTTGACGAACAGGCGTATCCAGTCTATTAGTGTCATGGAGATTGTAGAAATGCAGATCGCAATCATTCCTACACCAAAAACCAAGTGGCCAGAAACTATCCCGAGGGCCGCATGGGGGAACCTGGCCAATATGGTAATGCCCCATATTGTCACAGCCCAGCCCGCGGCATAACCCATCACGGGAAATGGCCAAATAGGACTTACCCCTTCTTCAGGCCTCATACTGCTCGCCACTACCGTATAAAGGGCAAAAGTGACGGAACTTAGGGCAACCATGAATTTTCCGGGAAGGATGCTGCCTCGCCCAAAAAGGAGGTAAAATCCAAATCCCAATGTGAAAGCAGTCATAGACAGGGTTATGAGCCTTAAAAGAAAACTATAAGGCTTATGCCTGTAATTCTTAAACAATTTACTCTCCTAACCATCTTTTGCTCATTGGCTGCTGAAAATAATTCCGGAAAGAGGCAGGCGCAGAAATTCTTATGATTGGCGCCAAAGAACCGGATGCGGTTTTATCGCCTTCTTACAAGCTAGCTCTTTTTTGGTAACGTTTGCAAATAACTTAGATATACAGCAAATTTGGAAAATAATTTCATAGTTCTGCTTTAACACCGTATTACAATTACATACCAAACTTAAAACTGAAAATCGGAAAACCTTAGTTATTTCCAGGCTAAGAGATAGGAAGGAGTACTCCAGTTATAGGTGAAAATTATACTTAGCCATAGTGTTTTCCATCGTAGTTTAGGGGAGTGAAAAAGTGCCAAAGTTGAGATTTGCCAATATTGTGCTAAATGACGTCTCATACAATCCGCAAAGCTGCAACAGCCTGTATTATCTTTCCAATAAAACGATTGTCGAGCAAAAAGACAAATCCCTACGCTTGATTGAAGAAGGTGAGTATGACTTTACAACCTACTTCAATTCTCTCTCTGTCTATAAACTTTCTATGTATTCCAAAGCAGTCAGTTTTTACCTCCATATAGAGATAATGGGACCAGGAAGCGAAATAGAAAGAACCTATGCTGATAATTTTTCCCATAACACACAGCACACGGGAGAAGTTACAAAAATCAACCAAAACCAGACATGGCAAACCTTAGATATTCCTATAATTCCCGGAAAAGAAGATGTAATCGAGGGATTTATTATAAAAACCCATAGCGAAGATGTGAAAATAAGAAACTGCTATTGGGGTGTAGAAACTAAATCGCAGCCTGAAAAAGTGAAGTTGGCTCTGGTTACACCTACTTTTAAGAAAGAAGAATATATAGAGAGAAATATCTCCTACCTAAAAGCAAATTTCTTCGCTGATGATATTGGCAAAAATTCTTATTTTTTTGTTATAGATAATGGTAGGACCTTAAACCATACACTTGAAGACAAAAGTATATCTATTCTCCCTAACCCTAATGTAGGCGGTTCCGGGGGCTTTGCCCGGGGAATGCTTGAAGTTCTTAAAAATAAAGCTAACTTCACGCATGTGCTTCTAATGGATGACGACGTCTCCTTATGCGCAGAAAGCATAAAGCGCACGATTAACTTAATAAGCATACTGAAACCCGAATGGCAAAGATCTTTCATTTCAGGAGCCATGCTTAATTTCGATATCAAAGATATGCAAAGGGAGGACGTAGGTTGGGTAACGCCTCAAGGAGGATGCATCTCGCAAAAGCCTATTTTGCGTATGTCGCTGACAGAGGACCTAGTGCTAAATGAGACTTTAGAGCCTTCCGAAGAAATGAAAAAAAATACTTACGCAGCATGGTGGTACTGCGCGATGCCAGTAAAGATAATAGAAGAAAACGGTCTTCCCCTCCCAATATTCGTCCGGGGAGATGATGCCGAATACGGATTCAGGGCAAAGCCGAAATTTATAACAATGAATTCTATCTGCACCTGGCATAAAGACTTCCCCACAAAGTACAGCGCCGTGATAGACAGATACTACACGCTCAGAAATACTCTTTGCGCCCAGCTTGCAACGGGATTCGCCCCGCACTCTAACTTTATGGCTCCCTTGTGCGGAGCCGTAGATTTGGAACTCCATAAATTCGGTTACACTAATGCAACTTTTGCTCTGGAAGCTCTTGAAGACTTCTTTAGGGGTCCTAACTTCCTTGCAAATCCTGCCCTCAATAAAAAGCGCTTTGATCAACTCTGGAGGGATACGGAAAAATTTGTAGATTTGGACGAACTACAAAAACAGATAAACGAGATACCTGAGTTAAAAAAGCAGGGCTTAAATGTAAGAGAGCTAACTCGTCAAATCATAGATAAAGATAAACCGAGAAGCCGCAGGGAAGAAAGGATAGACAGATACTTTGTCAATAAGCAGCGCATACTCCAAACCAATGGGGAGGGATTTGCCGTAATTCCTGCCAACGGTTGGACTTTCCCTGCTGGAATCATACGTGAAAAGAAATATCTAATAATGGTTGACTGGTTTAATCAAAAAGGATGCATACGGGTAAAAGACGTAAAGAAGTATGAAGAAATCTCGAAGCGTTATAAGACAGATTTACACTATTACAAAACTCATTTAGATTACTTGAAGCGAATCTGGAGAACCGGAGGTAAAGAACTTACAACTCCCGAATTTTGGGGGCAGTATCTGGCCAAAGCTGTAAAGCTTTATTAAAACGCCTTAACATCCCAGTTTTGGGCGCCCTGTCCGTAGTTTTGAAGGGTAAGGCCTGAAGAGGAGGCAGTTATAACCCCGTATCCGTTAGAGCTGGTAAAAGATACCCCGTTAGGAGTAGTCAAGAGCCACATCTGGCTCCCTGTCCCATTGGAAGAGTACTGGTCGACTATTGTCCCCGGGTTAGTCTGGGCGTATTGATCGTCGACCATAAATCCTGAAGACAGGGATTTTATAGAGTAAACCCCGTCCCCGCTTTCGCTAATCTCCCACTTTTGGGAAGGAGAGTAGGCCAAGGGGGAAGTGGTCAGTTGCGCCAACCGGCCAGAACTGGGAGACTGCATGGCCGAATCGCCCTGAGTAAGAGAAACGGGGGTGTTGAGGGGTATGGAATTATTTACGGCCGAAAGCCTGAAAAGCTGGGAGGAGGAAGCCGTGGGGGTCTGAACCTCCGCATTTCCCCCGGAAAGGCCCAGACAGATATTTCCAAGTTCCGACTGAAGGACGTAGGCGTTGTTTACTTTCCTTATGAACCACTGCTGAGCTGGAGTTCCATTTCCGATCCATTGGTCTATGATGTTGCCCTGATTCATAAAGGCCCAATGAACATCTAACCAATAATTGCTATCAGTATTCAAAATCCCGTATGAACCGTTGGCATTCCTGTGAAGGTACCAAATCTGGCCCTGAGAGCGATTGCCGTTGGCGCTGTTCATCTGGATGCCTTCCTGGGAAGAAGGAGCCTGGAGGGAAGTGGAAAGGTTGGAAGCCAAATCTATGTAGTAGTCTCCGTCAGGAAGATCTGCTGCAGGGTAGGAAGAAAGGTTGAGGGGAGCGCTCCACGCATTGGGTTCGTAAGAGGCATAACCAAATGCATCCAGATCGACGTATCCGTTAATTCCGTTTAATGTTCCCTCATCGTAATATTGCCAACCTCGAAAGTTCGTATTCCATTGATAAAAACCCGGGTATGACGAATAACTTGCTACCCACCCTACATGCCGGTAGATATAAGAGTTATCGAGATCAGATTCAAGGTAGTCGGGGTAGGAATAAACTGAGGCGTTCGTGTATCCCTGGGAAGAAAGGCCTGCAAAGAAGTTGGAAACTATTTGTTGGTACACTCCAGGATTGGTGGGATGTGGATGAGCGGACCACACATAGGGCTCCAGATCGTAATAAATGCCCAATGGAAGATCGGAAGGAGAAACTCCAGCCTGTTGGAGCAAAGAAGCTGCGTAACTCCCTTCTTGGTAGCCAGTACCTGCATCGTAGGCATAAGAGTAAACGTAAACCCCGATCGGAATGCCAAGACTCATGCACTGCTTTATATTGTTTAGGGCCTCGCTGTCATAGCCGTTATAAGATCCGTAATCCAGCCTTATTATGGCTCCTTGGACTCCTTCGCTCTGAAGTTCTTGCCAATTAATTTGTCCATTCCACGCAGAAACGTCTATAACGCCTTTGGCCTGTTGGACAAAAGGCTCTCCCTGGGCGTCATAAAAAACTTCTCCATTGGAATTTGATCCCCAAAAGGCGCCGTAATTCCCATTGGGTATGTATGAGGCAGTACTTACAAAATAAGCGCTGGTATCCGCTTTATCCAAATTGCTGTTGCTCTGCTGCAGCTTTTCCATCTGTTTTCTGACATTTCCCACCTGTTCGGGTATGAAATTCATGCCATTACTGAGAGCTCCGGGATCGGGAGGGGTGGAAGAAGTTCCTACAAGTTTGGGGTTAGTGACTTCTTTCCCAGTGGAGAGATTTACGACTTTCCCATCCGGCATCTGAGCGTAGCCGGGAGCTACTACCGAGGCATTGTCGGGGATAGAGGGACTTATAGATTTAGGAAGCGAGACTGAGGGATCGTTGGTGTAGTGCGAAAGAGAAGAAGATTCTGAGGTTGCGCCGCCCGAAGCCATCCCCGAAGAAAAGGAAGATGCCCCTGAAGAACCTGAGGAAGAGGGAGACTTTGTTTCCGAAGATCCTGAAGGGGAGGAGGGCGCAGACGAAGATGAAGCAGAAGAACTGGATTTAGATGACGAAGAGGCGCTGCTCTTGTTTGAACTTCCCTGCGCCGAAGAAGGCGTAGAAGACTGGGACGTTGAAGGGGAAGAGGAGGACTGACCGCATCCGGCCAGCATCAGGGTTACGGCAGTACATCCCAAAATGGATACGGCTACCTCAAATATTTTTTTCTTTTTCAAAATCTCCCTCCAAATGCAATCCGCTCATATTCTCGTTCCTGTAATCAGACAATTATAATTCCGTGTTTAGCACTTTCCCTTTAAAAGTGATACACTTGTTGACAGTGTTAGCAGCACATGGAGGATTCGCCTAGAGGCCTATGGCGCACGCTTGGAAAGCGTGTTGGGTTCACGCCCTCGCGAGTTCGAATCTCGCATCCTCCGCTTTTTTATGCCCTGAGGGGGGAAACATAGAAGACAAATTTCACCTTCCTATCCTAGGTTCCGACGAAACTTTTAAAACTTCCATTCATTACAGCAGGGAATATCAGTCAAGCGGAATAGTCTTTGAGTGCTCATGTGACGAAAAGGGCGAGCTGACAATGAAACTGACAATGAAAGACAAAAGCTTTAGTGCCCTTACGGATATAGATTCGATGGCGGACGGAATGAAGCTTTTTCCCGAGTGGCTGCGCCTCCAGGCATACGTGGCAGGATCCATTGCCGCCTCTACGGTAAAAGTAGAGAACCCTCAAGCGGAGAAGAGGAAAAGGAAGCACAAATAGCACTGCTTAGGCCAAGTCTGGCTTTTTAGATCCCATATATTAAGATATGTATCAACAAAACCTGGGAATTCATTCTTGGCCAAATTGAGCAATCAATAAGTTTTTTGTCATCGAGTTAATCTAGCCAAAGTCCCGAGATTTTCAGATCCTCGGGCATCCGCTTAGGCGGAGAAAGGATTTGCCTTGACTGAAGCTGCTGCAACCATGCCTGACAAAGGGCACGGAAAGATGGCGGTGTTCTGGAGAGGATTTGGAAAATTTTTCATTTCTTCCCCAATGATGCTTGTATCCATAGCGGTTGGAATTATATGCGGCATTCTTTGGAATGATGCAAGAGCTGCAAGAATTGTTGCAATAATCATATTTATTCTTTTATCCATCTATACCCTGGCAATAGAGATCATCGACATCATCAAAGGCTGGATGGCTCACAGGGCCGGCTCAGACATCTTGGCCGTAATAGCGATCATCTCGGCCACCCTCGTGGGGACATTTTGGGCGGCGTGGATCATAGATCTCATGGTATTTACGGGTGGGGCCATCGAAGACTTTGCCCAATCCAAGGCCGGAGAGAACCTTACAAAGCTCATGGAAAACGCGCCCAAGACGGCCCACCTTGTAAACCCAGGTAACGCAGACGCGGTAAAAGACGTGCCGGTAGAAAAAATAGCCGTAGGAGAGGTGCTTCTCGTAAAGCCGGGAGAAACCATACCGGTAGACGGCGTTCTTGTAAGCCAGGAAGCATCCGTAGACATGTCGATGATAAACGGAGAGCCCGTTCCGGCCGATCTTGTGGCGGGAGACAAGGTGCTTTCGGGAGGGGTGAATCAGTCGGTCGCCCTGTACATGAAGGCTACGGCTGCAGCCAAGGACTCCGAGTACCAACAAATTCTAAAGCTGGTTGAAAACGCCAGGGATTCCAGGGCCCCCATCGTCAAAACCGCCGACATTCTGGCCGTTCCCTTCACCGTGGTTTCCTTGGTAATAGGAATAATAGGCTGGGCCTGCAGCCGAGATCCGGTCCGCTTTGTGCAGGTGATGGTTTTGGCCACCCCCTGCCCCCTGCTCATAGCGGCCCCAGTGGCCTATATGGGGGGAATCGGAAGGCTTGCCAAGCACAGCATCATCGTAAAATCCCAAGGCGTCGTGGAGCAGATGAGCAGGGTCAGCCATATCTTCTTCGACAAAACTGGCACCCTCACATCCAAAGACCCCCAGGTCTACCGCGTAGAGTGCCTGCCCGGATTTGACCAAAATGAAGTTTTAAAGCTTGCAGGCGCCCTTGAAGCCTACTCGGTGCATATTCTTGCCAAGGGCATTTCAAAGGCCGCAGATCCGCTCTGGGGGGAGGGTGGTACGCCCGCCGCAGAAGAAGTGGAAGAGAACCCCGGAAACGGGATTAGAGGCATTGTAGAAGGCAAAAAAGTAGCTGCAGGAAAACTCCAGTGGCTCGAAGGGATGTTTGGAGGATCGGTTTCCTTCCCAGATCTGGCTCCCGATGAGATAGGGGTCTTTGTGGCGGAAAACGGCCGGATTGCAGGCAGGATAGTCCTAAAGGATCTGCCTAGGCCAAATTCCAAAGCCGCCATTGAAAATCTAAAGAAGCTTGGAATTTACAAGATCACCATGGTGACGGGAGACAGGCAGGGGACTGCCGACGCCATAGCCTCCCAGCTTGGAATTTCCGACGTAAAGGCAAGGCTCCTTCCCGAAGAAAAGCTCGCCGTAGTCTCCCACGACAAAAAGACTGACAGACAGGCAGAAGGCGGAAAGAAGAAACTGGGGCGCTTCTTCGGGGCGGGAGGAGAGCACGTGACGATGATGGTGGGAGACGGCGTAAACGACGCCCCCGTCCTCGCCTCTTCCGACATCGGCATAGCCATGACCGACGGCTCGGCCACGGTGGCCAGCGAAAGCGCCCAGGCCGTGATAATGAACGACGAAATCCTTGCCGTGCCCAGAGCTATAGCAATTTCGCGCCAAACTAAAAACATCATGCTTCAGGCCGTGCTTTTGGGCATAGGCCTGGCCTTGGTGCTGATGATTTTGGCTGCATGCAACCTGATACCCGTAGTGGTGGGCGCGATCCTTCAGGAAGTTATAGACTCGGTTGCGATCTTTTACGCCCTCGGAGCCATCATTGACCGCAAGACGGTAGTTGGCGACCCAAAATAGGCATTTGACACTCCTGCGAAATTCCTAGGAGGTCCACTTTTCCAAACCGGGCCTCCATTTCTTCAAAGCGGTTTTTTGGGCCCTTGCCAAAGCGCGCTATCCTCTTTTCAGCCTCTTCAAAACTCACAAAGGCCGGAGGGTTGCTTTTGGTGTGAAAGCAGTCTCCGTAAGCTACGACTTTCTGCTCAACTGTGGTGGGAAGGTAGTCTTGAGGAGGAAGCAGGAGATTTTCCCTAACTACCTCCTGGCGGGTTATGCCGCTGCCGGTATGGTTTCTGGCAAAAAGAGCCATCTCTTCTCCAAATCCGGCCTTGTGCAATTCAAGGTAGCCGTACAGGCCGTGAAAAAGGTAGGAGTCGTCAAAGGAATACCCATCCTTCGAAACTTTATAAGCCCCCACATCGTGCACCAGGGCCCCGGCTACCGCCAGGGTGATATTGGGCCGCCTTTCCAGGGCGTGGGGACGCGGAAGCGAAGAAGACATGCCCTTCAGGCCAGAGGCTGCCCTGGCACCAAAGCGCATGAGGGAAATGTCTACGCCATCTTCCTTTCCCTCCCTAGACCTTAGGCAGAGGGCAAAAACGATAGCGGCTACTATTTTTGAGTGGGTCCATACGAGGTTCAAGAGAAACTGGGAGGGAGCGAGGGAAGAATGGAGGTCAAAAATCCTTTGCAGGGTTATGGTTTTGGAAAATTGGTCTTTGACGCCGGCAAACTCGCCCTCCGGGCATACCGCCATCCATGAATCTATAAGGGACATGATCACATTTTATAGGCCTTGGGAGGAAGAAGGAGAAGTTGGAAAAGAACGATTACGCAAAAAAAATCCCGGAGCCCTGCACAATCGTGCTCTTCGGCGTGACGGGGCATTTGTCCAGGCATAAGCTCCTGCCTGCCTTTTATGACCTCTTTCACAGAGGCCTCATGCCCGCGGGCTTCGGCCTTTTGGGCTTTGCCAGAAGGGAGTGGTCGAGGGAGGAATTTGTCCTTTGGGCCAAAAAGGAAATAGAGCAAAACTGCAGGACCGGATTTGATGAGGAAGCGTTTTCCCTCATGGCCCCCCACTTTTACTTCGCCAAAGGGACGTTTGACGACGAAAAAAGCTTTGAAAACCTTAAAGAAATAATCGAAGGGGCTTCAAAAGATCAGGGCACGCAGGGGCGCACCCTCTTCTACCTTTCCATTCCCCCCGCCAGCTTCCCTTTGGTGATAGAGAGGCTGAAAGAATCCGGAGTTGCAGACCCTGAAAACCCCCTGCAAAAGGTTATGGTCGAAAAGCCCTTCGGCCGCGATCTTGAGAGCGCAAAAAAGTTGGATTCTCTTGTAAAGTCGGCCTTCAGCTCGCCTCAGATTTTCAGAATCGACCACTACCTGGGTAAGGAAATGGTTCAAAACCTCCTCCCCCTCCGCTTTGAAAACCCCCTCTTTAGCTCCCTGTGGTCAGGAGAAATCATAGACCACGTGCAGATCAGCGTGGCCGAGAGCGCGGGAGTGGAAGGAAGGAGCGCTTACTACGAGCAGGCCGGAGCCGCCAGAGACGTTCTTCAAAACCACCTCATGCAGCTTCTTGCCCTTACGGCCATGGAAAAGCCGGAAGGGCAAGAAGGGGAGAGGGAAAGAAAGATCGAAGTCCTTAAAAGATGCAAAATAGAAAACCTTGAAAGGACCTCGGCCAGGGGCCAGTACAGCGAAGGATTTGAGGGGGGGAGATTTGTAAAGGGCTACAGGCAGGAAGAAGGGGTGGATCCCGCTTCCCTCACCGACACCTTTGCCGCCCTCAAAATAAACGTCGACGCCCCCCGCTGGCAGGGATGCCCCTTCTACCTGCGCGCCGGAAAAAGGCTCCCCAAACGCACGGCGGAAATCGCCCTTATTTTAAAGGGGGGAGCCGGAGAAAAAGAAGGGATGAAGGGGAGCGTAGTGTTTAAAATCCAGCCGGATGAGGGGGTGGATGTGGAGATCTTGTCAAAACTTCCCGGGGAGAACCTGATGCGAAAGGCGCGCATGGGCTTTTCCTATGAAAAGGAATTTGCGGAAAAATGCCCGGAAGCTTATGAAGAGCTGATAGAAGACGCCATGCTCGGCAGATCCTCCCTCTTCCCTTCGGAAGAGGAGACGGAATACAGCTGGAAGATAATCGACCAGCTGGAAGACTTCTGGAACCAAAACCCCTCCACACTGGAGTTTTACAAAGCGGGTTCAAGGGGTCCTGCTTCTTCAGACAAGCTTATGGAAAGGGATGGGAGAAAATGGAGGAAACTGTAAAAGAGGGCGGGGAAAGAAGGCTGGAGGAGGGATCGGCCCTTCCCTCCGCCGCCAATTCTTCTCTGGCCTTTTTGGCTTTAGGGGGAGCAAAAAAGGATGCTCTGAAAGTGGCCTCGGCCTTTTCCTGCGCGGCCTTTTGCGTGGAAGAAGGGGAGGGGAGGGAGGCCTCTTACTTTCTTTCATCCCTTCCCGGGGGAGGGGAAGTTGTCAGAATGAAAAAACCTAAAGACGCACCCCTTTCGCACCTTCTTTCCCCCCTCCTCCCCGAAGAAGCCTCCCTTGTGGTATTCGATCCGGGGAAGGCGGAAGTAAAGGCCGAGCTTTACTCGATGTCTTGCTGCTACGTAACAGACATCGGATCCAGAGAGGTTTTAAAAAACTTCTCCCTCCTAAAGCAGGCGGGGAAAAAGGCGATAGACCTTTCCTGGGAAAGAAGCGAAAAGTGGAGGGAAAGGCTTGAAGCCGCGCTCCTTTCGAGGCCGCCCGCCTTTTTTGAAGTGGAGACCGGGAGTTTGGACGCCCTCAGCCTGATTTTGGCGGGGTGGGCAAGGGAACAGTTCTCGATTCCCGCCCGCTTCAAGCAGGCTCCTTCCTACTCCTCTTCGGTTTGCTCCCTTACCCTGGGAGCCCCGGGATGGCAAATCCGCCTGAAAGAGGAAGATGGGGGAAAGGCCTTTGAAATAGAAGAGGAGCAAAGGACTTTTGAAGCTCCAAAGGGGGAAGAAGAGAGAGGGGACCTTTTGGTAAGGCAGGTGGAGCTCCTTTACCCCGACCCCCTTTACTTCAGGTGTTTGGATTTTGAAGTCCAGGGGGCGAAAGATGTTGGCTGACAGGCAGATAGAAATTTGGAAAGAGGAGGCTTTCGGACCCGCCGTGGCCTCTGAAATCCTCTTAGACACCCACCGCATTTTAAAAAGGGGGAAGAGGGCTTCCTGGCTGGTATCCGGAGGGAGGGACGGGGAAAAAGTGGCCAGATCCATTGCTTCCAGCCCCCTTTTGGAAGGGCTTTGCCTCTCTTCCTTGCACATCTTTTTTGCAGACGAAAGGTACTCTTCAGACCCTTCCCTTTTGAACTTTAACCGGCTTTCTTTCTTCTTAGACGTTTTGAAGGGCTGGGGGATGCCGGAAGAAAACATCCACCCCTTCCCACAGTTAGGCTCTGCAAAAGAGGGGGCAAAGGCGTACGAAGAGGAAATTTTAAGCCTGGGGTTTGGGGAAGGATGCTCCGTCTCATGGCTTTCCTGCGGCCCCGACGGGCACGTGGCCTCCCTCTTTCCCGGAAAGGGCCTCGGCAGGGGCCTTACCACCTGGGTGGGCGACTCTCCAAAGCCTCCGGCATCCCGCATGAGCGTTTCTATGGAATTTATACAAAGCAGCCTTGAAGTATTTTTAGTGGCCGCTCAAAAAGAAAAAAGGGAAATTGTGGAAAAGGCCGTAAGGATCTGGGCAGATCCCCTTATTCCCGCCACCTTTTGCCAGGGAAAGGAAAAGAGCGCATGGCGCTTTTCCTCCCTTACTCTTCCGCAAACTTTCTAATTCCCTCTTTCGTCCCGTACGAGCTCTGGGCGCCGTCGCCGAGGGCGGAATATGCCGAGGCAAAAGAGGCGAGGCGGCAGGCGTCGGGAAGGCTCATCCCGGATGCCAGCGCGGCCAGAAGGGATCCTGCAAAAGAATCTCCGCAGCCGGTGGTGTCTTTGGGGGTGACGGGCCTGGGGGATATGGGCCACGCCTTCCCATCTTCCAATGCCACGCTTCCTTTGGACCCTAAAGTGACTACCACCGAAGGAAGGCTCCTTTTTTTCAGCATTTTGGCCGCCGCGGCCCAAAGGAAGCTGTCGGGGGAGGAAGGGATGGGCTTTCCTATGACGCTTTTCGCTTCCTCTTCGTTAACTATCACCACATCCGCCCCCTGGGCGATGTCTAGGGAAGGGGAGGAAGGGATGGGGGAGACGTTTAGAACCTTTATCGGCCCCTCAACTTCCCTCAAGGCCTTTTCCACGGTTTCTACGGGAACTTCGAGGCAAAAACCCAGGGCGTCCAAAGAGGAAAGGTCCTCCTTCACTTCATCTACGTATTTTGTCCCCAAAGATCCGTTGGATCCGGAGCTGACTACAATCTCGTTTTCGCCCTTGTCGTCTACCATGATGAAGGCGTGGCCCGATTCCGGGCCGTTTTTTACTATTTTTTGAGTATTTACTCCGACTTCGTTTAGCTTTTCTATAAGCCATCCGCCCCTTGGGTCTTCTCCCACCTGCCCAAACATCTGGCAGTCCATCCCCAAAAGGGACGCCTGCACAATCTGGTTCGAGCTCTTGCCCCCGGGCCTTACCACCATGCAGGAGGCCGTCACGGTGCTTCCGGGCTGGGGGAAGGAAGAGACGGAAAAGGAGTAATCCGCGTTCAAAGACCCTAAGGCCCCTACCTTCTTTCCCTCTTTCAGCATTTCAAAAAGAGAAGATTCCATTTTTCCCCTTTCTACGCCAGTCCCACGCTCTGCCTGTGGACGTAACCGGCTACGACTTTCTTGTTTTCTATAATTTCGCCCTCCATCACCCTCTGCAGGCTTTCGGAGGCCATAAGCCCCATCTGCCCCACGGGCACTTCTATGGAGGAGAGGGGGGGAGAGAGGAAGTCTCCCATAGACACGTGGTCGAAAGATATCACGCTCACCCCGCCCTTTCCTATGGGTATGCCCCTCGCCCTGAGGCAAAGGTAGAGGGCCAGGGCGTCGGGGCCGTAGCCTGCGATCACGGCCCTGGCCCCTTCCGAAAGCAGGGCTTCCAAAATGCTTCCCACCTTTTCGCACCTTCTTTTAAAGCCCAGGCTCCCGTCCGAAGGGCAGGAAGGGGCGAGGAAGTTGGCGTAGGAAGACATTATGGAGATCTCGGTCTGGGCCGAAATCTCCACCGCCCCCTTTCCAAAAATTTCCAGGGCCTTTTTTTCCAAAGCTTCCTTGTACTCCGCCAAAAGGGGGAGCTTTCCTACGGGCCCCGGCATGTAGCCCACCTTTTCATGCCTGTAAAAGCGCAGGTCTTTAAGGGCGTCGGAGACGGCGTTGGAAACGTCCTGGTTTATGGTGGGGATTTTAGACTTTTCCAAAAAAGTATCCAAAAAGACGGCGGGAACCCCCTTCACGCTTGAAAGCTCCAAAGGATCGTGGAAAAAGGAGGAGAGGATTACAAGGCCGTCCACCCTTTGGGAAATGAAGGAAGAGATATAAGAGCGCTGCATGGCAGAGTCCCCGAAGGTGGTGCCTATCATGGTCAGGTACCCCCGCTTGAACAAATCGTCTTTTATCGTTTGGGAAAGGAGGGCGTGGTATCCGCTGGTCATATCGGGGACCAAGAGGCCTGCCATGTGAGTGCGCTCCAGCCTCATCGCCCGGGCCGAGGCGGAGGGAATGTATCCCAGCTCCCCTATGGCTTCCTCCACTTTTTCCCTGGTGGCCCGGTCCACGTTTTTCCCCCCGCCAAGCACCCTGGAAACCGTAGAGACGCTGGTGTGGGCGAGCCTGGCCACATCCTGTATCCTGGCCCGATTGCGTTCCATTTTTCGGCCTTTGCCTACTGCCTTTTGACCTCTTGTCCGCCCTTTTCCCATTCGGTGTGGAAAAAGCCTTCTTCATCCGTCCTCTCGTAGCCGTGGGCCCCAAAGTAGTCCCTCTGCGCCCCTATGAGGTTGGAGGGGAGGGGGTGGGAAAGGTCGTCTAAGTAAGAGAGGGAGGAATCTAGGACGGGAAGGGGAATTTCTCCCAAAACGCCTTTGGCCACCACCCTCCTCATGGACTGTCCGTTCTTTTCCTCCATGGACTTGAACTCGGGGTCCGCCATGAGGGAGGGAAGAAGAGGGTTCTTCTTGAAGGCGGAGTGGATCTTGGGAAGGAAGCTGGAGCGGATGATGCACCCCGCCTCCCAGATCTGTGCAATCTTTGCCGGATCCATCCCCCATTCGTACTTTTTGGAAGCCGAAAGGAGAAGGTCGAATCCTTGGGAAAAGATGGAAGCAAAGGAAAGGTAGAGGGCCTGCATGGCTTCAGACGAATCTATGGAAACGCCGGGTCCCTTGGAGTCGTGTTTGAAAGCGGAGCGCAGGGAGGATTCTGAAGAAAAGATCCTTTCAAATACTGCCTCCCCTATGGAAGGGACGGAGCATCCGAGTTCGAGGGCCGAAAGCATGGTCCAGGTTCCGGTCCCGTTCATGTGGGCCTTGTCGCTCACTATCTCAACAAAGCCCTTTCCGGTCTTCGCATCCTTGTGCCCGAGTACTTTGGCGCTGATTTCGGTAAGGTAGCCGTGAAGGGCGCCCCCATCCCACCTTTTGAAAATTTCAGAGCACTGGTCTGAAGAAAAGCCCTCGCGCCTAAAGATGTCGTAAACTTCGGCTATGGCCCCCATGAGCGCGTACTCTATGCCGTTGTGGACCATCTTCACAAAGTGGCCACTGCCCACAGGCCCCAGGCGCTCCGCGCACGCTTGTCCGGATGGGGTCTTGGCGCAGATATCCTTTATTATCCCTTCCGAAAGCCTCCAGGCCTCGGGGCTGCCCCCAAACATCATGGAGGGGCCCATGAGGGCCCCCATCTTTCCTCCCGACACTCCGCAGTCTGCGAAAAGTATCCCCTTCTTTTCCATTTCAGATCCCAGCTGCATGGAATCTTTGTAGAAGGAGTTGGCGCAGTCGATTACAAGGTCTCCGGGATCCAGGAAGGAAGAAAGGTTGGAGAGGGCGGCCTTAGTGGGGGCTCCTGCGGTAATGACCGACATCACCACCCTGGGAGCCGGAAGCGAGGAGGCCAGATCTTCCAGGGTGCGGCAAAGTACAAAGCCCTTGTTCGGGTTTTCCTTTACAAAGTCCTCAGCCCTCTCCAAGGTCCTGTTGTACACCGATACCTCGTAGCCGTTTCTGGCAAGGTTGAGGGCGATGGAGGCCCCCATGGACCCCAGCCCTATTATTCCTACGCAGCCTTTCATTTTTACCTCCAAGCTTCGTACGCCTTCAGAGCGTTTTCCCTTGTAATCTTAGCAATTTCAGAGGCGGGCACGTTTAAAAGGTCGCCCATGAACCTCAAGGTGTAGCCCAGCATCCACGGCGCGTTCGGCCGGCCTCTGAAAGGGGAAGGCGTAAGGGAGGGCGCGTCGGTTTCCGCAAGGATTTTGTCCCTGGGGGCGGCCAAAAACGCCTCCCTCACTTCGGAGGCGTTTTTGAAAGTTATCATTCCCGAAAAGCTAAGGTACCAGCCTTCCCGGCACACCGCCCTCGCAAAATCGGCGTCCCCGGAAAAAGAGTGGAAGACCACTTTTTTGGCGCCCCCTTCCTTTAAGGCTTCTAAAACCTCCCGGTGGGCCAGGTGGTCGTGAATTTGGAGGGGAAGGCCCAGATCGTTTGAAAGGGAGACGTGATCCAAAAGGGCTTTTTTCTGCAGGGGCAGAGTGGAAAGGGGGGCGTGGAAAAAGTCCATTCCGCTCTCTCCCACCGCCGAAAGCTTTTTTGGAAAGTCCTGCATGACCTTTTTCATTTTTTCAAAGGCCAAATCGTAGTCTTCCCTTCTTTCGTATTTGAGCGCCTCCAGGGGGTGGATCGCCAAAGCGTAATAGACCCCTTCGTTTCCCTCCGCAAATTTGGCGGCCTCTTCAAAGTACTTTTCCTCGCAGGCCACCTCCATTATTTCCCTCACCCCCGCTTTTCGGCTCATATCCAGGATCTTTTCGGGGGAGAAAACCGCTATGCCTTCCTCTTTTGCAAAGGAGGGAAGGGAGAGGATGTGGGTGTGATCGTCTGCCATCCCTTCGACGCCCAGGCCCTGGGCCCAGCCTTTTTCCCTATGCTTCATTTTTTGCCTCAAATTTTCTAAAGAGGGCGTGGGGCTCGGGAATGGGGGAAGATGGGGCAATCGGATGCCTTTCCCACTTTCCAGCTTCGTAGGGTCCGCAAATTTCGCTCCACTCTTCGCCTTCTTCTTCCACCTTCCTCACTTTTGGAAGACAGGGGGAGGAAGAGAGGCCGAGGAAGGAAAAGACCTGTGGCGAAGAGAAGGGGAGGAAGGGGGAGAGCATGACGTTTAGGTCAGATACCGCCTGGGCCGCGGCAAAAAGTATGCGGGACTTTTGCGGCTCTTCTGCCTTCCAGGGCTCCGCGTCGGAAAGGTACCCGTTGGTCTCGCCTGCCAGCCTCATTATTTTTGAAAGGGCCTCGTGCAGGCTGTTTCTTTCAATCAAAGACCCAACCTCTTCAAAGCCTTTGAGGGTGGAGGAAAGCAGCGCCTCCCCTCCCTCGTCCAAGCGGTCGGGGGAGGGGATTTTTCCAAAGTTTCTGTAGATCAGGGTGCAGACCCGGTTTACCAAATTCCCCCAGGAGGCCACCAGCTCTCCGTTAATTTTCCTTTCCATCTCTTCAAAGGAGAAGTCCGAATCCTCCTTTTCCGGGCCGCAGGCAGCTATAAAGTAGCGTATGGCGTCGGGCTGGCAGGTCTTTAGAAGGTCTCTTAAGTAGACCACCACCCCTCTGGAACTTGAAAACTTGGCCCCCTTCATGGTCATAAAGCCGGAGGCCACCACCTGGGTGGGAAGGTTTAGCTTTCCAAAGGGTCCGAGCTTGTCTTCCGGCTTTACCCCGCTTGAAGCCATGAGGATGGCGGGCCAGATTTCGGTGTGGAAGGTGATGTTGTCTTTGCCCATAAAGTAGTAGCTTTCAGCCTCCCCTTTCCACCACTTTTCCCACTCTTCTTCCTTTCCTTCCCTCTTCGCCCATTCAAGGGAGGAAGAAAGGTAACCCACTAAAGCGTCGAACCACACGTAGAACCTCTTGTTGGGGTCGGATGCGAAGGGGCCGGGGGGAAGCGGGACGCCCCAGTCGATGTCTCTGGTGATGGCCCTGGGCTTTGCGTCCTTTAAAAGGGCCTTGGCGAAGGCCATGACCGGACCCCTCCACCCTTTGCAGCCATCCAGCCACTTTTCAAGGTAGGGCTTTAAGGCGGGAAGATCCAAAAAGTAGTGCTCTTTGGAAGTGAAGATTGGAACCGAGCCGTCTATTTTGCTTCTGGGGCCTATAAGGTCGGTGGGATCCAATTCCTTTCCGCATTCGTCGCACTGGTCCCCCCTCGCGTCCTTCGCCCCGCAAAACGGGCAGGTCCCTTCGATATAGCGGTCGGGAAGGGTGCGCCCGGAGACAGGGGAGATCGCCACCTTCTGCTCGCCCAGGGTTATGTACCCGTTTTCAAGGGAGGATGAAAAAAGCTCTTGAACGGCCTTTTCATGGGTAAGGGTGCTGGTGCGGGTGAATATGTCGTAACTCATCCCAAGGTCCCTTAGATCCTCCGTTATCACCTCGTGGTACTTGAGGGAGAGGGCCTGGGGCGAAAGCCCTTCTTTTTGCGCCTGCACGAGGATGGGGGTGCCGTGTTCGTCGGTACCGGAAACCATCAGCACGTCGTTTCCCTTCATCCTCTGATAGCGGGCGAAGATGTCGGAGGGGACGGCGAAGCCCGCGATGTGTCCTATATGCCTGGGGCCGTTGGCGTAAGGCCATGCCACGGCAACTAAAATATGGGTCATTTTTCTCTCTTCTCCAGAACCAGCTGGTAGAGCTCGCGAGGGGAGACCGCTTCTCTTCTTGCGATTTCTTTAACCGCGTCCTTTAGCCTTTCGCCTTTCAGGGCCCTTTGCTCGGCCTCTTCGACAAAGTCTCGGGCGTCCCCGTTTCTTTCAGGCCGCCCTTCTACCACCAGCGCAATCTCTCCTATAATACCTTTAAGGTTTTTTGCTTCCCCGAGTGTGGTGCGAAGGATCTGTTCGTGCTCTTTTGTAAGCTCCCTGGCGATGCAGATCCTGCGATCGGGCCCAATCTCCTCTTCCATCTCCTTTAGGCTTTCCTGCAGCCTTTTTGCAGATTCGTAAAAGATGCTCGTCCTCTCTTCGTCTTTGAGCCTTCTAAACTCCTCCCTCCTCTCCCCCTCCTTTCTGGCTATAAACCCTTCGTAGCAGAACCTGTCGGCACGAAAGCCCGAGAGCACCAGCGCACACACCGCTGCGCACGGCCCGGGGCAGGATGTCACCCTTGCCCCCTTTTCCAAAGCCTCGTTTACAACCACGTACCCCGGGTCATTGATAACGGGGGTTCCGGCGTCGGAAATCAAAACCGCCCTCTCGCCCCTCAAAACCGTTTCCACTATTTTCCCGGCTTTTTCTTTTTCCACCTGGTCGTAGTAGGAAACAACCCTCCCCCTGGGCCTTATTTTTTCCCTGCGGCACAAATCCCAAAACCGCCTCGTGTCCTCAGCTGCTATCAAATCCGCTTCTTCCAGCTCTTTTCTTGCCCTCAGAGAAAGATCCAAATCGTTTCCTATGGGGGAAGAGAGGATGGTGAGCACCCCAGCGTTTTCTTTCATTTCCCCCCTCCTTTCCGGCATGTCAAAGCAAGTCACATTTATATTAAATTAAGTGTCGAACCACTACATGTAGTGGGCTGTACTCCATATCTAGTGTGGATTATCCTTTATCTGAACTATCATCTTTTTCAGTAAGAAAAAGATGAGAAATAAATTTAAAACAGCCCAGGGGGAAAGAATGAGTGGATACGCGGTGGAGCTAAGTCCCGATTTTGTAGGGAAAGTCGTAAGGGACGTAAAGCCCCACTGGGGCCCCCTGGGATGGATCACCTACAAAAGGACCTATGCAAGGTTTTTGGAGGATGAAAAAAGGACAGAGACCTGGCCTGAAACCGTGAAGAGAGTGGTGGAGGGAAACGTAAACCTCGATCCCAGGCTGGAAAAAGGGGACGAAAAGGCCAAAGCCGAAATGCAGGAGGAGGCAAAAAAACTCTTTTCCCTTATTTACTCCCTTTCCGCCACCCCCTCCGGAAGGAACCTATGGGTAAGCGGAACCAGGTACCAGAGGATGCACGGCGATTCTCTAAACAACTGCTGGTTTATTTCCATGAAGCCCCAGCCTTACGGGCAATCCAAAGTGCTGCCTCCTTACCTTTCCCCTGACCAAAAGGCCGTCTCCATGCCCTTCGCCTTTACTTTCGACGAGCTTATGAAGGGGGGCGGGGTAGGCTTTTCCGTTACCCGGGACAACATTTCCAAAATGCCTCCGGTAGAAAGGCCGGTAAATCTTAAAGTCTTTATCGATTCGGCCAACGGATCTTTTGAAGAGGCCAAAGAAGCGGGCGCCATTCCCCTCTCCCAAAAAGAAGAGAGGGAAGGGGAAGAAACCCTCAGGGTGACAGACTCCCGGGAGGGGTGGGTAGAAGCCCTGGCCTACCTTGTAGATTCGCACTTTTCCTACGGCCCCTCTCCTATCCTTTCTATAGACGTGTCGGATCTTAGGGCCAGGGGAGAGAGGATAAAAGGCTTTGGAGGCACGGCCTCTGGGGCCGGCCCCCTGGTGGAGATGCTGCTGGATGCAAATAAAATCCTAAACGAGGCCGTAGGAAGGCGGCTGTCTTCGGTAGACGCCACCGACATCGGAAACCTCATAGGAAAAGCGGTTGTCGCCGGAAACGTTAGAAGAAGCGCAGAGCTGGCGCTGGGGGACTGGGATGACGAAGCGTTCAGGAAAATGAAGCAGGACCCGGAAAAGCTCATGCACCACAGGTGGGCCTCCAATAACTCCGTAGTTACCAACGGCAAAAAAGAGCAGTTCAGAGAAGTGGCCAAGGAGGTGGTGATAAACGGGGAACCGGGCGTAGTGGATCTGGAGCTGTCTAGAAACTTCGGGCGCCTCGCGGACGGATTTAACCCCGAAGCAGATCCTTTGGCCATGGGGACCAACCCGTGCGGGGAAATTACCCTCGAAGACGGGGAGCCCTGCAACCTGTTTGAGATCTTTCCCGCGATCGCCGAGGAAAACGGATGGGACCTTGGGGAAGTGGCGGCCCTTGCCGCCAGGTTTGCCAAGAGGGTCACTTTCGGATCTTATGACTGGCAGATAAGCAGGAATGCGATAGAAAGAAACAGAAGGCTGGGGGTAAGCCTTTCGGGGATACAGGACTGGTTCCTCTCCCGCTTCGGCTCCAGGGCGGTAATCGGCTGGGAAGATGGAAAGCCCGTATACAACGAAAAAATCGCGAAAGCTTTAAGCGATCTTTATGGGAGCGTCAAAAAGGCGGACGAAGAATACAGCAAGGCCCTTGGATGCTTCCCTTCAAGAAAGCTGACCACCGTAAAGCCGTCCGGAACCGTGGCCAAGCTGGCGGGGGCCAGCGAAGGAATGCACTTCCAGTGGGCCAGACACTTTATACAAAGGATCCGCTTCCAAGATCAAGACCCCCTGGTGACGGTGCTGAAGGAATGCGGATACAAAGTGGAGGCAGACATCTATAACAAGCACACAATGTGCGTGGAATTTCCGGTAAAGCCCTTCGGGGCCGATCTCGACACTTTTGCCAGCGCAGGCGACGTCTCCGCTTCAGAGCAGCTGGCAACCCAGGCCTTCCTTCAGCGCTACTGGTCAGACAACGCCGTGAGCTGCACCGTGACCTTTAGAAAAGAGGAAGAAGGGAGCCTGCCTTCCATCCTTTCTGCCTACGCAGGAAAGATAAAGTCGACTTCCCTTCTCCAATACGTAGACGGCGGATACGCGCAAATGCCCAAAGAGGCCATAGGGGAGGAAAGGTACGAAGCCATGCAGGAGACCATCAGCGCAGATCCCGAGGCCGCATTCGGGGATGCGACCGAGGAAGCGCAGTTGGAAATTGTGGGGCAAAGCGACTGCGCCGGAGGCGCCTGCCCCGTTCGATGATCCGCTCCTTTCCCTTCTACCGCCTCTCCTCCCTTTCCCTTTTGGTCTACTTTGCCGCCCAGACGGCGGCTTTAAGTTCCATGAAGAGCCTGTGGGCCCAGGGGGAGTTTTTTGCAGTTGCCATGGGATCGGAAGCAATCTTTGGGGAGAGAAAGAGGATTTTCAGGGCCTTTTATTTTTCTTTGGCCCCCGCCTGCGTAATTTTTATAATCACCCTTTTTACATTCGGCCAGGGAAATGCCTTCTGGCGCTTTTTCATTTTCAAAGCCACTTTTCCCGCGCTGAAGGAAGCGGCGTTCCTTTCTATAGGGTTTATAAACATCTGCCTGGCCGCGGTTTTCCAAAACAGGGCCAGGGAAAGGAAGGGGAGCGGAAAGATCAGAAGCAAGGCCTTTGCAACTTCGGCTTTGACGGTGGAGGTGAGCTCGGCTATGGTGCTCTCCTTTGCCTCCCTTTCGCGCAACCTTTTTGACATTTTAAAAGTCGAAGGCAAAAAGCCCTCCCTTTTTAAAAAGAAGGGAAGGGAGCATGCAAAGCAGATGATATACGCCCTTTTGGCCATGGCGCTTTGCATGCCGGGGGAAAAGATAGAAAGGCTGAGGCTTTTGGAAAAGGAGAAGGGGAAGGAGAAAGGGGGAAAGATGCCCTTAAAGTCCTGGGTTTTTATCTTCCTTTCCCTGCTTCTTTGCTCCCTCTGCTTTCTTTGGAAAGTTTTCCCCCTGGTTTCTTCCCCCCTCCTGGCCTCCCTTCCCTACCTTCTTGAAGGAGGGGAAAGGGCATGGGCGGCTGCCTTAGGGTAGAGGGGCTGGAAGTTGCAAATGGGGGAAGGAAGGTTCTAAGCGGCATCTCCTTTTCCATTCCCCCTTCTTCCGTCACCGCCCTTTTAGGCAGAAACGGCAGTGGAAAGACCACCCTTTTAAAGGTTTTGTGCGGAGAAAAGGAAAAGAGCGCCGGAAGCGTCCTCCTTCCCTCCCCCTCCTTTTCCCTGGCCTTCGTCCCCCAAAATCCCTCTTCCTCAATGCTGGGGGGATGCCTGAGGGAAGAAATGGAAATATGGGGGGCCCATGACCTTCAGGTTTTCGACGTTCTGGCCTTTTTGGGTATAAGCCACCTTTTAGACTCTCCCTTTTCTTCCCTTTCCAGAGGGCAGCTGGAAATCTGCGCCCTGGCCGCGGCCCTTTGCCAGAGCCCCGACCTCGTCCTTTTAGACGAGCCCCTCTCGCCTTTGGACGCCATCTCAAAAAGGCATCTTTCATCCCTCATCTCCTCTTTAAATTCGGAACTCGGGATTTCCTTTCTCATAGCCGAGCACGACTTGGAAGGGCTCCTTTCCCTTTCTCCCCGCATTTTGGCACTGGAAAAAGGAGAAGTGCTGGCAATGGGCGCGGCGAAGGAAGCGATGGAAGATCTTTGGAAGAAGGGGGAAAAGGATCTGATACCGGATTTTCAAAAGCTCTATCTTTCCAAAGGCTTTTCCCCTCCCCTGACCTTAAAGGAGGCTTCTTTTATCCCCCTCTCCCTTCCCCCTTGCCCCACAAGGGAAGAAGAAGCGGGGAAAGAAGAAGCCATCCGGGCCTCCCACCTCTCTTTTGCATGGCCCTCTTCCCCTTCGCTAGATATTTTCGACCTTTCCTTTTCCGCTTTTTTCGGAGAAAGCCTGGCCCTGGTGGGTGAAAACGGGAGCGGGAAGAGCACGCTTTTAAGCCTCCTTTCAGGCCTTAAGAAACCGAGATTTGGGAAGGTGTGGAGAAAGGAAAAAAAGGAGATTTTCTTTCTTCCCCAAGATCCCCTCCCCCTCCTTGCCTTAGAGGAAGGCAAAAGCCTTGGAAGAGAGGAGCTTTTGCCCCTAAGCTCTGGAGAAAGGCAGAAAAGGGCCGACTTTTTGGCGCTGGAAAGCGGGAAAAAAGTAATCCTTTTAGACGAGCCAAGCCAAAATCTGGATTCTTCTGCCCGAATGCAGGTAGGGGAAAAAATCAGGCAGAGGGCGCAAAACGGGGATCTTGTAGTTTTTTCCACCCACGACCCCGCTTTTTGCGCCTCCTTTGCAGACAGGGCCCTTTGCCTTCTTAAAGGAAAAAAGGCCTTTCTGGGGCCTAGCCGGGAGCTGGTGGGCGGCCGCACCTTCTTTACCACCCCCTTCAACAGAGCCTTTCCGCAAAAAAACATCCTTACCTTGAAAGACTGCTTATGAAAACCGCAATAAAAAACAGTGCCGCGTTGAGGGCGTGGATTTTGGCCATAAGCTTCCTCGCCTCGGTAGGCCTCTTATGCCTTACCTGCTTTTTTAAGGCTTCTTTGGCCTTCGCCTTTGCGGCGGCGGCCATTCCGTGCCTGTCGGCTTTAAGCGTCTGGGCGTGGGAGGCAAAAAAAATATCTGCGAGAAGCGTCGCCCTCCTCTCTTCCCTTACGGCCCTCGCCTGCGCCCTGAGGCTTATAAGAATCCCGGTGGAGGGCATAGAGTTTACCAATTTCCTCGTGATTTTGGCAGGCCTTTCCATGGGGCCTTCCGAGGGCTTCCTGGCCGGAGCCCTGGTGCCGCTCGTGTCGAACTTTTATCTTGGCCAGGGCGCGTGGACGGCGTGGCAGATGCTGGCCTGGGGGCTTTTGGGAATGGCGGCGGGGGCCTTTAAAGACAGGAAGGCGAGAAGGTGGGTTCTGGCTTTGGGAGGTCTTTTTTCCGGCTGGGCCTACGGCTTTCTTTTAAACCTCTACTACTTCCTCTACCTTCGCCAGTTTGATTGGAAGATGCTTGGCTTCGTCATCGCCCAGGGCTTTTTTGGAGACACTTTAAGCGGAGTGTGTACGGCGGTGTTTTTGGCTATTTCCTGGCCCTGGGCCTTAAAGCTTTGCAAAAGAGCGAGAGGGGAGGGATGAAAAGAAATAACAAAAGAATGCAAAAAAGGCACCCGAAAAGTATGGGGACCCAGATGGGGAAGGGGAAGGCGAAGGAAAGCGAGCAGGCAAGGGCCTCCAGGCTGAAAGAAACAAGAACATAGTGGGGGCGCCTTCCTTTTCCCATAAAGCCTTCGGGAAAGAGTGGAAGGGAAAGGGAAAAAAGAAGGGCGAAAAGGTCCAAAGAAAACCAAAAAGCCCCCCAACCCCAAAGGAAGGGGAAGAGGAGAACAATGGAAGTGACGGAGAATATAAGGGAGGCCAGATTGAACCACGAAAATCTGCTTAACATTTTCCTCGCTTTCTTTTATTCCTATTAAATCCTACAAGGAGGAAAAAATGGCTGAAGAAAAAAAAGAAAGCTTTTCAAAGCTTTACACCCGCAAGGGGGACGGCGGGATAACCTGCCAGTACAACGGGACAAGGACGCCAAAATCCGCCCTTAAAGTGGAAGCCGTGGGCAACCTGGACGCCGCCCAGTCCTATATCGGAGTGGTGATATCCACCATACCCTCGTCTCTTTCAGTCCTCCGCCCATCCCTCCTAAAGCTGGAGCACCGGTTCTACAGGCTGCAGTGCGATATTGCGGCAGGAAAAACGATCATAAGCAAGAGCGACATAGAGGATCTTGAAAAGGATATAGACAAGTTCATGGGACAGGTAGAGCCCATTCACGAGTTCATTTTGCCCACGGGATGCCCGACGGCGGCCAGGCTTCACTTTGCCCGCACCCTGGTAAGGAAGGCGGAGAGGAGCTGTGTGGCTTACAACCAAACGGGATCCGAGCCTATCCGGGAAGAAGATCTGGCCTTTATAAACAGGCTCTCCGATTTTCTTTTTGCCATGGCAAGGTTTGCAAACAAAAAGGAAGGCATAGAGGAGATTATAGCCAAGGAGGAAGAGTGAAAAAGATCGCGGTTTTAACGGGAGCGGGCATTTCAACTTCAGCCGGAATTCCCGATTTTAGGGGCCCTCAGGGCGTTTGGACAAAGCATCCCGACCAAATGCAGGTCTACGACATAGACGCCTTTATGAAGAATAAAGAGGCGAGGGAGTTTTCTTGGAGGTGGCAAAAGGAAAGCCCCGTATGGAATGCCCGGTGCACAAATGCCCACTTTGCGTTAGCCGATCTTGAAAAGGCCGGCAGTTTGGGAGTTTTAGCCACGCAAAACTTTGACGGCCTGCATGAAAAGGCCGGAAACAAAAAAGTCGTGGATCTTCACGGAACAATCCTTACCAGCCACTGCATGAAATGCGGACAAAAGTACGATACGAAAAAAATTATGGAAAAACTGGATGCGTTTCCGGACCCCAGATGCGAAAAATGCGGGGGAATCTTAAAGACGGACGTAGTCTACTTTGGAGAACCGCTCCCGGCCGGATCTATGGAAAAGTGCATAGACGAAATGCGCTCATGCGATGAAATGTGGGTAATCGGGACAAGCCTGGGGGTGTATCCTGCAGCTTCCCTGGCGCCACTTGCCGTGCAGATGGGCCTCCCCTTAATCATCGTAAACCAGGGGGAGACGCCCTATGACCGCCTTGCATCCAAGCTCATAGCGAAGCCGATAGATGAGGTCATTCCAAAGATGGTGGAAGAAGTTATAAAGTAGCCTTCCTTCCTACGCCAGGCCTATAAAGAATCCTGCAAAACACACCCCCAAAGAAAGCAGGAACATCGAGGCAGTGAAGGCAAAGCCCCTAAACAGGCCCTTCCTGAAGTTTTCAAAAGATTCCACGGAGGCGGTGGAGAAGGTGGA
>JAFPUC010000014.1 GCA_017413255.1 Aeriscardovia sp. | reverse complement strand
TAAGAACATGATCACCGGCGCTGCCCAGAGTGACGGAGCGATCCTCGTCGACGCAGCAAATGATGGACCTATGGCCCAGACCAGGGAGCACGTTCTGCTCGCCAAGCAGGTAGGCGTTCCTAAGATCCTTGTCGCGCTCAACAAGTGCGATATGGTAGACGATCCTGAGATGATTGAGCTTGTAGAGGAAGAGACCCGAGACCTTCTCGAAGAGAACGGTTTTGACAGGGACTGCCCCATCGTCCAGATTTCGGCCTACGGCGCCCTTCACGACGATGCCAAGGATCACGACAAGTGGGTGAACTCCGTAAAGGAGCTCATGAACGCTGTCGATGACTACATTCCCACCCCGGTCCACGACCTTGACAAGCCCTTCCTTATGCCTGTCGAGGATGTGTTCACCATTTCCGGACGTGGCACCGTTGTTACCGGACGTATCGAAAGGGGCAAGATTACCCCCAACACCCCTGTGGAAATCGTAGGCCTGCGTCCTACCCAGACCACCGTCGTCACCTCCATCGAGACCTTCCACAAGCAGATGGATATGGCAGAAGCAGGCGACAACACCGGCCTCCTTCTGCGCGGCATCAACCGCGACCAGGTCGAAAGGGGTCAGGTTGTGGCCGCCCCCGGGACCGTAACTCCTCATACCGAGTTCAAGGCTGAGGTCTACGTCCTTACCAAGGACGAGGGCGGAAGGCACACCCCCTTCTTCACCAACTACCGTCCGCAGTTCTACATCCGCACCACTGATGTGACCGGAACCATCGAGCTTCCCGAAGGCGTCGAAATGGTACAGCCTGGCGACCACGCCAACTTCACCGTACGCCTCCTGCAGCCCGTAGCCCTCGAGAAGGGTCAGACCTTCGCAATCCGCGAAGGCGGAAGGACTGTGGGATCCGGAAGAGTCACCGAGATCCTCAAGTAATTTAAGGATTCGGCTCCCGAAACCCCAGGGCGTTCTGGGGTTTTATTTTTTCTTTGACACGCGTGTGAATTAATCTAAAGTGTTAAAGGTTTAAATTTACTGATTGCTGTGAAGGACTTTTAATGGCACAGACTACAAATGATATTGAAAACGGATCGATTCTTAACATCGACGGTAGGCTTTGGAGGGTGGTGAAATTCCAGCACGTAAAGCCCGGAAAGGGGCCTGCCTTCGTAAGGACCACCATAAAGGACGTTCTAAGCGGAAAACAGGTGGAGCGCACTTTCAACGCCGGAGTGAAGATGGACTTTGCCACTCTCGACAACCGCAACCTTCAGTACAGCTATAAAGATGGATCCAACCTGATGTTCATGGATACTTCCTCCTACGATCAGGTTGCCATTCCCGAAGAGCTGCTGGGAGACCAGATAAAGTACCTGGTAGAAGGAACCGACTGCATGGTCAGCTTCTTTGAAGGAAACCCTATAGCTGTGCAACTTCCGGCTTCGGTGGTGCTGGAAGTTGCACACACCGAGCCCGGCCTTCAGGGCAATAGAAGCAGTGCCGGAAATAAGCCTGCCACTCTGGAGACGGGAGCTGAGATACAAGTACCCCTCTTCATAAATGAGGGAGAAAAAATAAAGGTCGATACCAGGGACGGATCTTACCTGAGCAGGGAATAAGGAATGTCGAGATTTGCCGCCAGAATGGAGGCTCTCAGCGTTCTTTATGAGGCCGATGAGAGAGATGAAAGTATTGAAGACGCCCTTCGGGAAAGGCTGCAGATTCAGGAAGAAGGAGTGGTTACAGATCTTAGAGTTCTGCCTGAATATGCAAAAGAAATAGCAGAGGGCGTGGCAGCCCATAAGGAAGAGATAGACAGGATTATCCGCTCCAACTCTACATGGAAGTTAGAGAGAATGGGGGTGGTAGATAGGAATATCCTGCGTATGGGAGTATGGGAGTGTCTTTACGGCCAGCCCGGATCTACTGGGGCGTATATAAACGAATCTGTAAAGCTCGCGAAAATCTATTGTGATAGCAAAAGTGCGAACTTTATATACGGCGTTTTGTGTGCAGCTTCCGGAAGAAACAGGGGAGATAAGGACGAAGGGCCAAAAAGTATAGAATTGAAGGTATAATCGAGAGTTTTGGTGCGCAGTTGCCTTAAACCGTCACAATTCAGGAAGGTTTTTGCGCCCAGGGACCTCACAATCCCGGTTCCCGCAAGTAAGAAAAAGAGTAAAGCATGAGCGATCAGATTAAAATCTCTCTGAGTACCTTTGTAGGTATAGCTATGGCTCTTATAGCCTCCGTGCGAAGCATCCCACAATTGGCTGCCACGGGATGGCAGATGATCATATACATGATCATCTCCGTGGTGTTTTTCGCCTTGCCTTTGGCGTTGATATGTGGAGAGCTTGGAGCCATGCTGCCAGGCGAAGGCGGACCTCAGCGATGGGTGCGCAGGGGGTTAAGCGATAAATGGGCATTTGTTGTGGCCTGGCTTTTATGGGCCCAGATGTTTCCAGGCATGGTTATGGTGGCAGCTCCGTTGGGACCGCTGTTTGGAAACACCATAAGTAACATCTCCCTCGGCAACAACCACTGGTTTGTGATGTGCAGCATCATAGTCATCTACTGGTTCGTAACCCTCCTCAACCTTAAGTTTGATATGGCCAAAATCGGCGGCGATATCGGCACATGGCTGGGTATTTACATTCCGGTCGTCTTTATGCTGGTTTTGGGCCTCGGAGCCATGATTAAGACCGGCATTAAGCCCGGAATGGTACTGGGAACTTTCCACTGGCAGCAGCTTTTGCCCCAGGGGGATAGCCTCCAGTACGTGGCTTCCATCGCCTTCATCTTCTGCGGTATTTCCACCCTGGGCGTTTATATTCCCAGGATTAAGAACTCTACGAAGAACTTCGCCAAAGGCCTCATGATAGCTCTGATAGCCGTTGTGCTGATGAACATAATAGACGCTTTCCTTATGGCAAACGTCGTCACTTCCAGCAACATCCAGCTCGCCAATATTTCTCAGCCTATAGTGCTGTTCTGCGAGATACTGGGCTGGCCTCAGTGGCTTAATAACGTTTTCAGCTGCATGAGCTTTATAGGCGTGCTCGTAGCCCTCTCCGGATGGGTCACCGGCCCTAGCCAGACCATGATCCAGGTTGCAAACGAGGGCTTGGTTCCTTCTTCATGGCGCTTCTACAAGCACAATGATCTGGGCGTCTCTAAGCCCGTCCTGATCGCCCAGGCCAGCCTTATCACTCTCTTCGCCCTGCTTTACGCCCTTCCGGATGTAAACCAGATCTTCATGCTCATGACCAATACCACCACCATGTTTTACGTAGTGGTTTATACTCTTATTGCCATAGCCTTCATACGACTTAGATATGAAGCTAAAGAATTAAAGCGTCCCTACAGGATCGGAAAGAAAGGAAACGGCCTGGCATGGATGTGGGCTATCTTCCTTTGGTCTGGCCTCATATTCATAGCTGTCACGGCAATAGCTGCAAGTTCAAGGGCAAGCGCTGTAGTGATGATAGTCTTCACTTTAATCTTTGCCGTCTTCCCGCTTATTCTTCACCACTTCCGCAGGGATCGCTGGGCCCTTACGGCACAGAAATATCTGCAAAACTACGCTAGGGAACACAGAGTCATCCCCGCCGTCCAGCTGCGCCCGAGCCTGGTGCGTGGAATGGGAGATGAAAGCGACATAGTTCAAGATTCGATGGAACCTGAGGATCAATTAAGGAGTTGATAATGGAGGAAATCGACGTAAACGCGTTGCTTATCGGAGGCAAATCCGAAAACGGGGAGCTTTTTAAGTCTCTCCTGAGCCATTTGATAGACGAGCATCTGGGTTGGAGGCAAAACTACATGCCGCAAGACCCTCCCCTTATTTCTCCCACCGAGCAGGCCTCCCCTGTTTTCCAGCAGACAGTCCAAAGGCTTAAGACTGTCATGGAAGAGCTGTCGGTGAGGATGAGAAAAGACTCAGTGCCGTGGGAGTCGGCCAGGTACTGGGGCCACATGAACTCCGAAACCCTCATTCCAGCCTTGCTTGGGTACTATTTCGGAATGCTGTGGAACGAAAACAATGTTTCCTACGAAGGATCTCCTGCCGCTTCCCTTCTCGAGGAAGAAGTGGGAAGAGATTTTGCCAAGCTCTTTAGCTTCCCCAACGGCTGGGGACATATTTGCGCAGACGGCTCCATAGCTAATCTCGAAGCCCTTTGGTATGCAAGGAATGTAAAGAGTCTTCCTCTTGCAATGAAGGAAGTAAAGCCTGAACTCGTGGCCGGAAAGAGCGACTGGGAACTCTTGAACATGCCTATAGAGAAAATAATCGATCTCATGTCCAGCCTAAGCGAAGTGGATCTGGATCTGGTCAAGAGGAAATCGGCCAGGAGCGGCAAGAGGATAGAGGACCTGGGCAAATGGATTATTCCGGCCACCAAGCATTACAGCTGGCTTAAGGCTGCCGATATAACCGGCGTGGGAATCGACCAGGTCATCATGATTCCCGTAGATGATCACTACAGGATGAAGATAGACGTTTTGGAAAAGACAATAGAAGATCTTTCCGCCCAAAAGATGCCGATACTGGGAGTAGTGGGAGTTGTAGGCACTACCGAGGAAGGCGCAATAGACCACATTGACAAGATCTGCGCCCTCCGCAAGAGCTTTGCAAAGAAGGGAATTAACTTCTACCTGCATGCCGACTGCGCCTACGGCGGGTATGCCAGGTCCATAATCCTAGACTCCAACTATGACGTCATCCCCTATGCCGATCTCGAGCACGAGCTCAGGGAAAATAAGGTCTTCCAGGATTTGTCCAACACCATTTCAAAAGATGATTACGAATCTCTCAAGGCACTTTCAGAAGTGGATTCAATAACGGTAGATCCCCATAAGATGGGATACGTCCCCTACACCGCAGGCGGCATAGTCATAAGGGACGAAAGGATGAGGAACGCAATTTCCTATTTCGCTTCCTACGTTTTCGACAAGACCATAGATCCCCCTGTCCAAATCGGACCCTACATCTTGGAAGGATCCAAGGCCGGAGCGGCAGCAGCTGCGGTATGGGCGGCTCACAGAGTGCTTCCGCTAAACATCACAGGTTACGGAAGAATCATCGGCCGTTCCATGGAAGGGGCGAGGAACTTCTACAAGTTCATGTCTGAACTCGAAGTGGAAGTAGAAGGGAAAAAGATAAAGTCCCACACCATCTACTATCCGGACTTCAATATGGTCGACTGGGTATTTAATGTGGAGGGGAATACCGATCTAAAGGTCATGAATGAACTTAACCAGAACTTCTTCATTCAAACTTCCATTTATTCTGGCATGCCTTATCTCAAACCCATTTTGACCAGCCACACTGACTTTGCTAAAGGGGAATATGGAGACAGTTGCTTAGACTTCATAAGGAAGATTGGCATTACTTCCCCATGGGATTCTTCTTCGCACCTTACCACCTTGAGGGCATCGACCATGAATTTGATGATGTACGATGCCCAATCTTTTGCCTCCTATGAGGTAAAACTCAAGGAAGCTATCAAAAAAGTACTTAAGCCCTGCCTAAAGAATGAAAAGTAAATAAAGATGGATATTCTGCAAGATTTGCAATGGCGAGGCCTGATAAACCAGCAGACCGATCCTGAAGGGTTGAAGGCAGCCCTTGAAAAGGGCAAGCTTTCGCTTTACTGCGGAACCGATCCTACGGGATCCTCCCTGCATATAGGCCACCTTATTCCCTTCATTGTTCTCAAAAGGTTCCAAATGTATGGTTATCATCCCCTAATCCTTATTGGGGGAGCTACAGGAGCCATAGGAGATCCAAGCGGCAGGAGCACTGAAAGGGTGCTTCAAAGCGTCGAGCAGGTAGAGGCGAATAAAAAGAGCCTGACAGAACAGATGGAAAAGATTTTTGGGCCTGAGTTCAAGATAGTGGATAACTATTCCTGGCTTTCAAAATTAAACCTGATAGATTTTCTGCGCGACTTTGGAAAAAACTTTTCCGTCAATTCCATGCTGAGCAAAGAAAGCGTCTCTTCCAGAATAGAGGGGGGGATTTCCTTTACGGAGTTTAGCTACCAAATCTTGCAGGCAATAGATTTTCTCCATCTCTTTGAAGATGAAGGGGTGACGCTTCAAATTGGAGGAGCCGATCAGTGGGGAAACCTGACCGATGGGATAGACCTTATACGCCATAAGTATTCAAAGGCGGAAGTTTTCGGCCTCACCATTCCCCTTCTTCTAAAAGCCGACGGGACAAAATTTGGAAAGTCAGCCGGGGGAGCTGTATGGCTTAACCCCAAAATGACCAGCCCTTATGATTTCTATCAGTTCTGGATAAATACCGACGACAGGGATGTAGTCAAATACTTAAAGTACTTCACTTTCCTCTCCAGGGAAGAAATTGAAAATCTGGCCAAAGAAACCGAAGAGAGGCCTAACCTCCGGCTTGCCCAAAAGGCTCTGGCCTATGAAGTGACGGAGTTTGTGCACGGCAAGAAAGAGGCCGAGAGGGCCCAGAAAATTTCCTCCCTCCTTTTCAAGGGAGACGTCTCCTCCTTAAGCGCAGGAGAGATAGAGGAAGCTTTTGGTTCGGCTCCTTCTGTCTCCATAAGCGCAGATCCCAAAAATATTGTGGACTTGCTTGTGGAAACGGGAATTGAAAAAAGCAGGAGGCAGGCCAGAGAGGATGTTTCTTCAAGGGCGGTGTCGATAAACGGAAAAGTCGAAGACAGTCTGGAAGCCGTAGTGGATCCTTCTTGCAGTTTTGAGGGACGCTTCGTCCTCATTCGCAAGGGAAAAAAGAACTATACACTGGCCAGAGTAGATCGATGATGCCTCTTGTAGTCCTTAGCGGTCCCACCGCCGTCGGCAAGGGAACCGTGCAAAAGGCTCTTTTGGAAAAGCATCCGGAAATCTGGGTGAGCACATCGGCGACTACCAGAGCTCCGAGAGCCGGAGAAGAAAACGGGCGTGACTACTGGTTTATTTCCGAAGAAGAATTCTTAAACCGGGAAAAGCAGGGCCTTTTTTTGGAAACGGCCGTCGTACACGGGCTGGCCCATTATGGAACACCCTTACAGCCTGTTTTGGATCATATTCGCAAGCAGATACCCACGCTGCTGGAAATTGATCTTCAGGGAGCTAGAAGCGTGGCCAAGAGGGCAAAGGAATTGGGCATTAAGGTATTTTCGGTATTCCTCGCCCCCCCAAGTTTCGATTCTCTGGTTTACAGGCTAAATCTTCGCGACACTGAAAGCCCCGAGCAGAAAGCTAGAAGGCTTAAGACAGCTAAAGAAGAAATGGCCCACGAGGGCGAATTCGATGCTCTGATAGTAAATGATGAAGTAGAGAGGGCATCTTCTGCCCTCTGGGACCTGATGAAAAATCTGTATTAGGAAAGGAATTCCTTATGACGCTAGGCACATCTCCGCAGCCCGAAGGCCTCACCAAGCCTCCCCTTCACGAGCTCATGAATCACGCAGATTCAAAGTACGCCCTTTTGATATTTGGAGCAAAAAGGGCAAAACAGATAAATGACTACTTTTTACAGATTAAAGAGGGAGTGTTAAAGAACGTAGGCCCTCTCGTACCCTACGTCAATAATGAGCAGCCCCTCAGCATCGCTTTCAGGGAGATAAATGAAGGCCTCATAGAGGGCAAACTGGGCTCTGAAGACAATACCGACTCACACGCCGGATCCAAGGTAATAAATGATTCAATCTCCCTCTCCGCCCAAGATCTGGTGGATTCTGACGACGGAGGAGACGACATAGACGAAGAGGAAGAAGAGAGAGAAGAAGAGGGGGAAGGGGAAGAGGATATTGACGAGTAGCCTTCACCCTTTGAGCGCTGAATCCGTAACGGAAGGCCATCCAGACAAGCTCTGCGATAAAATTTCCGATAGCGTTTTAGACGACCTTTTGTTCCAGGATCCATCCAGCCACGTGGCCGTAGAGACCGTAGCCTGCAAAGGAATGTTTATGGTGTGCGGCGAAGTGAACTCAAGAGGCTACTGCGATGTTCAAAAGGTAGTTAGAAACACCGTAAGAGAAGTCGGATATACCGATTCTTCCATAGGCCTTGACTGGCAAAGCTGCGGGGTTATGGTATCCATCACTTCGCAAAGTCCGGAAATAGATGAAAGCGTGAGAAGGGGCGGAAGGCAAGAGGAACAGGGCGCAGGAGACCAGGGCGTAGTCTTCGGATTTGCATGTGACGAAACTAAGGTACTCATGCCCCTTCCAATCACTTTGGCAAACCGGCTGACTATGAGGCTTTCGGATCTGAGAAAACAGGGGGTGTTCCCCCTCCTTAGGCCAGACGGCAAATCTCAAGTCACGGTAGATTATGAAGGTTTTAAGCCAAAAAGGATTAACACTGTCCTTATTTCCGCCCAACATGACCCCAAATCCAATCTGGAAGAGCTGTCAGAAAGGATAAAAGAAGAAGTGGTTAAGCCCATACTGAATGAATGGGCGCCTGAAGTCGACGCATCTTCTTTTAACTTTATCTTCAATCCCTCCGGATCTTTTATTTTGGGAGGTCCGGCTGCAGATACGGGACTTACTGGACGCAAGATCATAGTAGATGCCTATGGAAATGCCGGAAGGAGTGGAGGCGGAGCTTTTTCCGGAAAAGATCCTTCCAAGGTCGACAGATCCGGAGCTTACGCAGCCAGGTGGGTGGCTAAGAATCTTGTGGCCTCCGGGGCGGTAAAAAGGGCGGAAGTGCAAATAGCCTACGCCATAGGCAGAGCTGAGCCCGTTGCCCTAGATATTGAGACCTTTGGAACTCAAGTCCCCGGCCTTTCTTTAGAACGCATAGTCGAAGCCGTAAGAGAAACTTTTGACCTTAGACCGGGAATTATCATAAGAGACTTGAATCTTCTAAGGCCGATTTATTCTCCTACAGCCTGTTACGGCCATTTTGGTAGGGAAGAAGAACTTTTTACCTGGGAAAGAACAGACCGGGCTTCCAAGTTAAGAAACCTGCTTTTAGGCTAAATGCACGAAGCTTTTCTCGTTGCCAGGGTTCTTCCCTTCAGGCCGGCGCCCTCTCCTTACCCAGCTTTGGATTACCTTGTCCCCTTCTCTTTTTCTTCTGAAATTCAAAAGGGGAAAAGGGTGCGCATCCATGTTAAACAGCGCCGAATGGAAGGACTTGTCCTAGATCTCTTCCCCTTAAAAGAAAGCAAATTTCAAAATCTCAAGCCTTTAGATGAGATTTTTCCCTCTCCGGCTTTGGACGAAAAACAGATAAATGATTTGGAAAGCATAGCCAGGTTTTTCGGCGGGAGGCTTTCAAACATCCTGGATCTAGCTCTTGCGGCCAGGGTAAAGTATGTAGAAAGCCAGTCCAGGCGGGATCGAGAGTGGAGCATGGAAAATGAGGAGGCGCTTTGCAACCTCTTAAAGGAAGCTTCTGGGCTCTACTCCGGCCTTTTCAGCCTCACTTCTTCCCTTTCAAATTTTGAAGATCAAAGTTTTGTCTGGGATCTGGCCCAAAAAAGGGGAAATGTTTTTGAATGCCTGGCCCTCCTAGGCCTCCTTTCTAAAAAGTTGGGCTATTCCTTTCTCGCCTGCCTTCCATCCGACCGTTTTTTTGATCAGGCAAAAAAGGCGTTTTCTGCCTATGGCCTAGATCCTGTCTTTGTGGGGTCAAATCTGGGAAATGCCAAAAACTACAGCTCTTTTCTTTCCTGCTGCAAGGGAGGGGCCCTAGCTTTAGGCACCAGGCGCGCGATGTACCTGCCGATGAAAGATCCTTGCCTTATGGTGGATGTAGACGCCCTCGGACAGGCATTTACGGATGGGATGGCTCCCTATGCAAATGTCAGAGACGTCCTATCGATAAGACATAAAAACAGGGGGGGGATTAGAATTTCCATGTCCTACTGCCATGCAGCAGAGCAGGAAAAATGGCTGAGAGAAAAAACTGCCCTCCATATTTTTCCTTCAGCTCCCGCGCCTGTAAGGCCCGTATGCTTTAGCCGAGACAAGCTGCTTGAAATGGGAGATCGATTTGTCCATCTTCCAAGCCTTCTTGTGGAAGAACTTAGAAAAAACGGGAAGGAGGGTAAAAAATCCCTCTTGGTCTGCCCCGCGGGAAGCGATATCACTTTTTTCCTCTGCCCCAAATGTTCTGCTTTCATGAGGTGTGACTGCAAAGGAAGTTTAAAATCAAGGGGGAAAGAAGTCTTTTGTTCTCGGTGCCGCAAAAGGCAAGAGGAGTGGGTTTGCTCTAAATGTGGCGCGACAATTTCCTCTCACAGCCTTGTTGCGCTTAAGAGGGGTCCTGAACACGTAAAAGAAGAACTTAAGGGCCTTTTAAAGGAAAAAGATCTGAAAAATGTCGAGGTATCTTTAGCCTCATCCATTGAGCAAAAACCCTATTCTTTGGTGGCCATCTTGGATGCGTGGCTTTCCTTTTTCTCCCTTAATTTGGACGCAGAGTCTAAAGTATTAAATTCATGGATGGAGGCCTCCAGCCTCGCATCTGAAAAAGTGATCCTCATAGGAGAGGGCCAAAAGGAACTGCTTGCCTCCTTTGAAGGATGGAACTATGTTTTTCCGGCATGGGATCTAGAAGAAAAAAGAAAAGCGGGGATGCCTCCTTTTAGGACCGCCCTAAATATATGGGGCCCAGAAAAAGAAGTGCAAAAGTCTGTAGAAGAGGTTTTAAAGGCCTTAAAGGCGCCTAAGGGAGAATTTGAAATTATGGGCCCCATGCCAATTCCAAAATCGGGAGAATACCTATGCGTCCTCTTCGTCTCTCCTCCCTTTGCCGATGCCCTTGGGGAGGCGGTAGCCTCCGTGTCGCATCTCCGGACCGCTCCTGACGCCCATTTTTGGATTGATCCTTATTGCTTCGGTCGCAGATAGTGGATAATTGGATAAGTGAAAAATAATGACACTGGCGAGAAAATCCAAAACGTTATTTTTGATTTCGGCAACGTTTTGGTCAGGTGGGATATATACGGCGCTTTAATAAGCAGGTACACTCCCGAACTTATAGATCAATTCCGTCTCAACGAACTTTCCGGTTTTGAGGATGCCAACGTTTTATGCGATCTGGGCGAACCCCTGAAAAAAGCGATAAGTCTGATAAGAAGGGAGCACGGAGGAATCTGGGCCGAGATGATGGAGTGGTATATCTCGCACTTCCCCGATTCCATTCTTGGAGAGATTCCGGGATCCAGACAGCTCGTAAGCGATCTAAAAGAGGCCGGAATTAGGGTATTTGGCCTTTCAAATTGGTCGGCCGATCTTTTTGAGAGGGCCCTGCCGCGCCTTCCCGAAGTAATTTTCATGATGGAAGACAGGGTAGTTTCAGGGTATGTCCATCAGAGAAAACCTGACAGAAATATTTTCGATACCGCTATTTCAAAATTCAATGTCGATCCTTCTCTTACGGCTTTCATAGATGACAAGCCGGAAAACGTGGAAGCGGGGCGGAAGGCAGGCCTAAAGGCAATACAGTTTAAAAGCCCTGCCCAAATAAGAAAAACTCTCATAGATTTGGGGGCTGCAATTCCTGCCCTCAAAGGAGAAAAATAGGGGAAGGCAGAGGACAGATGAGGACTATTTTTGCCGGATCCACCCTCCAAGCTGCCGAATGCCTAGAAGAACTTGCCAAAAAGCAGGATGTTTGCCTGGTTTTGACGCGTCCCGATGCCCCGCGGGGGAGGGGGAGAAAAGAAGCTGCAAATCCGGTTAAGGAAAAGGCTGAAGAATTGGGCATTGAAGTCTTTGATGGGAAGCCTTCCGATCCCCTCTTTGCGGAAAAACTAAAAGAAAAGGAAGTGGAGTGCGGAGCTGTGGTGGCTTACGGGCGCCTCATTTCTTCCTCCCTCCTTTCTCTTCTAAGCAAGGGATGGTACAACCTTCACTTTTCTCTTCTGCCCTACTTTCGCGGCTCGAATCCGGTAGCGGCTTGCGTACTGGACCACTATGCCCATTGCGGCGTTACTGTTTTTAAACTTACCGAAGGCCTGGATGAGGGGCCGTGGCTGTTAAAGGTACCCTATATTCCTTCTTCTCCTCTTACTACAGGAGAACTGACGCAGCAACTGACCGTAATTGGGAAAAGCGCCCTAGTTAAGGCCCTGGGCGAAGTGGAAGAAGGAAAAGAAAAGCTGAAAGCCCAGGAAGAAGAACCTGACTTAAAGTATGCGGGAAAAATAGATAAATCCTCTGCCCGCATAGATTTTTCCCTCCCCAAAGAAAAGATTTTTTATAAGGTTTTGGCCTGCAACCCCAACCCGATGGCCTGGTCCGAAGCGAAGGCGGCGGAGAAAACTACTTACGTAAAATTTAACAGGCTGGGCCCGCGATGCGATCTTCCCGTCCAAGAACCCGGATCTGTGTCATGTTTTAAAGGAAAGGCTTTTGTCTGCTGCGGGGACGGATGGCTTGAACTGACAGAAATAACCCCCGCCTCTAAAAAGAAAATGAGCGGGGAAACTTGGTTGAGAGGAATCAGGGGAGAGGCTAAGTTCTTTTAGCCCTCTCCCCTATTAAATTACAGGCCTTTTAAGCCAATAAAATTTACTTCTTGCTCTGTACGGCGTCCTTGAGGGTTTTACCGGGAGTGATCTTCAAAACTTCCCTTGCGGGAATTTCCATAGCCTCGCCCGTCTGCGGATTTCGTCCGCTCCTGGCAGCCCTTGTCACTTTTTCGAGGCTGAAGTAACCAGCCAGACGCACATCTACGCCTTTCTCTGCGCATTCGAGGAGGGTGTCCAAAAAGGCATCTACGGCCTTTTTCGCTTCTTCGCGAGAGAGACCGGCCTTTTCGGCCACGCTGGCCGTTATCTCGGTTTTCCCGTAGTACTTGTCCATTTGTCTTCCTTTACTTTCAAAGTTCGACTTTCATAAACATAATAAACTCAATTCGGATAAAAATTACAATAGCTGCTTCTTTTCCATGTATTTCATATAAAGGGCGCCCAAAGCCATCCTCAGCCAATAGGTGGCGAGGCGGAAAAGCAGCGTCGCAGACACCGCTATCGCCCCCGGGACTCCTATGCCGATAAAGGTAGTGGAAAGCACCGTCTCTATTGCTCCCAGCCCTCCGGGAGTTGGGACGGCAGATCCCACCCCGTTTGCAAAGAGAAACAGGAAAAGGGTCTCTATAAAGTTCAAGTGGTACCCGAAGGCCAGAAGGGAAAACCAGAAGGCCATATCCAAAGCAGTGTTTTGAACGATTGATCCCGCCATGGAAATTAAGAGGGTAAGGGGGTGGGAAAGAAGCTTTCCCAGCATGGATCCGTATGACTTTAAAACCGGAAGGCATTTTTCCCTTATCCAGCCCCTTACAGGCTTTATCGCCATAGCCAGAGCCACCAGCCCTGCCAAAACCCCGGCCGTGACAATGATTATCATCTTGTTGGGCAGGAGGTTGTGAAAGACGTTTTGGCCCGTAAAGAAGCCGAGGATTATAAACATCAGGATGGTGGTGGAAAATTCAGTGACGGTATCGGCGCTGGCTATGGCAGTAGCCTCAGTGTTGCTGTACCCGATTTTTCTCAGGAAAGTGATGTTTACAGCTATCGGGCCGGCTATTGCAGGCATAGATACCGCAGCAAAGCTGGCCACGGCCTGAGTGCCCAAAATTCCAAGGTGGTGCTTTTTCCTTTTTGACTTGTCTATAAAGACGCCAAAAGCCGTAGCTGAACCTGCCCAAGCCACCAGCCCTATGGCGCAGGCCGCTAAAGACCACCATGGGTTTGCCCCCTCTATGGCCTTTATAACCTGTTTGAAATTGAGTTGGGTAAAGACAACGATTAGGGCTATTGTGACCAGAAGAACTGTAATGAAGCGCCTTATATTGAACCTGGCCAGCCTGACGGTCTGAAGCATTTTATCTTCATTTCTTGCAATGCCCTCTAAGGCGCTTTTAAGGGGTTTTAAAACCTTTCTTTTCCATCCCTTCTCCCTTCTTGTAGATTTTGGAATAACGATGGTCTGGGCATAAGGGAAAAGGGTCGCAAGTGCAGAAGCCCCCAGCACCTCCTTTGCGATCTCTACCGTCTTTTCCACTCCCCCGAAAGTAGACAAAACGGCCAAAAGCTGAACCATGTCGATTTTTTTATGGGCCGCCCCGGAAATAACATCTCCTCCCGCCCATCCTATGAGGAAGGGCTCTCCTTCCCCGTTTCTGGCCAGAGAGGAAGGGGAAATGTTTCTATGGGTGATTCCCTTTTCGTGGAGGGAATTTAAGTAGGAGACGAGGAATTTTATATCCGATTCGTCAATGGTGGAAGAGGTGATGGGCAAAAAGGGGGAGGGGGGAAGATCGAAGACCATAAAAGCGGAATCTGATACAGATCCCACCCTGACCGCCCTGGGCGCCGGAGCCCCCACGTCTTTCAAATCGAGAAGGATTGCGTAGTGGCGCTCTGCCATGGCCTCTACAGACCTGTCATGGCGGATAGTCAGCCCTTCCATTTTTATGGCATCCCACATCTGTTTCAGATACCTAAGGGAGTGCTGCTGCTCGTCATTTACGACCATAAGGTACTTATTCCCTTTTGAAAAAAGGGAGTAGTACCTTGAGCGCTTTGCCCCATCGCAGCAGATTTTTTGCGGAGAGGAAGGTTCTATTCTCTCCAGTCTTTCCACTTCCATCCCGCATCCCGACAGCGCCAGGGCCAGCTGCGCTCCCCATGCCCCGGACCCCGGGGTCCCGAAAGCCAGCCTGAAGGCCAGCCCTATCCACGCCCCGGTAAAAATAGCCATAAGGGCGGCGGGGATGGTGGAAAGCGAGGCTATGACTACGATCGCCAGGGCGCAGTAGTACACCTTCCATGCCCAGCCCAGCTTATTTCTCATGCTCCTTCCGTTTGAGGCCGTAAGGAAGGCCATAACGGTCAAAGAAGCGTCAAATCTTCCGGCCCTGAAAGAGGAACCTGCCCCCAGGATGCTGTCTAGACGGTAAATGAAAAACAGGTGGGCGCAAATTACCGAGATGCAAAAGCCGCCTATGAGCGCCAGGGCCGAAGAGAGGGCCGGAATCCACATCTTCTTGAAAAGAAGCTGGATAAAGACGGCTATTACTATGGCTGACAAAACTATGTTGAAAAGGAGGGAGAGGGGCAAAAGAACCAGCCATGAAAAGGGGTAGGAGACCCTTTTTACGTCGCTTTCTATGCTGTTTGTCGTATTTTTCAGCCAAAGAGAGCTTATAACCACCAGGGCGGAGAGAATGAGAAAAATGGCCAGCTTTGCCAAATCTCCCCAGTCCCTCATGCGCTTAGGGGCCCGGTCTATGATGGCGGCGCCTTTAAGATCTTCGGCTTTCGCCTCTGTTGCCTCCTTCTTTTTGCCTACCATGGCTTTGTCACCTTTTGGTTTTGAGGCACAGCGGCAGAAGAATCGGCCGAAGAAGAGGAGGGGTTGAGGGTGTTTGAAGAAAGGAGGGAATTTAGCTTTTGCTGGCTCTGGGCCTCCTGCTGCCTTTCCTGAGTCATTTGCCGGGCGGACTGGGAGGAAGAAGAAGGAGACTGGGAGGAAGAAGAAGGAGACTTATAGCGCAGATCTATCTCCTGGTTTACCTGGTTGGCTATTTCTATAGCCTTGGCTATGGCTTTTTTGGAAGAAGGAAACTGAAGGGCGGAAGTTTCCTGTTCCTGGTAAAGCTGGGAGAGGACCTGGGCCTGGGAGGCCTTTAAGGAATCTAAATTCGGATTTGCCAGCTGCAGGGCGAGGATGTCCCCTTTTAAGAGTGCGCTTGTCGCATCAAAGTTTTTGACCACGCTCCAGTTTAAAAAGAAGAAGTAGGTGAGGAATGCCATTGCCAGCCCCCCAAATATCGACAACGCCGCCCTCCATCGGGGCAGTTTTGTTTTTCCGCTCCTCCTTAGCCCGGATTCCCGTTTTTTCACTGGTATTTCCTTTGCTTGAAAATATCCGCCCCGCACTCCCACAAGAGGAGGAGCGCTATAACTATGGCCAGAGGCCAAACCTGTATATCGCGCATGGAGTGTTTGCGATCCGTCTCCCTCACCAGGTAGCTGTGGGAAGTATAGGAAGAGAGGGAGGCTACAGTAGTGTTCTGATCAAGATGCAGGTAGGTTCCGGAGAACTGGTCTGCAATTTCTTTCAGGTTTTGGGGATTCATTTTGGAAATGGCGGGGGTAGAAGATCCGGGTTCATCCAAGTAGCGCGGAGAAGAGCCCTGTCCGCTTGTAAGGTCCTGGGGCGAAATAAAGGGAACTTTTCCCCCTTGCGTGCTTCCGACCCCAAGGGCCGCCCCCGCATCTACAAACTGGCGCAGAGGCGAGAAGGAAGAGGCTTCCACATCCCTTGTCTGCTCCCCGTCCGAAATGTAGTAAAGAACGATTATGTTTCTGGGGTACTCCTTTTTGACCTTTTGCATTGCCAAAAGCAGGGTATCTACCGGTTCGCTTAACTGCGTTCCGTTGGAAGCGTCCGTAGGTTCTACTTCAAGCACCTTCAGCCAGTTTTGCACGGCTCCCACATCCGCTGTGGGGGGAAGGGCCAAAGAGGCAGAGGCTCCGAAGGTTACGCCTGCAAAAGACGCCCCCGGGTACATTGACACCAGGTTTTCCACGGCGTCTTTAGCCGCCTGGATTCTGGGAATGGTCTGATTGGAACCGTAGTGGGCATCGTCTACCGCCATGGAACCGGTCACATCTACCGCAAAGAAAACGTTCGTATCCGAGATGGCGCTGGAAGAAGAAGAGGTGACGATTGTAGGCCCTAAGGTCAAAAGTATGGCGAAAATCGCTATGAGCCAGCGCCGCAGCCAATCCAAGTGGGTAGAATCGGAAGAATTTCTGTGTTTCCAAAAGATTAAAAATCCCGTCCCGCAGCAAATAAGGATGAGGATGTCTAAAAGGATGGTAAGAAGCCAGCTGTGCAAGAGGGGTGTAAAGGCCAATCCGCTCACCTCCTTACCCATCCCAAAAGCAGGAACAGCGCGCAGATCAGCGCCACAAGGACTATTACCCATATATCCGGGTTATCGGTTATATCCACAGTCTGAGCCTTTGTTTTCTGCGTTATCTTCTGATCTTCTATGCTTTGCACCAGCTCTTCTACGGATTGTCCGTTCTGCCTGGAAAAGAAAGATCCGCCCTCCCAATCTATCTGCTGCTTAAAGGCCTGGGCGTCGGGAGTGGAGAGGTTGGAGTTTGGGCCTATGTAGAGCCCGTCGACCCTGATGGAATTTAACTTGGCAAGCCTGACGGCCTGGTGGAGGGTATAGATGGGCCTTCCGGCAAGGATGTTGTCTGTGGCCAAAACTATGGAGGCCGGAGTCACCCTGGCCTGCTGAGTTTGGGCCGAAGCGCTAAATCCCGGGAGCATATTCTCGCAGCTTACCAGCCCGTCTCCTATAAGGGAGCTGGATCCTTTCATGTTATCGGTGCCGGAAAGGAAGTTGTTTATCGCCTGGTACTGCTGGGTGGTCATGTTGTTGATGCTGGTCTGATTGACCACTCCCTTGAGGGCCGTAAGGGCGCTGTCCAGTTCGCTTGTAACCAGCTTGTAGTCGTCTGTCAGGGGAAAAACGATTTTAGAGGTGGAATTGAAAATGCTCATTCCGATCCTTTCCGTCTTGAACTTGGAGACGAGCTGAAGATAACTGGCTATAACCTGTTCGTCAAAAGGAAGGGCGGAGCCCGACACATCCAGACACAGCACGATATTTCTAGATACGCTGGAAGTTTGAAGTTTTTCTACCGAACTCGGCCTTGAAACCAGCCCCATGGAACACCCGAAGGCCAAAAGGGCCAAAGTCGTGCATGAAATCACAAGGGCCTTGTATGTCCTGTATTGGCTCCAAGCCGTTCCTTTCAGCCTGGTTTTAAGGCCCCAGCTAAGAAGACGTATGCCCGGCGTCTGTTTTCGGTGCTTGTTTCCCAGGGCCTGGAGGGTGGTTTTCAGCCTTTCTTTGGAGCTAAGGATTTCAGCGGCATCGGGCTTCAGATACTTTTTTCTGGTGAACCAGAAAACCAGGACGAGAAGTATGAGCAGGAGTATGCCTCCCACCAGCAAAGCCCATGGCCACCTGAGAGTAATGCCGCTCACGAGTTCCACCTGCTTATAAGGTCTTCTACCCAGTTGGCCGCGCTTTCTACTGTGGCCTCGCCTGCCGCCCTGTCGCTTTCCGCATTCGCGTATTCGGGGGGGTATAAAGCGGAAATGGTCTGTTTGAACAGATCGTACCTCTTTCTGCTGCTTACCGGCGCCCACTCAAGATCGCGGAGGGTCTTTGAGTAGAGGTTAAGGTCCATCTCTTCGGAGACAAACTCCCTTGCCACGCGAGAGAGCATGGCATAGGCTTCAACTTCCTCCACTTCCCCTTTGGAGTACTTTTGCTTTATTTCCTCTACTTTCTCTACCCATTCGGAGGCATCCTTTTTCTCGTTATGCCTGCCGGCATTGTCCTCTTTGGCTTTCGGAGGGATTAACAGGGGAAGGGCTATGACGGCCACGGTTAAAATCAGGGCTATTACACCGATAGCCATAAGGGCCGGACTGTAACCCAAAGAGGGGACCGCACTCGCATTTATTTTCACGCTCTAACTCCTGAGCAGGCTAGACCTTTGAGGTTTGGGGCCGCGCAGCCTCTGGCCCACAAAGTGAATGAAGGTAGAAAGCATTTCCTCGCTGCTTCCGGCCCTTAAAAGCACGTCTCCGTGCCTTACAAGCGCCTTTTCAAAAGCGTTGGCCAAAACCTTGCTTCTGGCGTCTATCTCCCTGGAGAGGGTCTTGCTTTGAAGGAATGAGGGCATGTATCTTCCCGAAGAGGCGTCCTGCACATCCTGATTGTCGGGATCGAAGGGGTTTATGGGCTCTACCGAAACAAAAATTACGGTGTGCCTCTGGGAAATGGAGGCGATAAGCTGCTCATGCCTGGAGTCCATGGCTCCGTCATCGGTCGCAATCACTATCAGCCCCTTACTCTGCTTTATGCCCTGAACGTACTGCAGGAGGGATGTAAAATCCCTTTCCGCCGGCTTTAAGTCCTTCAGCGCCCCCTCCAGCACGCTGTCGAACTTTTGGTACCCCCCGTTGAAAGGGATGCGCGAGATTGTCTGGCTGTCGGCTAAGACCAGCGAAATGTCGTCGCTTCTTTTGAGGCTTACTGCCGCAAACATCCTCAGTGCATTGGCCGCTACGGTAAGCAGCGTTTCCCTTCCGCGGGCCGTGCCTCCCATCTGGGCGGAAGCGTCGAGGATGAGCCAGAGGGTGGAGGCCACTTCCCTTTGCTTGTTTACTACTATCGGCCTTCCGCTCCTTCCGGAAGCCTTCCAGTCTATAAACTGAATGCCCTCTCCGGGTTCATAGGGCCGAAGATCAGAATAGTCGTAGCCCCCGCCCCTCTGCCTGGAAGCGTGCTCCCCTTCCATGGAGCCCAAAGTCTTTATGGCGGTTGGAAGCGAAAGCCTGGATCCGAAAGCTTCTATCTTCGCCCTTAAAGGATCCTTCTGGCTCATGGAACCGGTACCACTTCCAGCACTTTGGCTATCACTTCATCGCTTGTAAGCCCGTCTGCCAGCGCCTCGAAAGTGAGAAGTATGCGGTGGCGCAAAATATTGGAAGCAAAATACTTCATGTCTTCCGGCACAACGTAATCTCTGCCCTGCATAAGGGCTGAAGCCTGCCCCACCCTTATAAGGGCTATGGAAGCCCTCGGGGATGCTCCGAGCCTTACAAGTTGGTGCAGCCCCCTTATCGGCTTGTTTCCTTCGCCCCGAGTAGTCTCTACGAGGTCTACGGCGTATTTTATGACCTGCTGGCTGACGTGCACTTTTTTAGCGGCGGACCTCAGAAACTTAACATCGCTCGTGTCAATTTTCTGGGCAAAGTGCGGGTCGAAGCGATCTTTGCCCCTGGAAATTACGAGGTCCAGGATTTGCTGTTCCTCTTCCTCGGAGGGGTAGGACATCACTGCCTTCATCAAAAATCTGTCCATCTGGGCTTCGGGCAGGTTGTAGGTTCCCTCTTCCTCTATGGGGTTTTGTGTGGCAATGACCATGAAGGGGTCGGGCAGATCTATCCTTTCCCCTCCGATGGTTACGGCATTTTCAGCCATAGCTTCCAGCATTGCCGACTGCGTTTTTGCGCTGGAGCGGTTAATTTCGTCCAGCAGGACGAAATTGGCGTTTATAGGGCCAATCTGGGTAATGAGGCACTGGGTCTGAAAATCAAAAATCTGAGTTCCCACCAAATCAGAGGGCATGAGATCGGGGGTGCACTGTATACGCTTGAAAGTACCGGAAACCGCTTGGGCCAGGGTTTGGGCCGCAGTGGTCTTGGCAAGTCCCGGCACGGATTCTATTAGCACGTGCCCTCCTGCCACCAGGGCAGCTATGAGGGTTTCCCTTAGATCGATTTGGCCGATAACCTGTGAAGTGAATCCTTCACGCAGAATTTTAATCGCAATTGAGGCTCGATCGATCTCTTTGCCGCTCAAAGCGGCCTTGTCTTCGGAGGCGGGAGAAGAGGGAAAAAGTGACATGTTTCTACTCTACAAAGCCTTTCTAACTGTACGATCTCTGTTTGTACTAAACGATTTTAAAACCCGGAGCATAAATTTCTTTTCCTTCTCCGCTCCAATCTATAGGGCCAAGCCCCATTTCCTTCAAAGCTTTATTGGCCCTGGAGAAGGGTCTGGAGCCGAAAAAGCCCTTCTGGCAAGAAAGGGGGGAAGGGTGGGCCGACTCTATTACAACGGAGCTTCCCAGTTCCGGCCTTAGGTTTCTGGCATCCCTTCCCCACAAAATCGCCACAAGCTTTGTTTGCCCCTCGGAGGTCTTTTCGCGCACAAGGGCCCTTATGGCCAGCTCCGTCACTTCTTCCCAGCCCCTTCCCTTGTGGCTCCCTCTCACCCCTTCCTGCACCGTAAGGCATCTGTTTAAAAGCATTACCCCCTGGGAAGCCCAAAAAGAGAGGTCTCCGTCTTTTGGGCACGATCCTATGTCTTCTTTCATCTCCCGATATATGTTTTGGAGGCTTGCGGGAATTTTGGCCCCTTTTTCCACGGAAAAGGCCAGCCCCACGGCGTCTGAAATATTGGGATAGGGGTCCTGACCCACAATTAAGACTTTTACCTTGTCCATGGGGATTGAAAAGGCCCTGAAAATGCGGTTTGGGGCAGGAAGGTAGCGTTTACCTTCATTTGCCTCATGGCGCAAAAAATCGCCGATGTCCCGTATTTTGTCTTCCGCAGGGGCAAGGGCTTTGGCCCACGAGGGATCCATCAATTCTTCCAAATCTTTTCTTGCAACCATATTTCAACCTCGCTTTTTAGTATTCCTAGGGCAAATAATATAAAATCTGAGGCTTAGAGTATTAAAGTGCTCGACTTTGAAAGAGGTGCCCATGGCTTCCAGCTCAAAGGGGGATTCCGGATTCGACGACGAGTTTGAAACCCCTCCCGCAGGACCCGTAGGTGCCCACAGAGGGATGAAAAGCAAGTGGTCCAGATTTCTGCCTTACTTTATATCCCTGTGTGTGGCACTGGCATTCGGTTGCGGAGCATGGGCGGTGTGGAGCGCGGTGGCGATAAGAAACAGCCAGCACGGGGCTGAAGCGCTCCAGCCTATGGGTTCTCCCGTAGACAAGGGAACGGTCGTTATAGTATATAACGCAACCCAGGTCTCGGGCCTTGCGGGGCAAAACCGGAATACTTTGAAAAATCAGGGCTTTAGCAACGTCCTTGCCCAGGACTGGCCTGACGCGCAGGCGCCCTCTTCCAACGTCGTCTGGTATAACGGGGCCAATAATGAAAATACGGCTAACCAGGTGGCATCCGACCTGGGCATAAACCATGTGGTGGAGCAAAGCTACACGCTAAACGCTCCGATAGAAGTGATATTTGTTACCCCCTGAGAAAAAAGCCCCGATAAATTGGCACTCTCAGGTTGAGAGTGCTAATCTCTATAGATAACAGGTCCGGTCCGGGCGTAGCTGACGGCGCCCGGACCGGACGCAGAAATAAGGTTTAGTTTTTGGAGGGTATATGGCCAAGATCATAGCCTACGATCAGGAAGCCCGCTCCGAGATGCTGGCCGGCCTAGACAAGCTGGCAAACACCGTAAAGGTAACCCTGGGGCCTCGCGGACGCAATGTAGTTTTGGACCGCACTTACGGCGCTCCGACTATAACAAATGACGGAGTATCCATCGCAAACGACATAGAGCTGGAAGACCCCTTTGAAAGGATAGGAGCCGAGCTCGTAAAGGAAGTGGCAAAGAAGACAGACGACGTGGCAGGAGACGGCACCACCACCGCTACTGTTCTGGCCCAGGCCCTTGTCCACGAAGGACTAAAGAACGTCGTTGCAGGTTCCAACCCCATAGCCCTCAGGAAGGGCATCGAAAAGGCCACTGAGGCCATCGTAAAAGAGCTTCTGGATAACGCCAAGCCCGTCGAGACCAAAGAGCAGATCGCAGCTACCGCTACGATTTCCGCAGGCGACCCCGAAGTGGGCAAAGTAATCGCAGAGGCCCTCGACAAGGTAGGCCAGGATGGCGTTGTAACCGTAGAGGACAACAACAAATTCGGAATCGATCTCGAGTTCACCGAAGGAATGCGTTTTGACAAGGGGTATATCGCTTCCTACTTTGTGACCAACCCTGACGATCAGACCGCCGTGCTCGATCACCCCTACATCCTCTTCACCACAAACAAAGTCTCCAGCCAGCAGGACATCATCCACATCGCCGACCTTGTGATGAAGACCGGAAAGCCCCTGCTCATCATCGCTGAAGATGTTGACGGCGAAGCTCTCGCCACCCTCATCCTCAACAAGATTCGCGGCACCTTCGCCTCCTGCGCAGTAAAGGCCCCCGGCTTTGGCGACAGGCGCAAGGCCATGCTGCAGGATATGGCAATCCTCACCGGCGGCCAGGTAGTCTCTTCCGACCTTGGGCTGAAGCTAGATTCCATAGATATGAGCGTGTTTGGAACCGCAGAAAAGGTGACAGTCTCCAAGGACGAAACCACCATCGTGGGCGGAGCCGGCAAGAAGGAAGACGTGGATGCCAGAATCGCCCAGATCCGCAAGGAAATTGAATCTACCGATTCTGACTACGACCGCGAAAAGCTTCAAGAAAGACTGGCCAAGCTCGCAGGCGGCGTGGCAGTAATCAAGGTGGGAGCTGCCACGGAAGTGGAAGCAAAAGAGCGCAAGCACCGCATTGAAGACGCAGTGCGCAACGCCAAGGCCGCTGTAGAAGAGGGCCTGGTCCCAGGAGGCGGCGTCGCCCTTATAGAGGCCGCCAAGGGAGTTGAAGGCATGGTAGAGGATCTGAGCGGCGATGAAAAGACCGGCGCCCAGATCGTTATGAGGTCCGTGTCTGCTCCTATAAAGCAGATCGCAGAAAACTGCGGAGTGAGCGGGGATGTAGTAGCGGACAAGGTGCTTTCCCTGCCTAAGGGCGAAGGCTACAATGCCGACAATGGCAAATATGAAAACCTTCTGGCTGCCGGAGTGGCAGATCCCGTAAAGGTCACCCGTTCCGCTTTGCAGAACGCTTCCAGCATTGCAGGCCTGTTCCTTACCACCGAAGCTGTGGTGGCTAACAAGCCCGAACCCAAGAACAACGCCCCCCAGCCCCAGGGCATGGATTACTAGTCCAAATTAGGCTGAGGCTCCCCCGCAGGGGAGCTTCTTTTTTATAGAAATTTCTGAATAAAATCTGAAAATTATCCTATAATTACCAACTATGGACAAGGATAATATCGGCACTATCGTCGTGGTGGACGATGACGAGGACATACTCTATACCCTCAAGGAAGGGCTGAGGTTTAGGCTCCCTGCTTTTAAAGTGAAAACGGCTACAAACAGTAAATATGCAATAGAACTGATAGAGCTAAGCAAACCCGATTTGGTGATTTTAGACGTCATGCTTCCCGACAGAAGCGGGCTGGAAGTATGCAAAACCATACGCAGGAACGACAAGCACATTCCGATAATCTTTCTAAGCGCCAAGGATGCCCCCAAGGACAGAATTTTGGGCTACGCCGCCGGGGGAAACGACTACGTGACCAAGCCTTTTGTCTTTGACGAGCTGACGTGGAAAATAAAGAAGACCCTGGAAATGACAAAGCCGCAGACCAAGCCAAAGCCGATTATTTCCATAGCGGATCTTGAGATTAACGAAGATGCTTTGGAAGTGACGAGGCACGGAAAGGTGGTAAGGCTTAGCCCCACCGAGTTCTGGCTCCTTGACTACCTTGTAAGAAATAAGGATAAGGCTTTAAGCAAGGGCGAAATCATATCCCATATTTGGGAGGGAAAAGTGGTAGAGGTTCCGATAGTGGACTCTTATATCTCTTACCTTAGAAAGAAGATTGACGGGGTAACCTATACCGATGAAAACGGAGAGGAAAAAAAGGTAGAGCCCCTGATTCAGACCGTGCGCTCTGCAGGGTACATGATAAGGACTCCGAAAGAAGCTAAAGAGTAGGCGGAGAGGAAATTGGCAAAAAGCCATGGGGATCGAGAAAGGTCACGCCAAAGCTCTAAAAAGGCCCACGGGAACGCCGTCCCGCTAAACCTCCAGCTTATAGCCATTTTGTTCGTTCTCTTGGCCGTAGGCATCTCTGTTGTGGCTTTTGCCACAAAGGAGCTTATTTGGAACTATACGGTAAATAGAATCGACAACCAGCTTTCCTCCCAGGCCCAGCTCATCGTCAACAACGTAGAGCCTTTTTCTCCCAAGTCCGAAGCCCTTCCCACCGACTATTTCCTTCAGATAAGAAATAACCAGGGCCAGATCCTAAGTACTCCCCTCATCCCCGTGCTGGACGGGGGGGCCGAGAGCATACCAAAACTGGCCCCCAGCGGCGAAGCGGGGGACCTGGAATTTGGGGTGCCTACCACCGTTTCATCCCAGGTTCTCGAGGAGGGGGATGCCAACTCCTCCTACAAGGAAGTGAGGGCCGACTGGAGGGTTTTAAAGCTCCACTGGTACCAAAGCGGGGGAGGAATGTCGGGCATCCTCTACATAGGCCTTTCCCTCTACAACGCCCAGGAGACGGCATGGATGGTGATCTACTACTTCATAATCGTGGGGATCATCATAATTCTGATAGCCCTCATAATAGGGTCGCTTATCATCTCAAAGACCCTGAGGCCTTTAAAGCAGATAGAGACCATAGCCGCCAATATCGCAAACGGGGATCTTTCCCAGAGGGTGCCCGCCCTTCCGGAAAGCACTGAAATAGGGAGCCTTGCCAGTTCTTTGAACATAATGCTTTCAAAGATAGAAAAGAGTTTTAAAGCTCAAAAAGAGACAAATGATCAGATGAAGCAGTTCATTTCAGACGCCTCGCACGAATTGAGGACGCCCTTGTCGGCCATAAGGGCTTATGCGGAGCTCTACAAGATGGAGAGGGAAGAAGGGGAGGATCTGGAAAAGGCTGACGAAATAGTTAGCAGGATCGGAGCCTCCAGCGCCCGAATGACCGAGCTTGTAACAGACCTGCTTTCTCTTGCCAGGCTCGATGAGGGCAGGGGGATAGATTTAACCCAGAGCGTCGAACTGGATTCTCTTATTTTGGACAGCGTAGAAGACCTTATAGTGCTAGATCCGCAGAGAAAAGTTCGCATGGGCACTCTCGAGTTCCTCCCTGATTTCAAGGCTTCAAAAGATCCGAGGCAGGCCTTCTTTTCCTGCACCCGCTTTGTGGCAGGCGAGCTCCCCCCCATCGCAACCTACGGAGACGGCACGAGGCTGAGGGAAGTGTTTACAAACCTTGTGGGAAATATCCACAAGTACACACCTGCCGATTGCCCGGTGGAAATTTCGCTTTCTTCGGTGCAGGCCGATATTTCCTATGAGGCCTGTAAAGATCTTGCCTCTTCCAAAGAGCCCCTGCAGTCTTTCTTCCTGGCAATGCAAAAGTCTTTGAAAGGGAAGGGCGGAAGCCCCTACGCCTTGATCACTGTCTCTGACCACGGGCCCGGAATGACCCCAGATTCCATAGGGAGGATCTTCGAGCGGTTTTACACTTTCGATCCTTCCAGGACCCGCAAGAAAAGCGGCACGGGGCTGGGGATGGCCATTGTAAAAGCCATCATTTCCTCCCATTCAGGATTTATCTGCGCAGAACCCACTCCGGGAGGAGGTCTGACGATAATAACCGCCATCCCCGCCACCGGATCTCCCCTTCCGATTGCCTCCTCAAAAGGCGGCGGGGAAGAAAAAGGGAAAAGACAAAATTGATATCATTAGTTGAAAAGGCATTGAAGGAGGAAGCTGTGCCAACTGGTAAAATTCGCTGGTTCGATAGCAAAAAAGGCTACGGATTTATCTCCGGGGAGGATGGCAAAGAGGTGTATCTTTCCGCCTCCAACCTTCCTTCCAGCTTTGCTCCAAAATCAGGCATGAAAGTGGAGTACTCGGAAATAGAAGAAGCCGGACGCATGCAGGCTTTTAATCTGCACGTGGTGCAGCGCTCCGTTCCCCGCAGGCATACCAGCGACGAAATGAATGCGATCATAGAAGATCTGATCAAGCTTTTAGACTCCACCAACGCAAAGTTAAAACATGGCAAGTGGCCCGATCCGTTAACCTGCAACAGGCTGGCCAAAATGCTGAGGGCAGTAGCTGAAGATTTTGATATAGACGACTAAAAACTGCCTCGATCTCAACCGCAAGTGGAGAAGAAAAAAGCGGAGAAGAGCAATAAATTTAGCCGGAAGAAGCTATACAGTCTTCTGGCAAGAAAGGAAGCCAATGTTTGAACGGTTTACCGATCGCGCCAAAAGGGTCATGATTTTGGCCCAGAAGCAGGCTCATTCGCTAAATCACACTTATATCGGCACCGAGCACATCCTTCTCGGCCTTCTTGAAGAGGGGGAAGGCATAGCGGCCCAGGTGCTCAATGAAAAGGGAATTACCCTGGAGAAGGCCAGAAATGAAGTAATAAACATGATAGGGATGGGAGACAGCCCCGACAACGGCAAGCATCTTCCCTTGACGGCGAACGCGAAAAGCGTTCTTAATACAACCCTCAGGCAGGCGCTGCAGCTGGGCCACACTTATATCGGCACCGAGCACATCCTTCTCGGCCTTATAAGGCAAGGGGAAGGCTTGGGAGCCCAGATCCTTATTCAGCTCGGAGCGGATTTGGAAGACATAAGGACTTCCACCCTAAACGCCATAAGAGGCCAAAAAAATGAAGAAGACAGGCTCGCCAACGCCGGAGGTGTGGAAAATAAGTCCGAGGGAAGCGTGTCGGCCATGCTTTCCCAATTTGGGACTGATCTCACCCAGCTGGCAGCACAGGGCAAGCTCGACCCGGTAATAGGCAGGGAAGACGAGATTTTAAGCGTTATGACCGTGCTTTCGCGCCGCACAAAAAACAATCCGGTCCTGGTAGGAGAGCCCGGGGTCGGAAAGACGGCGGTAGTAGAAGGCCTGGCCCAGCGGATTGTGTCTCAAGATGTTCCCGAAACCCTGAAAGGAAAGCAGATCTATTCTTTGGATCTCGCCTCCCTTGTGGCCGGATCGCGCTATAGGGGCGACTTTGAAGAGAGGCTGAAAAAGGTCATAAAGGAAGTACAGACCAGCGGAAACATAATCCTGTTTATAGATGAAATCCACCAAATAGTGGGGGCCGGATCTGCCGATGGAGCCTTAGGCGCCGGAGACATGCTAAAGCCCATGCTGGCAAGAGGAGAGCTTCAAACCATCGGCGCCACTACAATTTCGGAATACAGAAAATACATAGAGAAAGATGCAGCCCTGGAGAGAAGGTTTCAACCTATAACCGTCTCCCAGCCCTCCGTCGCCCAGACCGTCCAAATCCTCAGAGGCCTTCGTAGCCACTACGAAGGTTTCCACAAGGTGTCCATAACCGATGCGGCCCTTCAAAGCGCAGCCGAGCTCTCTGCCCGCTACATCCAAGACAGAAACCTTCCCGACAAGGCAATAGACCTTATAGACGAGGCCGGGGCCAGGATGAGGATAAAGAGGCTGACGGCCCCTCCCGAGATAAAGGCCCTGGACAGGGCCATAAGCGAAGCCAACCATGAAGCCCAGGCCGCATCCAAAACCGATGACTTTGAAGCGGCCGCAAGCGCCAAAGAAAAGGCTGAAGCCCTTCAAAAAGAAAGGGACAGGAAGCGCGAAGAGTGGGAGAAGGAAAGAAGCGGCTCCCTTATGGAGATAACCGAAGAATCCATAGCAGAAGTGGTGAGCCAGAACACCGGCATCCCCGTTTTCAAGCTCACCGCCGAAGAAAGCAAGAAGCTTTTGGCTTTAGAGCAGGCTCTGCACTCCAGAGTGGTAGGCCAGGACGAAGCCGTAAACGCCCTGGCAAAGTCCCTGAGGCGCGCCAGGGTGGGGCTAAAGGATCCAAAGAGGCCCACAGGCTCCTTCATCTTCGCAGGCCCTACGGGCGTGGGCAAAACCGAGCTGGCCAAAGCCCTTGCCCAGTTCCTCTTTGACGACGAGAACGCGATGATACGCGTGGACATGTCGGAATTTTCCGAAAAGTACGCCGTCTCCAGGCTCTTTGGTGCGCCTCCGGGGTATGTGGGCTACGAAGAGGGAGGGGAACTCACCGAAAAGGTGAGAAAGAAGCCCTTCTCGGTAATTTTGTTTGATGAGATTGAAAAGGCCCACCCCGACGTCTTCAATACGATGCTTCAGATCCTAGACGACGGCCACCTGACCGATTCGCAGGGAAGGAAAGTGGACTTCAAAAATACCATCATCATAATGACCACCAATATCGGAAGCAAGGACATCTCCCAAAATCAGGCCACCGGCTTTACCGTTTCCGACAATTTTGAGGCCAACTACAAAAATATGAAGGCCAGGGTGGAAGCGGACTTAAAGCAGAACTTCAGGCCCGAATTTTTGAACCGCTTAGATGACATCATCGTTTTCCAGCAGCTAACCCTGCCGCAGATAAGGGAGATTGTAGATATTCAGCTTTCAGAGTTGGAAGAAAGGCTGTTTTCAAGCAACCTCTCCGCCCAGTTCACCCTGGAAGCCAAGGAACTTCTAAGCAAGAAGGGCTTTGACCCGCTGCTTGGTGCCAGGCCCTTAAGAAGGGCGATTCAAAACGATATTGAAGACAAAATAGCGGAAGGAATCTTGAAAGGAGAGTTCAAGGCGGGACAGGTTATAAAGGTGGGAAGCGACGGAGAGGACTTCACCTTCTTGGCCGAGGGCGCCCCGGCTGAAAACGGGAAGGTGGAACTGACTTCTTCCAAGGGCTAATGGGCAGTCATACGCACCTGAAATCTGGCGGAAAACTTGCAATGTTTTTCATATTGCTGGGATCCGCCTTTTTCTGTTTGTTTAATGAGACGCTGCTTTCGGTGGGCGACGACCTGCTGATGCGCCAGTTTAACCTGGACTACGTCACCGTGCAGTGGACGATGAGCGGGTTTTTGGTGGCCATGAGCGTCACCGTCCCCCTCTTGGCCTTTTTCATAAACGGCTACTCGACAAAACTGGTATTCTGCACGGCGCTTAGCCTTTCGTGCATCGGGCTGGCCATTGACTTTTTCAGCCCAACCTTTTGGATTCTCATAGTCGGAAGGGTGATAGAGGGCCTGGGCGCGGGATTTATAACCCCCCTCCTCTTCTTTTCGGCCCTCACCCTCTTTTCCCCAAAGCACAGGGGGCATGTAATTTCCATTTGCGGCATAGCGTGCGGTTTGGGCCCTTCCCTCGCCCCCAGTTACTCGGGCGCCATCTTAAATTCCAAGGCCGACTGGCACTTTATCTTCCTTCTTCCTTTTTTTGCAGCCCTCCTTTTTTTGAGTCTTTCTGTCTTTTTCTTAAAGGACATCTCCCCGCATAAGTCCCCCTCCCCCGACGGGCTTTCGGTTTTGGAAACCGTATTCAGCTTCCCTTGCGTAATAGTGGGGATAGAGCTGTTGTCCAACAAAAACCTGTGGGGTTTTCCCGTGCTTGCCGTAGGGCTGATCGTTCTTTCATTTTGGATTGGCAGGCAGTTTAGCCTGGGAAGAAAAAGGCGGGACGGGGTTTTGGTGGACCTTTTTTCCATCTCCAAAAAACCCGTCCTTATAGGGCTGCTTTTAATTTCTTGCCTTCAGATCGCAAATATGTGCCTGTCGGTAGTATACCCCATGGCGATAGAGCCCGGTTTCGCTCTTTCTCCGGAAGCCTCTTCTTCCATGCTCATGGCTCCCCTTGCCATCTCCCAGCTTTTCGCCCTTTTGGCAGGAAAAATCTATGACAAATGGGGGGCCAAATCCCTTCTTTTTTCCGGTTTCTCTTTGCTCATCTTGGGTTTTTTGGCCTTAAGCTTTTCAAGAAAAACTTCCAGGGGGGCGCTGGTTTTTACTTTCATTGCAGCCCTTCTCTGTTTTATAGGGGTAGCCCTGAGCACTCTTGCCGTGGAATCCAGCATCTTCGCTTTTCTCCCCTCCCGGGCCGCAGATCTTTCCACCTCTGAGCAGGAGAGCATGCAGATTGGAGGAGCGGTGGGAAGCGCGGCGTGCATGGCGATTTTTCAGGCCTGCGCCCCAGTTTCTTCAAACCCTGAAAGCTACTTGTCTGCTTTTGCCACCCTTTCCATCGTCATGACGTGCATATATGTTGTGTGTTTGGCTCTAAGCTGGATAGTGGCCCAGGCAAAGCCGGCAGGAGAAGTGGAAAAGTGAAAAAACTTGCAATAGTGGTAACTACGTACAAAAGAAACGAGCTACTGGAAAAACTCCTAGAATCTATTAAATCGGAAAAACCGTGGATGGTGATTTTGGTAGATAACGATCCGGAAGGGGGAGCAAGAAACCTGTCCCTTTCTTTTAAAAAAGAGATGGAGGAAAAGGGAGTTGAGGTAAGGTACGAAAGGCAAAAAGAAAATACAGGCGGCGCCGGGGGATTTTTTGCGGGCGTAAAGAGCGCCTATGAACTCGGGGCCCAGTGGTTCTGGCTGATGGATGACGATGTAAGGATTTTGCCCGGAGCTTTGGAGAGGCTTTCAAAATGGGAGAAAAAAAGCCCTATGATACAAGGATCTCGGCTAAACAGCGACGGAACCCCCTTCTACTGGCAGTACAGGTTTATCGTTCCTTTGGCTGTTGCCAATCCCTTTGCAGCCAAAGACTGCGCTCCTTTTAAAGCTGCCAATACCTGTTGCTTTGAAGGGGTATTGGTAAAAAGGAGCCTGGTGGAAAAAATAGGTTTTCCCGATCCCCGCTTCTTTATCTATTGGGACGACACTACCTACGGCTACCTTGCCAGCAAGGCCTGTCAGCCTATAGTGGTTCCCGACCTCATTTTGCAAAGAACCCGTTCCATAAGCAATTTAAAGCTAAAAGGAAACAGGAGGCTAAACTCCACTTCCGACCTAAACCGCTACTACATAATGCGAAACCGTGGCTTTATGATGCGCTACCTTTCGCTCTTTGGAGATTACGATCCCCTGCTTTTTGGATTGGGAACCTTCTTTACTTTCCTAAAAGAGATTGTGAGGATTGCCGTTTTGGATCGCAGGTTAAAGGCACTGCCTCCCCTTGTAAAAGGATGGGTTGACTCCAGAAAGGTTATGAAAGATAGATCGTGGAAACCGGTCAGGGCCGAGCAGAAAACTATATTGGGCAAAAGGTAGAAGGCTGCAGGAATCTTACTTTTCCTGCTTTTTATCCACTTCTTCCCAGTTCTGAAGATAAGCAAAACCGTTGTCTTGCGATTTTGAAGTCAGCTCGAGGGTTATGGGGAAGGTGTTTTTCCCTGAAACGTGGCAACGGTAGCTTCTCATAACCAGCATCCCTATGAGGGTGTCTAGCTGCTCGTTTGGCAGAAGGTAGTCTGCGTGCTGCTTTAAAAGCTGATCCGAAATGGCTTTTAGCAGGCCTTCTATAGTGTGGTGAGCGTGGGCTATGGTTATTATCGTTTTGGTCATTTCACTTCCTAGCTGTTGGAAGGCCGCCCTCCTCTTTGGTTTTCAAGAGAAGGATCCGGTTGACGGCAAAGATGTCAACAATCTAATAGTTTAGCTTTACCGTTTTATTCCTGCCTTATTTCATAAGCGTTTTTAAAGCCAAGTCATGCGAGTTTTATAATTTCTCTTCCCGGTTTAGTTTCCCTTTATTAAAAAATTTCCAAAAAGATTTAAAAGGAAACTTGAAATTATTGGGCCAGCAAATAACTGAGTTAAAACATAGGATGTGGGTAGTCATGCCAAAAGAGGCCTAAAGGAAATCCCCCTCTTCTAAAAGACATTTCTTTCTATTGGCCGGATGCGAATATTTTTAGCGGTCATTTTGGTGAATTTGGATGTCTACGGCATCGTCTTCAGCCCGGACTTCGTACTGCTTTTCAGGCAAATCGCAGACATTTACGTCTCTAGAAGCAAAATCGGATTAATCGATTAGAGAAAATGAATCTGCTAACAAAAAAATATATTTCCCAGCCTAACTAGGAATCGGCAGGTGTCCTTCAAAACTATCTATGATTCTAAAACTGCAAAGACTAGGTTTTAGGCTTAATAAAGTGATTTTAAAAATCTGCTAGAAATAAGCTTTGGAAAGAAACTAAAAGTAATTTTAAAGGGGGAAATTGTGATTCGGTTTTCTAATCGTTCCAATCCCGGACAGCTAAACGCCATTTCTTTGGAAGAGCAAAAAACTAAAAATTTAACCCAGCTAAACGATTCCAACCCTACGCACTTTGGACTGGGAATGGAGAAGTTTGGAACTTATATTCCCGACCCGCGCGGATCTAAAACTACAAGGGAGGCGCTCGCCAATTTCCTTAAGTCCCGTAAAGATCCGATTTCGCCCTCCAACTTTTTTCCCGCATCTTCAGAGAGGCTTTACCTTCTCTCTTCTACGTCTCAGGGCTACAGTTGGCTTATAAAGCTTCTTTGCGATCCGGGAGAGAAAGTGGCCTACCCTTCGCCCGGATACCCCCTCATCCCCTCCATAGCCTCTATGGAGGGAGTGGAGGCTATCCCTTACTTTCTTCGCTTTGACGGCTCATGGTACATAGATCTTCCCTATCTTGAAAAGGTGCTTGAAGACAAGTCCGTAAAAGCCCTGGTCCTGGTACACCCCAATAACCCCACCGGAAGCTACGTGGCAAAAGAGGAGTTTGAAGAAGTGGAAAGGATGTGCAGGGAGAACGGGATCGCGATAATTTGCGACGAAGTCTTTTACGAATACTCTTTTTCTCAGGCCCCCGGCCGGATTTCAGGCTTTTCTTCCATCCTCACCTTTGCCCTCGACGGGTTTTCCAAACTCTTGGCCTCTCCCCAAATAAAAACGGCGTGGATAGAGGTGTCGGGGCCCGAAGAGGAAGTGAAAGAGGCTTTAACCAGGTTGGACTTTATCGCAGACAACTTCCTTCCAAATTCATGGTTTCAAAACCAATCCACGCCCTCCCTCTTGAACCTTGCGCCTGGAAAGGTGAAAGAAGTGCAAAAAAGGTGCGCGGAAAACCTGCAGCTTTTAAAAGAAGCTTTTTCAAATCCATCCCTCGCTTCAACCCTCATTTCGCCCGATGGCGGCTGGAGCGCCTTGGTGAGGTTTGCGGCCACCATAGACGAAGACGATCTGGTAAAGGAGCTTATAAGGAAGTTTTCCCTTTCCGCCCAGCCCGGCTACTTTTTCGACGTTCCCTTTAACTGTGTGGCCGTCTCGCTTCTACCTCCCACATACGAGACCGAGTCTAGAATTAAGGTGCTAATCGACACTATCGAGGCTTTAAGCCGAGAGTGATTAGAGGTGAAATGAAACACGTAATTTTAGACTGCGATCCGGGCCACGATGACGCCCTCGCCCTCTTTATGGCTATGGGAGACCCGCAAATCGACCTTATGGAAGTTACGACTGCGGGGGGGAACCAGAGCCTGGAAAAGGTGACGAAAAACGCCCTTTCCCTGATAGAACTGGTAGGAAAGAAGGTGCCGGTCTATTCAGGCTGCCCCACCCCTTTGGTAAAGGCCCCAAAGTGGGCCGGCTACATTCACGGCGAAACCGGATTGGACGGGGTAAAGCTAGATCCTCCCAAAACCCGGGTAGCCGGAACGCATGCGGCAGAGCAGATTGTAAAAACCATTATGGAAAACCCGGACCAGTACGTCACCCTGATTACTACAGCCCCTCTCACCAACATCGCCATGGCAGCCCTTCTAGAGCCAAAAATTTGCTCAAGGGTAAAGGAAGTCATCATGATGCTGGGAGCCGTACACACGGGAAACGTCACCCCTGTGGCGGAATTTAACACCTACACGGATCCCGAGGCGGCCAAAGTGGTGTTTGAGAGGGAGTGGCCCATAACCATGATTGGGCTAGATGTCACTCACCAGGCAATATGCACTAAAGAAGTGCAGCAGAGGCTTGTCAAGGCTAATCCGGAGCTGGGAGAAGTTCTAAACGGCCTAATCAATTTCTTTAGAGATTCCTACAAAGATGAAGAGTGCTTTCCCGATCCCCCAACCCACGACCCGTGCGCCGTCGCCTACACTCTGGATCCATCGGTAGTTAAGACGGTAAAGTGCCCGGTATCGGTGGAGACAAAGGGGGAAGTGACCTGCGGGATGACGGTAGCAGATCTTAGGGCAATGGCCCCCAAAGACTGCCGCACCCAGGTAGGCCTCGCTTTGGATGTGGAAAAGTTCTGGAATATCGTGGAAAAGGCTATAGCCAATCTGAAAGTGGAGAAGTGAAAATGAAAAAGCTGATACTGGATCTGGATACGGGAATTGACGACACCCTTGCGATGTCTCTTGCAATGGCGAGCCCGGAGGCGGAACTCATAGGCATAATTGGAACCTACGGGAACGTCTATATGGATCAAGGGCTTAGAAACGACCTGGCCATAACGGATCTTTTCGGAAAAGATGTGAAGGTCTACCGCGGCCTCGAGCACGCTTTAAAGAAGGATTCTTTTGAAGTGATGGAGATTTCTTCCTTCATTCACGGCAAAAACGGCATAGGAGAGTGCCAGATTCCAGATTCTGAAAGAAAGCCGGAAGAAATAGCGGGCGTAGACTTTCTGATAGAGGCGGCCCATACCTATAAGGAAGACCTTATATACGTCCCCACGGGGCCTCTTACAAACCTGGCAGCTGCCCTGCAAAAGGATCCCTCCATAAGTTCTCTTATAGGCCGCGTCGTATTTATGGGAGGGGCGCTTACGGTCCCCGGAAACGTCTCGGACTGGAGCGAAGCCAACATCAATCAGGATCCCGATGCGGCAGACTATGTAGTAAAGCACATAAACACCACCATGATTGGGTTAGATGTCACCCTTCAAACCCTCCTCACCACCAAGGAAACTGCAAAGTGGAGAGAATTGGGGACCGAGCGCGGAAAGTTTTTGGCAGACGTCACAGACTACTACATAAAGGCCTACGAAGTGACAGCCCCGGGACTTGGCGGCTGCGGCCTTCACGATCCTTTGGCTGTGGGAGTGGCAATAGATCCGGATCTTGTAGAATGCCTGCCCATAAACCTTATGGTGGAAACCGAGCCTCCGCTCCGCGGAAGGACGATAGGAGATCTTTCCAGGCTCTCTGACCCCGTAAAGAAGACGCAGGTCGCCGTCAGGGTGAAAAAAGAGCAGTTCCTCGACATGCTCGTTTCCAGGCTTTCCTCTCTGGCAGCCTAAATTTAATGGGCTTTACTTTTTATTTTTTAGGGGCGGGAGCCCTGTAGATTGCTTCTATAGTGTCTTTAAAGTGAGACACCACTTCTTTCCTTCTCACCTTTAAGGAAACCGTGAGCATTCCGTTTTCAGGCGTGAAGTCTTCGGGAAGGATTACAAACTTTCTGATGGATTCTGCTCTGGATACCGACTTATTTGCTTTATCCACGGCGCTTTGCACTTCGCTTTTTATCACCGGGTTTTCGCTGGCTTCCTTTAAGTCCTTGCAGGGCTCAAGCCCCTTGGATTTAAGCCACTGGTTTACGTCATCCAAGTCCAGGGTGATTAAAGCAGACACAAACCTTCTCCCGTTTCCTATTACCAGGCACTGGGCTACCACCGGGCAGCACTCTATGCTCGCCTGCAGGGGCGCGGGAGCCACGTTTATGCCTCCGGCGGTGATTATGAGGTCCTTTTTCCTATCGGTAACAGAGAGCCTGCCGCAGTCGTCTATATCCCCCATGTCTCCTGTGTGGAACCAGCCGTCTATGAGAGATTCTTTTGTAGCTTCCTCCATATTGTGGTAAGCCTTCATGACGCTCGGGCTTTTAACGCAAATTTCCCCGTCTTCTGCAATTCCCACGGTCATGCCGCACAAAGGCGCCCCCACGGTTCCTATCTTCCTGTTGGTGAAAGTTTCCACCGTTACAGGGCCGCAGGTCTCCGTCATGCCGTAACCGTTCAAAAGCGGCATTCCAATTCCTGCAAAGAAGTGGGAAAGGGACGGATCTATCGGGGCTCCGCCCGTTATGCAAAAGTCTGCATTAGGTCCGAAGACTTCCAAAATCTTTGAATAGACGAGCTTTTTGTAAATGGAATAGCGGATTTTTTCTTCAAAGTCCAAAGACTTTCCTTCCTGCTGCCTCTCGCTCCAAAGCCTGGCCAGCCTTGCTGCTCTGGCAAATACGTGGCCTGCGTATCCCGTCCCGGCCTTTTGGCTTGCCGCATTGTAGACCTTTTCAAAAATCCTGGGCACGGCCAAAAGGAGGGTGGGCTTGAAAGATTGGAAGTCCTGAATGATGGTGGAAAAGTCTGAAGTCAGCCCCATCTGAAGGGTTCCCGCAAAGGTCAGCATTTCCATGTATCTGGCAAATACGTGGCTTAGGGGCAGAAACATCAGTATTCTCCTGTCGGGAATATTGCAGGCCCTGGGGATGTACTGAGTGCCTGAAAGCGCGGCGAAGGCGAAATTGGAGTGCGTGAGCTCAGCTCCCTTGGGCACTCCGGTGGAGCCGGAGGTGTAGACTATGGTGGCGACGTCGCTGCCTTGCACCAGGGCCGCGGCTTCCTCAAACTGTTCATCGGTCACATTTTTGCCGAAGGCCTCTATGGCGTCCAAGGCCCCCTCCTCTATCGTGAAGGCTTCCTTTAGAGTGGGAAGGGCATCCTTTACCGCTTCTATCTTGGATCTAAGGTCCACATTTTCCGCAAAGGCGTAGCTCACCGCTGCATCGTCGAAGATTCTTTGCACCTGGGCTGAAGAATTGGTTTCATACACGGGTACTACTACCGCCCCTATTGCCAGAAGGGACATATCAAGAGCTACCCACTCCCAGCGGGTGTGGGAGAAAATGCCTACTGCATCTCCTTTTTTAATTCCTTTTCCTAGAAATCCTTTGGCAAGCCTTATTACCAAATCCCTGAACTCTACGCCGTTGAAGCTTTTCCATCCGCCCCTCTCTTTGTAGCACATGAGGGGAGTGTCGGGCAGCCGCTTCGCCCTGCCTTTAAGAAGTTCAAAAATGCTTATGTCGTTGTTAATGGGCTGGGGCAGAGGCGTGGTATACTGCTTGACGATTTGCTGATCCATAGACTCTATAGTAATAGAAACTTAAAGATACAGGAAATTTTAATAATTCCAAGGGCAAATTTTTCCGCCGGAAAACTCTAATAGATTTTCTTAAACTTTTTGCTAATTTGGAAAAATGGTGAAGAAGAAAAGATTGCTTGCCCGCTCCCTGGCGGCGGCTTCTCTTAGCCTTTTGCTCCTTTTTTCCCTTGCCGCCTGCGGCAACTCCAAGGCCCAGGCCTCTTCAAAGTTTCAGGCCTCAGCTTCCCCGAGCGCCGAAGAGGAGAATGGGACGGCAATGTCTAGAGAATTTCAAAAGGGGGGAATCTGGTTTCTTTCCTCTACCCCTTCTCCCGCTGCCCAGATAAATCAGGCCTTTTATTTCAACAACGGCAAGCTTACGGTGTTTCAGTACCTTTATGGCAGCGGAGTGCAGTTTAAAGATCTTTCCGGAAACGCCTCCCAGGAGGCATCCGAACTTCAAGAGTGGGATCGACAGGGATGGAATTCGCTCTTTCCCGGAACCGCTTACAAAAAGCCCTCCCCCACTTCCTACTCTCTTCAGCTTCTTACAAACGAAAACGGCAAAGACGGGGCGGTAGAAATCCTGGAAGACACTTCCGTAATAGACCCTGTCGACGGTGAGGGCGCCTTTATCTTTGCCAGCCAAAATGAAAATGCTCTGCCCCAGGGAGATTTCCTCTATCTTCCCCTAACTACGGTTTCTTTGGTCAATACAGCAAGCGCCATGGGGAAGGTTTCTCCTCTTAACGGATCTTGGAGGGGGTACTTAAATTGGAATACCCTGATGGAAAACGCAGCCCAAAATATTGAGCTCTCTTCTCCTTCCATAGACACTTCCAGGGAGTGGTTCACCACCCTCTCCTCTTCAAACTTTACTTTAGATTCTCCCAAGTCTGCCGGAGTAGAGGTGCACGGGCGGCTTTCCATCAGCCGGAGTTTGGCCAAAAATAACCGTATGGCCTAGATTCCGGCCCCTAAAGCCCTGAGCTGCTCTACCCCCTCTTGGGAAATATTTTCCACGCTCCAAAGAGGGGAAAAAGTCCAGTTGACTTTGAACTGAGAGACCGTTCCCCAGAGCGCGTGGGCGATTTCGTTTTCTATAGAGTCTGACAGGGGGCACAGCGGGGTGGTGAGGGTCATTGTAAGTATCGCCCTTTCAAGCTCGTCTATTTCCACTTTGTACACTAAGCCTAGGCTGACGAGATCTATCCCGATTTCCGGATCTATTATTTCTGAAAGCTTGTCTAAAACTTTCCGGGCCAGAGCCCTTTTTTCTTCGTCGGGAGCTGCGATCTGGGTTTTTGTGGGGTTTTTCCCTGCATTTTTGAAAGAAGAGGGGGCCGAGGGGGCAGTCACTTTCTCACTTCTCCTTATGCCCTCTGAAGGCGCCTATGGGGCACGTTCCGGAAAATTGCTCCCAGCCCCCCTTTTCCAAGGCTTCCTTTAAGGTCGTCCAGCCTAAAAGGGCGCATTTTATGCGCATGGGAAACTTGGAAACCCCCTGCAGCGCCGCAGCTTCCCCCAGGCTCTCCGGAGGCTCCCCTTCGCCTTTGCTGTTCATTAGCTTTAAAAAGTCATAAAACAGGCTTATCGCCTCTTCCTTGCTTTTTCCGACCACAAGGTCTGTCATCATGGAAAGGGAGGATGTGCAAACAGCGCACCCATCCCCCCTCCAGCCAAGGCCTTTTACAACTCCGTCTTCCATTTCCACTTCCATTTCCACTTCATCCCCGCAGGAGGAATTGAAGCCGGCGGCATGGATGAATTGGCGGCTGCCATCCGCTCCTTCCTCGGAAAAAGCGTCCTTTTTGCCGTGTGGATTTCTGGAGGCCTCCAGTATCGTTTCTTTATAGAGTTCGGAAATATCTTCCATTTAGTCCCCCTTTGTGAAATAGGAGCGAATCTCTGAGAGAAGGTTTAAGAATTTATCGATTTCCTGTGGCTCGTTGTAGGGAGCCAAAGAGGCTCTGGAAGAAGAGGGGGTGCCAAAAGATCTATGGAGGATCTGCGCGCACTGGTGCCCTGCGCGAATCGCCACTCCGTTTACGGCCATAAACTGGGCTACGTCGTGAGGATGAACCCCTTCCACCGCAAATGAAAGTATAGGGGCCCTGTGGGCAGGGCTGGATGGCCCCAAGATCTTTACATGCGCTATAGAGGAAGCCTGCATAAGCCTCTCAGTCAGAGCCGTTTCAGAGATGTCCTTTTTTAGGAAATCAAAAGTCGCCTGCATGGCTATCACCTGGGCCACGGGCTGGGTGCCTGCTTCAAATCTCTGCGGGGCGCTTTTATATATGGCCTGCCTGTTTTCCCAGGCGCTGTCTACCATGGATCCTCCAAAGTAGCTGGCGGGCAGCTGCTCGAACAGATCCTTCCTTCCGTAAAGGAAGCCCAGGCCTGTGGGGCCGTAAATCTTATGGGCTGAAAAGCCGGTAAAATCAATGCCCAGAGCTTTTACGTCTACTTTTTCGTGAGCTACGGCCTGGCATATGTCGCTTATAACTATCGCCCCTGCGGCATGGGCAGTTTCTGCGATGGAAGGGATGTCTGCAAAAGCGCCGGTTACGTTTGAAAGGCGGGAGACCGCTACAATTTTTGTCTTTTCTCCTATGGCTTCCTTCCAGCCTTCAACCTGCCCGTCTTCTGTCATAGGAAGAAATTTCAGTACGCATCCTCTTCTGCGCGCCAACTCCTGGAGGGGGAGAAGAACCGAGTTGTGCTCTGAACGGGACAGGACTATTTCGTCCCCTTCGGCAAGGTAAAGCGGGCTTGCGGGATCTTTTACGTACCCTAAGGAATTGGCCAAGATGTTGAAGGCTGCGGTCGCAGAAGAGGTAAAGGCGATTTCTTCGCAATCTGCCCCTATAAAAGAGGCGACTTCTTCTCTCGTCTTCTCAAATTCTTCGGTGTCTCTAAAGGCTAGAGCGTGGGCGGAGCGGCTTACGGGCGCATTGTAGAAGGAATAAAATTCGCATCCCTTTTCTATTACGCCTTTCAGCTTCTGGCTGGTGGCTGCCGAGTCCAAATAGGCTAAATCGGGGTTATTTTTAAAAAATGGGAACAAGGACCTGATTTCAGGCGATCCCGCGCACTGGGTCTTACTACACATTGCTGCGGCCATGATTACAATAGAGAACCTAAAATGTCGTCATATCCCTCTTCCTCAATCTTGTAGGCAAGATCTTTTCCTCCGCTCATGGCTATGCGCCCTTTGTAGAAGAGGTGGACTAAGTCGGGTTTTACATATTTTAAGATTCTGGCGTAGTGGGTGATTAAGATTATGCCGCAGCCCTCTTCGTGGCTCCTGCAGATGCCTTCACTTACAATCTTTAAAGCATCCACGTCCAAGCCGGAATCTATTTCGTCCAGGATCGCAAATTTAGGCTTCAAAACTTCCAGTTGCAGGATTTCTGCCCTCTTCTTCTCTCCTCCGCTAAATCCTTCATTTACATTCCTGTATGCAAACTGGGGATCTATTTTCAGCCTTTCCATGTACCCCTTTAAAATTGCGGGCCAGCTTCTAAGGGCGGGGGCTTCTCCTTTGAGGGCCTTTAAGGAGGTCCTTAAGAAGTTTGTAAGGGGGACTCCCGGCACTTCTACCGGGTACTGCATACCTAAAAACAGCCCTTCTTTTGCCCTCTCGTCGGGCGTCATAAGGTCCATTTCTTTCCCATCCAGCTTTACGCTTCCGGAAGTGGAATAATCGGGATGATCCATGAGGCTGTAGGCCAAAGTAGACTTCCCCGATCCGTTAGGCCCCATAAGGACGTGGATCTCGCTGGAGAGGGCTTCAAAATTTACGCCCTTTAAGATTTCTTTGGGGCCTTCTTTTGTCTGTACGGAACTTTTAAAATCCCTTACTTCAAGCCTGTGAGCCATTAAAACCGCCCGTCCTTTTGCAAAATTGTTCAAATTCCTCTTTCGCTTCATCCGATCCCATTTGGGAAAGGAGCTCCTCAAAGAATCCGGAAACTACCATCTCCTTGGCTTCTTTTTCTTCAATCCCGCGGGATCTAAGGTAAAAGATTTGATTGGGATCGAAGTAGCCTACGGAACTGGAGTGCCCGGCCGCTAGGATGTCTCCATTTTTAATTTCAAGCTGAGGCTCGGAAAAAGACTTGGCGCCGGGAGTGAGGACGAAATTCTTATTTAGTTCATAAGAGTCGCTGCCCTTTCCGTCCTTTCCTATAATGCTCTCTCCCACCCACGCGCTTTTAGCCTTGCTTCCAAGAAGCGCCCCCCTGTAGGATACCCTCGACCTGCAATCGGGAAGGCCATGAGCCACTCTTACTCTAGTTTCTGCAAATCCGTCGCCATTGATGAAGTAAATCCCATTCATTTCAGCTTCGCCGTGTGGGCCCGAGAAGAAAGCCCTGGAGGCATAACGGGTAAACTTTGCCCCCAGGCACAGAAGATTTCTTTTTACCTTTGCCATGGAAGAGATTCGGGTAGTGTCGTAAACAAACTTTTCCCCTTCTCCCCGGCACAGGACGGTTATAGATACGCAGCTTTCATTTTCCGCTTCAACTTCCAGAAAGTAGATCGCCTTGCCTTTGCCGTCAAAAGTTAGAAGAACGCTGGAGGTTTGATCGGCCTTGGCGTGGAGGGAAAGGAGGATGCAGTCCTCCTTTCCCTCGTTTTTTACTTCGATTCTGCAGTCCCCTTCCGGGATTTCTACATGAAACCTGCGCTTGAGGACCGAAAAGGCCTGGGCCTCAACTTTGTCTTTGGGGGTAAGAAGCTTTTGCCCGTCCCCCTCTGGCACCAAACTCCCGTTTAACAGGACGCAGGCGCAGTTTGAAGGCTGGAAGGGCTGCAAAAATTCTTCCACTTTCCCTATAGGGTCGTATTTCCACTCTTCGCTTTTTTTCAAATCTTTAAAAGCTTCGGGATCGAAGGAGGAAATTCCCTCAGGCTCGGAAAGAGCGTCGTACTCTTTCATCCCACGGCTCCTTCCATTTGAAGTTCTATCAGGCGGTTGAGTTCCAGGGCGTACTCCATCGGCAGCTCATTTGACACTGGCTCTATAAAGCCCCGAACTATCATGGCTGAAGCTTCTTTTTCTTCAATACCGCGGGATCTAAGGTAAAAAAGCTGGTCGGAAGATATTTTGGAAACTGTGGCCTCGTGGCTCATTTCCACGCGGTTTTCGGAAATATCCATAGTGGGGAAGGTATCGGATCGGGAGATCTCATCTACCAGCAAAGTGTCGCAGCTGACCGAAGACTTGCACTCGTCAGCCCCTTTGACTATCTTTACAAGCCCTCTGTATGCGCACCTTCCTCCGCCCCTTGAAATAGACTTTGCAACTATGGTCGAAGAAGTGTGGGGAGCTAGGTGGATCATTTTGGCGCCGGTGTCTTGCCACTGGCCTGCGGCGGCCAAAGACAAAGAAAGCACCGACCCTTTTGCGCCAGGCTCCATGAGTACGCAGGAAGGGTATTTCATGGTGGTTTTTGACCCTATATTGCCGTCAACCCATTCCATTTCCCCTCCCTCTTTGACAAGGGCCCTTTGAGTTGTGAGGTTATAGACGTTGGTAGACCAGTTTTGAATAGTGGTGTATCGGCATTTGGCCCCGCGTTCCACTATTATCTCCACTACTGCCGCATGAAGGGAATCTGTGGCATAGATTGGGGCAGTGCACCCCTCCACGTAGTGTACGTAAGATCCTTCGTCTGCAATGATTAGGGTTCTTTCAAACTGGCCCATATTGGGGGTATTAATCCTAAAGTAGGCCTGAAGCGGGATAGACACTTCCACCCCTTTGGGGACGTATACAAAAGATCCCCCGCTCCATGCCGCGGTGTTTAGGGAGGCGAACTTGTTGTCGTCCAATCCCACTACGGTTCCAAAATACTTTTTGAAAAGTTCGGGATGTTCTTTAAGGGCGGTGTCGGTATCTAAAAAGATTACGCCCTTTTCGGCAAGCTCACTCCGGATGGAGTTATATACGACTTCAGATTCGTACTGGGCGGCCACTCCCGCTACCAGCCTTTTTTTCTCCGCTTCCGGAATGCCCAGTTTTTCGTAGGTCTCCCTTATATTTTCCGGGACCTGGCCCCAGGAAGTGGCCACTTTGTCGGACGCCTTTACGTAATACTTAAATTCGTCAAAGTCCAGTTCGGAAATATCGGCGCCCCACGTGGGTATGGGTCTTTTGGCAAAAGCCCTATAGGCCTTGAGGCGCATGTCTGTCATCCAGGCCGGTTCGCCTTTATCTTCTGAAATGCGCCTTACGGTTTCTTCATCTATCCCCCTGGGCGCTTCCCGCCCTTCGGGATCTGCATCATGCCATCCATAGCCATAATCTCCGAATTGGGAAATCAGACGGCTATCCTGTTCAAGTTTCTCGGGATTTACTTTTTTCCCGGAAGGGCTGGGATCCATTCTTTTCCTTAGATAACTACTTTTCTTCCCTCTCTTTTTTGTGCTCAATAGCCGCTTGCACAAGGCCCCTAAAGAGCGGGTGGGGAGCGTAGGGGCGGCTCTTCATCTCCGGATGGGCCTGGGTGGAAACGTAGAAGAGGTTTGAGCTGACTTCAGCAAATTCCGCCAGTTCGCCGTCCGGGCTTGTGCCTGAAATAGTCAGCCCCGCATCTTCAAGGCGCTTTCTGTAAGCGGAATTTACTTCATACCTGTGCCTGTGCCTCTCAGTGATGTTTTTCTGCCCGTAGAGCGAATAGGCTTTTGTGCCCTCCTTTAGAACGGCAGGGTAGCTTCCAAGGCGCATGGTGTGTCCCATATCCTTGTTTCCGGCTATTACGGCCTTCTGCTCTTCCATTGTGGCAATGACGGGATTTTCAGTGTTCGGATCGAACTCGGTAGAGGAAGCATCTTTGAGGCCTAAAACATCTCTGGCGTACTCGATTACCATGCACTGAAGCCCGAGGCATATCCCGAGTGCGGGGAAGTTGTTTTCCCTCGCCCACTTCAGGGTCCTTATCATGCCGTTCACAGCCCTTTTTCCAAATCCTCCGGGAATTATCAGGCCGTCGCATCCCTTTAGAAGCGATGCGATCTTTTCGTCGTCAGTGCATTCATCGGCATCTACCCAACGGATGGCGGCCTTCACCCTCTCCCCAAAGCCTGCGGCTTTTACGGACTCGACTACCGACAGGTATGCATCGGGCAGATCTACGTACTTGCCCACTATTGCGATTTCGACCGATCCCTTAAGGTTTGAAATCGCCTCCATCAGATTGGCCCATTCTCCCCACTCAAGTTCATGAGCTTTGAGCCCAAGCCTTTTTATTACAAAAGAGTCCAGGCCTTCCTCATGCAGCTGCTTGGGAACCATGTAGATGTTGTCGGCATCCGGGCAGGAAATTACTCCCTCCCTTTTAACTCCGCACATGGCGGCCACTTTGTCTTTTATGGATTCGGCAAGCGGCAGCTCGGAGCGAAGGACTATAGAATCCGGGCTTATACCCTCGCGCCTCAGCAGCATCACGGCCTGCTGGGTGGGTTTGGTCTTAAATTCCTTGGGAGCTTTAAGGTAAGGCACCAGGGAGACTGCGATAAACATGCAGTTTTCCTGGCCGATTTCCTGGCATACCTGCCTTGCAGCTTCCATGAAGGCCAGAGACTCAATGTCGCCTATGGTTCCCCCGATTTCGGTGATGATGACGTCTACCTCATCTCCGGCCTGGGAACGCATCCTGCGCTTTATTTCATCGGTGACATGGGGAATGACCTGGACGCATTCGCCAAGGTATTCCCCGGCCCTTTCCTTCCCGATCACTTCCTGATAAATCTGCCCCGAGCTTACCGATGCCTTCTGGGAAAGGGGGGTGCCCAAAAATCTTTCATAGTGTCCGAGGTCCAAATCGGTTTCGGCACCATCTTCCGTCACATACACTTCTCCGTGCTGGAAGGGGTTCATGGTGCCCGGATCCACGTTCATGTAGGGATCTAGCTTTTGCTGCAAAACCCTTACGCCTCGGCTGCGCAAAAGTCTGCCCAGAGATGAAGAAGTTATGCCCTTCCCAAGGGAAGAAACCACTCCGCCTATTACAAAAATCTGCTTAGTTATATGCCCGCTGTTTTCTGCAACCATGGAATTTCATTTTAGCACCGGCACCAGATCATCTTTACATGGAGGGGTTTGCAGCCTGCCATTTTTCATACTGAGCTTTATAAGCCTGGAATTGCTTCTCGCTGTTTGTAAAGTAGGTCAGGCCCGTGTCAAGGTTTACAGTGACAAAATAAATCCAATTTCCGGGGGTGGGGTTCATGGCGGCCTTTATCATTTCAGGCCCCGGGTTTCCTATCGGAGTAGGGGGAAGGCCCTGGTGAAGCCTGTCGTTATAGGGATTGGAGGCGTCGGTAAGCATAGATTGGGTCAAATCTTTTGCCTTAACCCCAAACCCGTAGGCTATGACGCTATCCATGCCAAGGACCATGTGCTTAGAGAGCCTGTTGTAAATTACCCTTGACACTTTCCCGTAGTATTGCTGCTGATTTACTTCCTGGCCTATGATGGAGGCTATTTTGAGTATTTTTTCCCTTTGCGCCCCCTGGGGGACTGCGAGGGAGTTTAATGCCGAAATTCTGGCATCTACCATTGCCTTCAAAAGCGCCGAGGGACTCGAGTAACTTTTAGGATCGTATGTTCCGGGCTCCAGCCACCCTTCAAAGCTCCCATCCGCCTCCGGCGGAAGTATTCCCTTCCCTCCGCCGTTTAGGGCCGATTCTATTTCAGCTTTGCTCCATGAAGTGTACTTGAGCAGGGTAGGAATCATGTCGGTAGACCTCATGGAGTTGGTAAATACCAGCATTCCCATGGCTTTGGATGGATCGGTGATGATGGAGAGCACTTCATTCGAGCTCATCTTGTACTTTAGGGAAAAAGTGCCGGGCTGAAGGTCTTGGCCGTCATTGTTGGACTCTACTGCGCTCACAAACCCGTTTTCAGAGGCTACGATCCCGGCTTTGACAAGGCCCTGGGCCACCTGGCTTGTTCCTTCTCCCGGATTAATTGTGAAGTTTACAGAGCCGTATCCGGGGCCCGGGTAATCGGATTCTACGGCATTTCCAAACCAGGAAAAGAGGCCTCCGCCAAATCGGCTTGTGGCTATGCCCCCTGCGACGATTGCTGCGGCAAATACGAAAGAGATTATGCAAATGGTTATTATTTTTTTCTTCTTCGCCTTTTTGTCATGCCTTCTTTTCCAGCGGCTTTGTGAGGCTACGCCCAATTCTGCGCCGGCTTCCCTTTCAAAGAGCTGGAAATCGTCCAGAGTTTCCTCGTCTCCGGCCTCTGAGCCTTCCTCTTGGGGGGTTAGGCGTTCTTTGCCTTCTGCCTGCCGGGGCTGCGAGGCTTCCCCTTCCCCCTCTTCTTGGTCACTTTCCAGGCTCACCGCTGTTCCTTCCCTCTTCCTTCTCCATTGCAGACTGCAGGATCATGACGGCCGAAAGCTGATCCACCACCCTCATGTGATTTTTGGCCTTCATTCCAAGCGACTCGAGCTGCCGGTGAGCCCCCGTGGTAGTCAGCCTTTCATCGCTCGTTACCACCTTGCAGGAAACTCTCTTTTCAAAGGCTTTTTTCCAGCGCAGGGCCGCTTTTGCGGAGGGTCCGACAGATCCGTCCATATTCAAGGGGAGCCCTACGGCTACAAACTGCACGCCATTTTCTTTGGCTATCCGGGCAATCTCGTCTAACGCGAAAAAGGGATCTCCTTCCACCCGCACAGTCTTTAAGGGCCATGCCACCTGGGCTTCGCTCTCCCCAAGGGCCAGGCCAATTCTTTTATGGCCTAAATCGACCCCCATGCATTTCATTGGGCCTTAAGCGCTTCCAGCATTGCCTTCACGGCCTTCACTCCCTCTTTGACGTTCTGGTCCTCTTTTCCGCCGCCCTGGGCAAAAGCTGCACTGCCTCCGCCCCCGCCCTTTATGGCCAAGCAAAAAGCCCTTACGAGGTCGTTTGCTTTGATTCCTTCTGCGATCGCCAGCTTGTTGGAAGCGGCCACCACTATTGGGGCCGAAAAGGAAATGCCGTACAAAAAGCAGCAGGCCGCCTTATTTTGCATTTTCGACATGAGGCTTGTAGCGGCTTTCCTAAGAAGATCTATGGAAATATCGCGCCCCATGTCTTCTACAAAGACGCTCTTTCCTGATGCCGCCAGATCTTTTATCTTTGCCTCCACCTTTTCTTCCTTAAAGCCTGAAAGTTCTTTCTGCGCGCTTTTAAGGCCTGAAAGCAGCCCGGATGCCTTAGTCTCGAGCTCTTGGGGAAGGCAGCTCATAATCGAAGCCAGATTCTTCACCGTCCGGTGGTTCAGGCGGTTTTGAAGATAAGCCTTTTTTCCCACAAAGGCGTCTATCCTTCTGATTCCGGCCCCATTTGAAAATTCGGAGACTATAATAAACTGCCCTGCCTTCCCTGTGGAATAAAGGTGGGTTCCCCCACACAGCTCTTTGCTCCACCCGTCTTCGCCAATAGAGACCACTCGGACGATGGGGGAGTATTTGTCGGAAAAGAGATGCATCGCCCCTTCCTCTATGGCTTTTTCGAGGGGCATTTGCTCGGCTTTTACGGGCAGGTCCTCCATTATCTTCATGTTTACCATCTTTTCTATGGCAAACAGTTCTTCTTTGGAAGGGGCCCTGTCTGATTTGTAGTCAAAGCTTAAGTAGTCTGCATCAACTACGCTTCCGCTTTGAACTGCATCGGGACCTAAAACTTCCCTTATGGACTGGTGGAGGATGTGGGTGGCGGTGTGGCTTCTGGCCAGGGCCTTCCTCCTTTCTTCCTCCACAAGGGTGTCTACTTTCTGCCCTGCCAGAATCTCTCCATCTTCCACTTTGCAGTGGTGAACGGTCAGGCCCTTTACGGGCTGCTGGACGTCGAGCACCTCGCAAACCCCTGTGGGGGAAATGATTTCTCCCCTGTCGGCAAGCTGCCCTCCCCTTTCAAAATAGAAGCTGGAGGAGTCCAAAATGAGATCCACCGTCTCTCCCTTGCCGGCTTTTTCCACAGGGCCTTTTTCGGAAAGGATTTCCAGCACCGTGCCCGAAGAAGAGAGGGTTTGGTAGCCCGTAAACTGTTGCTCTTCTTTAAGCCTCTTTTTTGCCTCGTCGTACACCGCCACATCTACGTTGTGCCTCTTCGTTACCGCGTCCTGGCGGGCCCTTCCCTTTTGGATGGCCATTTGGGCCTTAAATCCCTCTTCGTCTACTTCCAGCCCGCTTTCTTTGGCAATTTCGCGCGTCAGCTCTATCGGAAAGCCAAAAGTGTCGTGAAGCTGGAAGGCGGCCTTTCCGTCAATCTTTTCCTTCTTTTCGGACTTTGCCTTTTGGATAGCAGAGGAGAGCATGTCGCTTCCCCGCTCCAGAGTGCGCCTAAATATTTCTTCTTCCTTTTCGGCTTCGGCCTGAATGGATGAGATCTTGTTTTCCAGTTCCGGATACTCTTTCTTCATCGCTTTTTGAGATACCCCCATGAGCTCTGGCAAAAGAATCCTGTCCGGGGCTCCAAGGAGCGAAAGAGACCTTATAGAGCGCCTCAAAAGCCTCCTAAGCACATATCCCCTTGCGAGGTTTGAAGGCTTCACTCCGTCGGCCATTATCATCATGGCGCTTCTTACGTGATCTGCCACGATTCTCATATGGGTGTCGGAAACGGGGTCGGATCCGTAGTTTTTTCCGGAGAGCAGTTCGCAGGCTTCTATTACGGGAAACACTTCGTCTATCTCATAAATGTTCTTTTTCCCGTTAAGGAGGTAACTTAGCCTTTCCAAGCCCATCCCGGTATCTATATTTTTATTTTTAAGTTCTCCCGCGATGTGAAGATTGGTCTTTGACTGTACGTTGTCAACTTCGTAATTTTCAAATACGAGGTCCCAAATTTCTATGTAGCGCTTTTCGTTTCCGGCAGGGCCTGAAGCTTCTCCGTATTCAGGACCCTGATCCAAAAAGATTTCAGAGCAAGGTCCGCCCGGCCCCGGCCCCCCCGTGGTCCAGAAATTGTCTTCCATCCCCAGGCTTTGGATGTGGCTTTCTTGCACACCCAAATTTTTCCAAGCCTCTTTGGATTCTTCGTCATCTTTAAAGACCGTGATGAAGAGCCTGTCTTTTTCGATTCCGTATCCCCCTTCTTCCAGAGGGGAAGTTAAAAGATCCCAGGCCCAGCCTATGGCTTCTTTTTTGAAGTAATCTCCAAAGGAAAAGTTTCCCAGCATCTGAAAGAAAGTGCCATGGCGCGTAGTCTTCCCGACTTCATCTATGTCTAAAGTCCTCACGCATTTTTGCAGGCTGGCCATTCTCTTGGATTCTGGCTTTTCTTCCCCTAGAAGGTAGGGGATGAAAGGAATCATGCCTGCTATTGTGAAAAGCGTCGTAGGGTTGGAAGAGACCAAAGAGGCTGAGGGTTTTATAAGATGCCCGCGCTTTTCAAAGTAATTTAAGAATCTGTCTGCGATCTCGCTTGTTTTCATATAGGCTCCGGTTACTTATTTAAAAACTTATCCGCCAGTTGTTTTTCTTTTTCCTCCATAGCTAGGGAAAATTCCTGAAGAAGGGCCTGCAGCGTGGTGGCCGGAAGGTTCCCCTCATCCGAAAACAGGAAGGAAGAAGCGCCTTCAGGAAGTTTGTTTTTTACATATGCTCTAGCTTTGGAAACCATAATGACGCCTATAGTGACCCCCAGGGAAAAGTAAAAGAGTTTTTTCACTTTTTCTCCTCCGGGGCCGCCTTCTTAGCCTTTCCCTTTTTCATGAAAGAAGCCGAGGCCTTCCTTAGGGCGTAGAGGAAGGAAGCCGCCTTGATAATGGGCTTTCCAAGAAGTGAAGTGTAGAGGTTGCCAAGTGCTGCCGCATTTTGGGCCGTATACTTTACAGAGTCCGTTATGGAGTTTACATCCGAAAGAGTCTTGTTTATCTCCCCCACGGCCTCGTTGCCCTGTTTTATAACGGGCATTACTTCGTCTCCCGCGTCTTTGACGGTTTTTGCGATTGCGTCAAAGAGACGACCCAGGCGCACCATAGGGTAGATTAAAACGCCTGCGATCACGGCAAACGCTATAGCCACTATCAGCCCTGCTATGGCGCCTATGCTCATAATTCCTCCTATTTCCTATAAGGCCTCAAAGGACAGGCAGTGCTCGAAATCCGCTTCGGTATCGAAAATGCATTTAAAAATTTCCCCGTTGGCGGGCCGTTCCGTTCTCAGGCTCCCGTTTTTCCTCAAAAGGTTCAAAATAGTAGTCCCATGTCCTACCTGGAGCACGGGGCCGGAGGGATTTACGGATTCTAGCCACAGGGCGGCCTGCCTGTAGCCCTCTTGCACCCTTTCCCAGTATTCCGCGCTTCCTTCTGCATCCGAAAACGGATCTGCCTCTTTCATAAGATCTATAGTTTCGTCTACTCCGTACTTTTCCAGGGCTTCTTTGAATGTCTTGATGCCTTTTTTGGCTCCTGCCATTACCCACGCTTCTGAGAGATCAAATCCCTCAAAAAATCCGAAAAATTCTTCCCTCAGGCCTTTAAAGCTTTTTGTGGGCACCTCTAAGCCCATGCAGGAAAGCTCTATTTTCAAACTGTCCTGGGCACGCCTGAGATCGGAAGAAAAAGCCGCACAAAACCCGGCCCCTTTCATAATTTCAGCGGTTTGTCTGCACTGCCGCTCCCCTTCAGGGGTAAGCGGAGCCTCGCTCCAGCCTTGAAGCTTTCCATAGCGGTTGAAATAGGTCTGACCGTGACGGACCATATACAGGCGTACTTTCATGTATTCGATTATAAAGAAATGGCATCCCTTGGGATGCCATGCAAAAAAATTAAAAGCTACCTGGCGTAGTACTCAACCACGTACTGAATATTTACCTGGATGGGAACGCTGGCAGTATCAGGCACGCTGACGAGGGTGGCCTTGAGCTGGGCAAGATCTACGTCCAGGTATCCGGGCACCTTTGGAAGCACTTCCTGGTTTACGCCCTCTGCCGCAGCCCTGAAGGGGGAAATTAGCTGGCTCTTGGGCTTTACCTGTATCACTTGGCCGGGCTTTACCTTATAGCTGGGCCTGTCTACTATGGAGCCGTCTACCAGAATGTGGCGGTGATCTACAAACTGCCTGGCCTGGGCCATGGTCCTGGCGAAAGTGGCCCTGAGGACAAGGGAATCTAGCCTAGATTCGAGGGAAGCTATCATAGCTTCGCCGGTCTGGCCCTTGGTGTGGGTGGCCTTCTTATAGGTGTCTGAAAGCTGCTTTTCCGACAAATCGTACTGGGCGCGCAGACGCTGCTTTTCCTTAAGACGGACGGCGTAATCGGATTCCGCCCTCTTCTTGCCCCTTCCGTGTTCGCCCGGAACATAGGGCCTTTTTTCAAAATACTTTTGAGCCTTGGGGGTCAGGGCTATTCCCAGAGCCCTTGAAAGGCGCACTTGCCTGCGAGAACGCTGTATGCTCGTCATCTATCCTCTTTCCGTCGTATAAAACGAACTGCAAATTGCTTTTGAGCCGGCCAACTTATGGGCTAAGGCTCCGGACGGTAAGTCGAATGCCATTCTACAGGCTTTTTTCGACATCAGTCCAAAATTTCCAGGGATTTGTCGGAAGCGGGGAAGCAAATTGCGCCGTAGCCTTTGAAATTAATCTTCACATTCATTCCGGTAGGGGTGAAAAAGACTTTCTGCACTGTTCCAAGTCCCATGGTTTTGTGGATTACGTACGCCCCCGGGATGAGCTGTCCCTTTTCTTCTCCTCCCGGCTCTTTACGGGCCTTTAGCTCCCTTTCCCTAAGGAAGGGAGAATTTTCTGAAAACAGGGAATCGTATGAAGGGGAGTTGCGCTTTTTGTAGCGCCTTCCAAAGCCAGAGTAAGAGCTAAATCCCCCTTCCTTTTCTTCCAAAAGTTTAGGCGGGATTTCATCCAAAAAGCGGCTGCGGATTCGATTCTCGCGCTTGCCGAAGAGGAATCTTTCATCGGCATATGTAAGAAAGAGAATCTTTTTGGCCCGGGTAATGGCGACATATGCCAGCCTGCGTTCCTCTTCTTCATCCTTGGAAGTGGCATTTGAAGGGGGGAAAATTCCCTCTTCCATCCCTATTACGAAAACTATCGGAAATTCCAGACCTTTGGCGGAGTGGATAGTCATGAGGCTCACGGCCTCCTTTTCGCTTCCAGCCTCCCCTCCCGCCTGCATTAATGAAACGTGTTCCAAAAAATCGACAATGGAAGCTTGCGGATCTTGGATTTCCATTTCTTCTGCAGCTGAGCAAAGCTGGTAGAGGTTCTTGTTTCTCTCTTCCCTATTTTCGTTTTTTTCATCCAACAGGCCCGATTCTTCTACCACCTCTTTGACAAATCCGCTAAGGGAAATGGAGGAAGAAAGGCTCCTCCACCTGCCAAGTTTTGCCGCCAGCTCTTTACATGCCCGTCCAACGGCAGGCTTTATGACGCCTTCCGGATCCTTAAGGGCCTCCTGGAGGTGTATGCCTTTTTGCATGGCGTATTCTGTCAACTTTTCCTGGCTGGTTTTTCCGATGCCTCTTGCCGGAGTGTTTATAATCCTAAGCAGGCTTACGTCGTCTTTCGGATTTATAACTGAAGTCAGGTAAGCTATGGCGTCTTTTACTTCCTTTCTGTCATAGAATTTCTTTCCTCCCCTTATTTGGTAGAAAATTCCCCTTGCCACCAGCTTTTTTTCCACGGGCTCTGAAAGATCGTTATTTCTGTACAGGACGGCAAAATCGGAGTAAGAAGTTCCCGAAGAGTGGAGATCTTCAATGGTAGAGGCGACAAAGTCGGCCTCTTGCATTTCGCTCTCGCACTCCACCAGTTCCACAGCTTTCCCTTTTTCGTTTTTTGTCCAGAGCTTTTTGTCAATTCTTTTCGGATTGTGCTTTATCACGCTGTTGGCCACGGCAAGGATGTCGGGGGTGGAGCGGTAGTTTTGCTCCAAAAGCACAGTCTTTGAGCCTTTAAAGTCATTGGTGAAATTGCGGATGATGGAAACATCGGAGCCCCTGAAGGCGTATATGGACTGATCGGAATCTCCTACCACCGTGACATAAGCTTGGGGGGAAGCCAAAAGCCTTATGAGTTTGTACTGGGCGGGATTGGTGTCCTGGTACTCGTCTACAAAAATTCTGGTAAACCTTCCTTGCAGCCTTTCCCTAACTTCCTTGTCTTTTTCCAAAAGTTCTGCGGCCTTGGAAATTAAGTCGTCAAAGTCGACGGCATTATCTTTGGCCAGCTCCCTTTCATAGTCCCTGTAAATTATGGCGCTTCTCGTGTTCCATGGCATTTTCTGGATGTACTCTGCTCCGCGGTTTAGGCCCAGATCTTCAAAAACGGACTCCCAGCTTATCCCTCTGTTTTTGCACTTTGAGATCCATTTCTTCTGGGATTTGCATTCCTTATTCACTTCGGAAGTAAATCCCATTTTGGAAACGATCTGGCTCAAGGCCTTTGATTTGGCATCATCGTCATAAATTGCAAAGTTTTTATCCAGTCCTACGGAAGCGGGATACATTCTCAAAAGCCTTGCGCAGGCGGAGTGGAAAGTTGAAATCTGCATATAACCCGCGCTCGGACCTACGAGAGACTTTAATCTCTCTTTCATTTCGTTGGCGGCTTTATTGGTGAAGGTGATGGCCATAAAGTTGCGCGCTTCAGCTTCCCCCATCAAAAGCTCATAGGCGATGCGTCGGGTAAGCACCCTGGTTTTTCCGCTCCCGGCGCCTGCCGAGACGAGCAGATATTTTCCCTGGTAGGTTACGGCTTCTCTTTGTTGGGGATTTAAGTCATCAAGAATTTCTTCAATAGTTCTGGGCATAGACTCCTTTAAGCAAGTAAGAGGCTAAACGATAAAGCGAAGGAAAGGAAATGAGGGTTAATTTGAGGAAGCCGGCTTCTGGGTTGAAGGCTGCGTCTCCCTCCGCTCCGAGGCGGGAGCCAGGCCGCTTTGAAAATCGCTCACGCCTTTTTGCAGCCTTCCGAGGGCATCGTCAAGTTTGGAGCGCGGGCAGGCCACGTTCATCCTCAAAAACATCCTTCCATTTCCTCGGAACTTGTCTCCGGAAAGAAGGATTAGCCCCGTATCTTCTTTAAGATAGTTGGCCAGATCTCTGGAAGTCTTTCCTTTAGATGAGGCCAAGAGGGCGCTGCAGTCCAGCCACATGAGGTATGTGGCCTGAGAGGGAACGGGCTTTATTTCCGGAATAGTAGAAGAAAGGAACTGCTTTGCGTGATCAATGTTTCCCCACAGGTAGTTCCTGAGGGCGGCCACCCAGTCGTCTGACTTTTGATAGGCTGCGATAGTGCCTTGCAGGGAGGTTGTGCCCGGGGAAATTATGTCCGCAATGGCAAAGCCTCTGGAGCAGATTTCTCTAAGCGCCCTGTCGGGGATGATGACGCTTGCAGAGTGAAGGCCGGGGGTGTTGAAGGTCTTTGAGGTGCTGGTAAGCATTATGGCTACGTTTGTGAGGTCTTTGGGGAGGCTGAGAATCGGGGCGTAACTTTGCCCGGGCTCCAAAACCAGATCCCCCCAGATTTCATCGCACACCACGGTTATGTTGTACGTGTGGGCCATGCGCAAAATTGTGGTCAGCTCGCTTTGCTTCCAGCAGGTCCCGGTGGGGTTGCCGGGATTGGCCAGAAGCATCAGGGATGCATGGCCGTTGGAAAATGCATTTTCCAATAGATCCCAGTTGATCGAGTATTCGTTTACAGAAGCGTCGTAATCCAAAGGAACTTCTATCACGTGCCTGCCGTTATCGAAGATGACGTTGAAATAGGCATTGCAAATCGGGGTGAGCATTACTATGTTGTCGCCTACGTTGCTTAGGCGCTGAATTATTACCGATATAGCGGGGATGACACCGTTGCAGTACAAGATCCATTCCTTGGCCGGTTCCCAGTTGTGCTTGGAAGCGCACCACCTGATTATGGACTGGTAGTAGTCGTCTTTCGGAATTTCGTATCCGTAGATCCTGGTACTGATTTTTTTCTCGAGAGCGCTTATGATGGCGGGAGAAGTTTTAAAATCCATATCCGCGATCGTCATGGGGAGCTGGCCTTCTTGCACGTCCCACTTCACGGAATTGGTATTCATGCGGTTTATAACCGTATCAAATTCAAATTCATCGGGCATTTTTGTTCACCTCGGTTTAAATATCCCAATATCTAATAGTACAGAGGTGAGCTTAAACCAGGCGCCACTTGACTACCACAAGTTGGTTTATGGACCAGTACAGAACTCCGTAAAGGCCTCCGCCTATTCCTGAAAGGAAGGCTACCATCCAAGCCGGGTAGCGGCTGTTGACCACAAATAGGGCAAGAAAGCCCATACACAGCCCTATTCCTATAAACAGCACGCAGTTGGACCAGAAGATTCTCAGCACCCGGATTCTGTGCAGCCTTCGGTTCTCCCCCTCTATGCGCGTCACGCTCTTTTGAATTTGAGAAATTATAAACAGGCTGTAGGCTAATTCCACCGCGGTAAAGCAGGCAGTTATTAAAACTAGCTTGGAGAATCGGTAATTCTTCTTATCTGCACACCAAAACAGCACGGTCCAAATGATGAAAAAGGCGAGGGCGTTGAGCAGATAAAGAAGCCATTTGCTGAAAGTCGGCCTTGTATCTACCGTCTTTGCCTTTGCCCTGGCAGCCAGAACAACTTTCCTCCTCTGCTTTTTTTCATTTTTTCTCTCCAGCTGTTGGGCTGTCAGCTTTTTCTTTTTATTTGCCATTCTCTACCTTTTACTGCATCAGGCCGGATCCGCCTACTTATCTTGTTAGACGATTAAATTATATTGATAGCGAAAGGTTAAAACAGAACGGAGCGAGGGAATGAAAGTTTGTTTGGGGTTTGCCGTGTTCTATATGGTTTTGGGACTTTGCCTGGGGGTTTTTGCGCGCGAATACACGAAGAGGAAGGGGCTGGATCCGGCAGAGGCGAAGAAAACCAATCTCATGGATCTTCATCCCCATACCCTGATACTGGGAATGTTTATGTTCCTGATTCTGAGCGTATTTGGTTATTTTTCCCACTCTTTTGCTGCCGACAGGGCTTTATTTGTTTGGTTTATGATTTTTTACAATATCGGCGTACTCGGAACGGTATTCATGCTCTTTGTTAGGGGAATGGCGCAGTTAAGTTCTAAAACTCCCGGCAAAAAAGAAAATGCAATGATTTCGGAGTGCGCCGGCCTCATACACATAATTCTTTCCGTAGGGCTCGTCCTGCTTTTCTGCACCCTTTACCACTGCCTGTAATCTAATTTATTTTTATCAGCAGCAACGCCCTGATTTTTGCCTTGCAGCACGGGCCGTTTTACCCTTTTTTCATCATCTTTTTGGCCAGCACCATCCCCGCCGCGGACATAACTACTGTCACCAGGCTTAAAAGCAAGATTAAAACCACTCCTTTTCCTCCTGTTAGCGGGAGGTTGCGGATGGCTCCCTTCTCTTCCTGAATGCTAACTTCGCTGGAAGTTGACTGGACGGAGTACTCTCCCAAAGGCGAAGAAGAGAAGGAAGAGAAGGAAGCAATTTGGTTTGAATTAGCTTTAAAAGATGCGTTCTGATTTAAAAATCCGACAAAATCCACTTCCAAATTTCCGGAAGAAGATAAATTGTTGGAAGTGATGTAGGAGATGGAAGCTGGGCTAAAGGCAATAGTTAAACTCTGCCCTCCCTTAAGTTCGGGCGAACTGGACGAACTTAGCACTTTAACTCCGGGGATGGAAGTGAGGAGCTTTCCCCCTACGGTAAAGTAAGCTGCATTTTCCGCCAAAGATCCGTTGTAAACGCTTACGCCCGACTTTGGATCTATTTCTAACCTGTAATAGCCATAGTTTCCAAGCATTTTAGAGGATTGGGGAAGGGAAGAAGTAATCCTAAAGTCTATCGGAGCATTTTGGGGGTAAGAAGGGTTGGCCTGCGGTTTTCCATCCTTAACAACCTGGAGGGTGTCTGTAGGAGAGGACATTTGGAAGTTGGAAATATAGACCGATGCGGTCTTATAGCTGCTCAACTGGTACTGCCAGCCTTGCCGGAAGTTTACCGTGGGGTTAGACAGCCCCCACTGGCCGTCAGATTCTGTCCACCATCCGCTGGAACGCTGGGGATCTCCGGGATAATTACTCTCGTAGCCCGCAAATGCATAGAGGGGATTTGAGGCGGAGGCATCGGAATTTAATTGCCCGTAGAAAATTATGGCAAACTTGTCTCCGGGCTTTAGTCCTCCGCTTTGCCAGTGAGCCTTGGAAGTGAAAGTTGCAGGAAGCTCTCCATTTTCTTCTATGTACTTTATACCTGCAGAATTGAAGGCCAACCCCCAGTAGGATGAGTCATCTGAAGAGATTGTCGGAGAATTGGAAGCTGTTCCTGAAATGTACTGCTGCCCCTCTTCCTGCTCCTGGGAAGAAAGCCCCCCAAAGACCGAGCTGTCATTCATAAGGGTGGGGGTGTACTGGTACTGGAGACCCGCTACGGTCACTTCCGTGGAAATATAAGTTTGAACATCCACTCCCTTTCCGGGCGTTATTTGAATTCCGTACCATCCTGGAATTGAGTTAGAGTTTGCGGCCTGGGCAGTATTGGAAAGTGAATCTGGATCAGGGAGGGTAAGGGTCAGCTGGAACTCTATAGGTTCACCGGGAGCGTAGACGGGATTTCTCTCCAAAAGCCCCGTTTTCTGGTTTACAACGTTTAGCTGGGCTGAAAGGGGCGTGGAAATGCCGTTGTACTTTATTCCCAGCGATGCCAAGGTAGATTTCTCGGTTATAGGTTTGCCGTCCATGCTCCCTTCATATTGGCTGTAGGCAGTATCCCTGCAATTTCCCTGGTAGGAAATCGCGGAAGAATTGAGTTCTCCCGGGAAAGTTAAGGCAAAAAGGGCCCCCGGATTGATTCCCGGCTTTGTGGATTGGACAGCGGTCCTCGTGGCAGGGGCAAAGCCGTTCTTCTCGATGTATTCCACAGATTGCCGGGTCAGGCCCACTTCAAAACTTTCCTGCCCCGATTCATCTCCCTCTATCCACTCTTCTTGAGAAGAAGATGTGATTTGAACGCCTGGAATGCTAAGCAACGGCAAGCCCGCCAGTTCAAAATCAGAAGCGGCTTCTTTGGGGTTTTCTACGCTCACTCCTGTAAGAGGGATGTCATAAAGATCAAAATTGGCCCACTGCCCGGTCATCTGAGAGGGATTGGGCAAGGCAGAGGAGAGCTGAAACTGCATCGGAGTTTCAATGCCTGCGTAGGGGTACTGGTTGAGGTATCCGTGGTTTACCATGCTCAGGTTTGCGGCTGGGTACACCTGCAAAGTTTGAGGGACTAAAGTAAGGGTCTGAGATGAAGAGGGTGAGAAGTTTTTGATCTTTACAGACTTTGAAGAAGTGGAAGGGGCGGAAGATGAACTTTGAGAGGAAGACTGGCTCATAGAGGCCCAGCCTACCTGGGCTTCATCTGTCACATTTCCCGAGGCAGCGCTTGTGACAAACCCGGAAAAGGTTATTGCAAATTTGTCTCCGGGAGCCAGTCCCGGGGCTTTTCCCTGAGGCGAGGAAGATGTAGCCGCAGATACTCCTTTTTGTTCAATTTCTTCAACTTCAGAGGGAGTTAAGATTAGCTCCCAATAGTTGGAACCGTCGCCAGTTCCTTCAATCATCGGATTTTTGGAATCCGAAGGGCTGGTAGTGAAAGGCACATTGGCGTAAAGCGCGCGTACTTCCCTAAAAACACTTAGCGACATACCCGCTATGGCGATGCCTTCGATATAGGCATGGCCATTTTGTATATAGTCGGGGTTCTCTATAGCAAGGCCCGCTCCCGGAATATTTTTAATCACGAGTACGGAATTATCCTTTGCCATTTGCGAAGGATTGGGCAGAGGGAGGGTAATTTGAAACTTATGCACTCCGAGGCGCGAAACTATACTTTTTGAAGGATCGGAAGGGGACTCCAGGGAGGTCATGTAGTAATGGGGCTTGGAAGTGTCTACTAGGCCTTGGCTATTTAAGAAGTTGAAGGAAAGGTCTTCCGGAATGCTCTCTTGCTGGCCTGTAGGAGTGAAGCTAAGCTGCGCATCTTTAGAAGAAATTAGAGTCCAGTTTCCCGAATCCGACATAAGTCCCACCCTGGCGCGCAATAGAGTTTCCTCATTGGCAGAAGAGTTAAGCTCTCCTGTAAAAGTCAGGGCGAAAGGGGATCCTACGGCAATTTTGGGACTGGAAGACTGGGGGGAAGAAGCCGTAGCGGGAGAGAAGCCTGCTTTTTCTATTTCTTCTATGTCTGCCGCTGTAAGTTCAAGGATCCAATAGGCAAATTTGCCTCCCTCTACGCTTCCGGCATCTGAGGAAGGTTCCACTTTCCATCCCGATGGAAGCGAAGAGAGTGGCAATCCTGCCACTTTAACCTGTCCAAGGTTTGTCAGGCTGATGCCTAAGGAAGGGATGAGTTCAAAAGAGAAATATGGAGAGCTTCCGGTAAGGGAAGAGGGATCCGGGAGGGTAGCCACTGCCTGGAAGTCAATCGGAGTTCCCGGCTGAACCTCTATTTTTTGCTTATCATCAAAAAGGCCGGATTTTATCTCTCCCAGTTCTATATTTAAATGGCTTTCATTCGTCAGAGCTTTGTCGCCCATGTCCAAAGTATCTGTCGATGCCCCCGCCCAAGAACTTGGAGTTTGGCCGCTAGAACTGGGCCATCCTGCCCACGCTGTGAGGGCGTCCTTCTTTCCTGAAGTGTTGGCGCCTACTTTGGCATAAAATACTATGCCAAATCTTTCGCCGGGCTGAAGGCCGGGGCTGGAAGGCTGGGGAGAAGAAGCCGTAGCTGCCTTGTATCCGTTCTGTTCCAAAAAAGTAATAAAAGCTGATGTAAGAGTGAGAGTCCACTGCGTGCCCCAGTAAGCAGGCGAAGAAGTGCCTGTTATTTGCACTCCCTCGAGGTCTCCGTAAGCGATTTGCTCTAGCAGTTCATAATTGGGGTTGGAATTCGAAGAGGCTGTTGATATGTTCATACCTGCAAACTCAGGGGCAAGATTGTAGCCCGTCCACGTTTGCAGTATGCCTAAGTTCAGTTCCGACACTCCTCCGGAGGCTACGGCCGAAATGGCATAGCCCGTGGCATTGCTTTCATTGTCTATCTGTTGAACACTTGGTAGCACTGCGCTGAGCTGCAGCTTATAGTAGGGTTGCCTCTCATTAAAGTTTGGATTAGTTTCTACAAGACCATCAGAATTTAAGACATTTATCTGTACGTCTGGATTAAATGTAGCGTTGGCGTAAGATCGCAATCCAAAGGACAAAGCTACTGCCAAAGTGCAGATCATAACCAAGAAACAAAAAACAATCCTTTTAGGGATCCTTTTGCGAATGCGACGGTAAAATCCCAAAGCTTATCTCCGTAGCTGCGAAATTAATGTAACGATTCTTCTTTTACTATATATGCTACACCCGCGCCTCTCCCGCTCGGAGGCAAACTTCCTTCCTTTCCCTTTTTCCTTATTTGCTCTTGAACCTTTTGTTTATTTCCCCAGCCCCGACGCCTGCCGCAAAGAGGGGGACCCTAAAAACAGAGAGCATAAACATGCTCATGTACCTGTCTCCAGTATACGGAAGACTTTCTATGCTGATTTCCTCTTCTTGCACACTGATTTCGCTTTGTTCCGATTGCAGGGAAAAGTTTCTGCTTGCAGAAGGGGTCAAATAGGAAGAGGCCCCGATCTTATTGGATTGTGCAGCTTGTGAAGCGTTCTGGTTTAAATACCTCACAACTTCTATCTGCAGTCTTCCCGACTTAGCCAGTCCTTTGGAAATCAGGTAGCTAATAGAATCTGGGGAAAAGATAACGCTTATGCTTTCCGGATTTTCAATGAAGGAGGAGGCAGAGCTCAGGATTTTAACTCCGGGCACCGAAGAAATAGGAGCGCCTCCTACGGTAAGGTATTGCGAGTTTATAGCCAGAGCCCCATTGTAAAGGCTTATTCCGGATTCCGGACTTATTTCTATCCTAAAGTAACTGTAATTTCCCACCATCTTTTTAGAGGAGGGGAGGGTGGATGAGATTTGGAAATCTATGGGGCTTTCTTGGGGATAGGAAGGATTCTCCTGAACCTTCCCGTCTTTGACTACCTGAATAACGGAAGTGGGTGAAGAGATCTGGAGGGTAGAAACATATACTGTGGCGGTTTTATAGCTGCCTCTCTCATACTTCCAAAGCTCGTCGGTGTGGAAGTAGTTTACGGTAGAAGCGCCCTGTCCATTACACAAAATCCATCATCCGCTAGACATCCCAGGATCTTGCGGGAAATTGCTTTGATAACCTGCAAACCCGTAAAGGGAATTGGAGGCTCCGCTAACTCCTGACAAAATCTGTCCGTAAAAGGTTATGGCGAATTTGTCTCCGAGTTGTAAGCCACCAGCAGGTTTGTAGGCTTTGGAAGAAAAAGTAGCCGCCGCCTCCCCGTTCGCTTCTATATACTTCACTCCTGCGGAGTTAAAGGATATCCCCCAGTAAGTGGAATCTTTAGAAGGTATGGTGGAAGAATTTGAGGAGGAGCCGGAAATGTATTGCTGATTGTTTTCCTGCTGCTGGGGGGTAAGGCCCCCAAAAGACCGTAGAGTCTCCCTACAAAGTGGAATTGCCCTGGTATTCCATGCCAGCCACATAGGTGGAGTTGGAAAGAAAGGTATCAATCTCCATTCCCTCTCCGAGAGATACCTGGGCGCCGTACCAGCCCGGGATTGTGAAGGATTGAACCGCGGCGGAAGCGTTGATCAGGGAGCTGCGATCAGAAGAGTGAGGGTCAACTGAAACTCTATAGGTTCACCGGGAGCATAGACGGGATTTCTCTCCAAAAGGCCCGTGGATTGGTTCGCTACGTTCAGTTGGGCCGAAAGGGGTGTGAAAATGCCGTTGTACTTTAGTACCTGACGCGCTTTTTAAGGACGTTGTTGCGGTGGCAGCTACCCATTTATTTGCTCCTTTAGTTTGGAAATTTCAGGTGAGGCATTGCCTCCTTTTTAAACTTATCTCTCTTAGGCCCTCACACTCCTCTTTAGGTTTTTTAGACGCAGCGCTCTTTGAGCCTCTTTCTTGTCTTCCTCTTCTCTGAGTGCCCTTCTTTTATCGTATTCCTTTTTTCCCTTTCCAAGGGAAAAAGACAGCTTTACCAGGCCTTCATCGTTAAAGTAGAGGCGCAGGGGCACCAGGGTGTACCCTTTTACCTCCAATTTCTGGGCGAGCTTTAGAAGCTGCTTTTTATGTAAAAGAAGCTTACGCTTTCTTAGCGAGTCGTGCTTAAAACTGTTTGCAAAGTCGTAGCCGGAAATATTTGCCCCCTCCAGCCATGCTTCGCCTCTCTTATCTATTGAAATGAAAGACTGGGCCAGAGAAGCTCTAGAATCTCGCAGAGACTTTACTTCGCTTCCCATCAATACCAGGCCTGCCTCTATTTCATCTTCCAAAAAGTAATCGAACTTGGCCCTTCTGTTGGTGGCTATGGTTTTATCGTCGGCCTTTTTATTTTTCATGTTGCTTTTTCCAATGCATTCCGCTCGAGAGAAATTCGTCTATATTTCCGGACAATACTCCTTCTACGTCTGAAGTTTCAACTCCCGTCCTCAGGTCTTTTACCATCTGATAGGGGTGAAATACATAGGATCGGATCTGGTCCCCCCAGCTTGCTTTCACATCCCCCGCCAGTTCCTTCCTCTCTTCTTTTTCCTCCTGCTTTTTAATGGCTAGAAGCTTTGATTGGAGGATTTGCATGGCCAGGGCCTTGTTTTGTATCTGGCTCCTTTGGTTCTGCATATTTACCACGATGCCTGTGGGAAGGTGGGTGATTCTTACGGCTGAGTAGGTGGTATTTACCCCTTGTCCTCCGGGGCCCGAAGACTGGAAGGTGTCTATGCGTAGATCCCCCTCGTCAATTTTCACTTCATCCGAGCTTTCTACCAGAGGAATCACTTCAACTCCCGCAAAGCTTGTATGCCTGCGACCCTGATTGTCAAAGGGGGAAATCCTAACGAGCCTGTGCGTACCGGCTTCACTGGCCAAAATTCCATAACTGTAGGGAGCCATAACCTGGAAAGTGGCGGATTTGACCCCTCCTTCCTCCCCTTGGGAAAGGTTGAGCAAGCTGGTCTCGTACCCCTTTTTCTTACACCAATGCAGATACATCCTTAAGAGCATTTGGGCCCAGTCAGCTGCGTCATTTCCCCCAGCCCCGCTTCTAATAGTGATGACGGCATTCTTTTCGTCGTACTCCCCGTTCAAAAGAGAGCGAAGCTGCAGGGAAGAAATTTGCGCCTCCGCTTTTTTCATTTCCTCATCGGCTTCCTGCAAAAGCGAGGGGTCTGCCTCATCTTGGGCAAGGGAAATCATCAGGGAAATATCGGAGAGGGAGGTTTTCAGCTCTTCAATTTTGGAGAGTAAAGCCTGATTTGCGGTAAGGGACGCAAAAAGAGCCTGAGCCGAATCCGGATCGTCCCACAAGTTCTCTGCAGACGTCTTCTCCTCGAGATCTTTTACCTTCTTCTTTACGCCTTCCGGATCTATCGCCCGACATACCGATGCAAACAGATCTTCTATCCGGGAAAATTTTTGTCTTTCGTCAGCTTCCGCCATTTTTACCTTGCAGTCAGTATCACGGGGCCGGATTCGGTAACAGCGATCTCATGCTCGCTGTGGGCTCCCCGGGATCCGTCCGCACTCCTTATGGTCCACCCGTCTTTAGGATCTTGATAGATCTCATCGGTGCCTTCCATAAGCCACGGCTCTATGCAGATCACAAGTCCGGGGCGCAGTTTGAACCCTCTGTGGGCCCTTCCGTCATTAGGGACGTAAGGCTCGCAGTGCATCTGGCGGCCTATGCCGTGCCCTCCAAAGACGGTATTTACTTCATATCCCCTTTCGTGGGCCACGCGGCCTGCGGCTGCGGAGATGTCTCCGAGGTGATTTCCCACTTTTGCCTGGGCTATTGCGGCCGCAAGGGCATCTTGAGTGGCTTTAATCACCCTTTTATCCTCCTCCGATCCTTCTCCTCCAACCAGGAAACTCAAGGCGGAATCTCCCACCCATCCGTTTACGCTGAGGGCCAGGTCCAAAGAGAGAAGGTCCCCCTTCTTCAGGTTGTAGTCATAGGGGACGCCGTGAAGCACCGCATCGTTTACGGAAGTGCAGATGTAATGGCCGAAGGGGCCTGTACCAAAATCTGGAGCGTAGTCTACGTAGGGAGAAGAGCAGTTTTTCGTATCCTTTACGACCTTGTGGACGTATTCGTCTATCTCCAGCAGGTTAGTTCCCGGCTTGACGCTTTCACTTAGCTCTTTTAGGGTCTTTGCTACGAGATGAGCTGCCGGTTTCATCTCTTCTACTTCTTTGGGGGTTTTAATGTCGATCATTTTTCCTCTTTTTAAAATTCAAACGCAGTTTTGCGCCTTAAATGCGCAGGGTGAGTGGGAGGGCGCAGTTTTTGTGTGTGGGCCGTTAGCCCTTTAACCCTTTCAAATATCTCCGCGCATAAGAGCTAGAGACGAAAGCAGAAGGCCTGGAAGCTGGACTGAAGCGTGAAGCTGGTTAAAGCTGGAAATTTCCATGGCGCCTTTGGAACTTCTCCTGATATAAGTAAGCGGATAGGGCGAGATTCGAACTCGCGGAACCTTAAGAGGTTCAATGGTTTTCAGGACCATCCCATTCGACCGCTCTGGCACCTATCCGTGTGAGAGCAATTCTACCCTATAGTGCGGGCAAAATAAATTCCTGCCCTCCCATATAGGGCCTGAGGCTTGTCGGAATTTCTATTCTTCCGTCTTTCATTTGGTGGTTTTCAAGGATGCATGCCAGCCACCTTGTAGTGGAAAGGGTGCCGTTTAAAGTCGCGCAATACTCATTTTTGTCCCCGCCTTTATAGCGGATGGAGAGGCGCCTTGCCTGATACTGAGTGCAGTCTGAAGTGGACGTCAGCTCCCTGTAGCGTCCCTGGGTCGGCATCCACCCCTCGCAGTCAAACTTCCTGCTGGCCGAAGATCCCAGGTCTCCTGCAGCGATGTCTATAACCCTGAACGGAATTTCCATCTTTGAAAGCATGGACTTTTCCATTTCCAGCAGTTCACGGTGTATCTTTTCGCTTTCTTCAGGCTTGCAGTACACAAACATTTCCACCTTATTGAACTGGTGGACGCGAATTATTCCGTGGGTGTCTTTTCCTGCGGCGCCCGCCTCGCGCCTGTAGCAGGCAGAAAAGCCGCAATACTTCAGGGGCTTTTCAAGATTTAGGATTTCATCGGCGTGCATACCGGCGAGAGCCACTTCGGAAGTGCCTACGAGGTACTGGTCATCAGGTTCCCTCAGGCGGTAGATTTCATCGGCGTGCTGGTTCAAAAACCCTGTTCCCGCCATTATTTCAGGCTTGACTAAAGTAGGGGTGATGGTGGGCACAAAACCGTTTTCCCTGCCAAATTCAAGTCCCAGCATTTCAAGAGCTAGTTCAAGCCTGGCGATGTCTCCCGTTAGAAAGTAAAACCTGGCGCCTGAGACTTTAGCTCCTCTGGCCATATCAATTCCCCCGCACTTCTCACCGAGGGTAAGGTGGTCCAGGGGCTTAAACCCCTCTTCTTCAAAATCCCTGATTTGGCCGATTTTTTCTACTATCTTGTAGTCGTCTTCCCCGCCGTTGGGAGCCATGGGGGAGACAAGGTTGCTAAGCTGCCACGCACTTTCTTTCCACTTTTCTTCCGCCCTGTCGGCATCGGCCTTAAGAAGGTTCACCTTTTCGGCCAAAGCCTTAAGTTCGTTTGCCAGCCTCTCTTTTTCCCTTTTGTCTTCTTTTCCAAATAGCGCGGACTGGTTCTTTTGCTGCGCCCTGGCCTCTTCCCAACGGGTCAGAGATTCTCTGCGCAGTTTATCCAGAGCCAGCACTTCATCTACCAGCTCTACGCTCTCTTTCCTTCTCCCCTGAGAGACCCTAAACAGGTCAGGATCGTCTCTGAGCAGCTGCATGTTTATCATTTTCCAAGCTCCAATTCACCGTTGTTCTATAAAGCTATGATACAGGACAGCGCCCTCCGCTTTTCGCGATCCGGCAATGTTTAACGCAGGGATTTGTAATAAATTAGAAAGAAAAGAGGGGAAATTAATACATGAAGAATGAAAAACATCGCTCGCTTATATCTACCGTTTTTAGATTTGCATTTTTTGTTTTCGCATTTGCCGCCGTTTTAGGTGCAATTAAGGGTCTGATAAATCTTGTCAAGAAGAAAAGGGACGAAAGGGAAATAAGGGACAGGAGGATAGAAATTCGGGAAGATGACCAAAGCGCCGACTACGCTTTCATCATTAACCCTTCAAAGCCAAGAGCTGCAAAAGTAGAAGAAACGGTAAAGCAATTCTTTGCTCAGCGGAACATGCAGCCTCCCATGTTCATAGACACTTTGATTGAGAAAGACGGATACGCCTGCGCCAAAGAGGCTCTGGGGAGGGGCGCTAAAGTTGTAGTGGCCTGTGGGGGGGATGGAACGGTAAGGACCGTGGGAAGCGCCCTGTGCGGAAGCGGAGTGCCCATGGGGGTGCTTCCCATAGGCACCGCCAACCTCTTTGCAAAAAATGTCGGACTTCCCATGGATGTAAAGGAATCTCTGAAGGTGGTTGTCTCGCACGGTTCTAAGAAAATAGACATGGGAAGCATGAGATTTTTAGATTCGCAAGATCCCTATTTCAAGCACCGCTTCCTTTTGATTTCCGGAATTGGAACCGATGCGGAAATGATAGGCCTGACCAACCTCTCGCTTAAAAAGTACCTGGGATGGGGTGCGTACGTGTTGGGGGGGCTTAAAAGCATTTTGACCCCTCACTACATGGGAGATATTTCCGTAAAAAGCGAAGAGGGAAGGATCGTGCGTTTTTCAAACGTGCGATTCAGAAGCTTTCTTGTGGGCAACTGCGGGAAAATTCCGCTTTTAAACCTCATGCCCGGGGCGTCATACACGGATGGAATTTTGGATTTTAAGCTTTTAGACACCCAAAAGGGACTACTGGGGTGGGCAGAACTAATAAGCAGCCTATTTTACGAGTCCAAGTCCAAGGGGGGAACCCCCCTTCTAAAGGACGCCTTTACGATGGAAGAGACAAGGGGAGTGGAAGCAAGACTTCGTCTTAAGGGAAAGGCCCCCATAGAACTGGATGGGGACGCGGTGGGCAAAAGCTCCAGCATTTTGGTGCAAATAGAAAGGCAGTCTCTAATCTTAAGAGTCCCGGAGGGATCCCGGGACCTGGACGCCACAGGCTTCATTCCATTGGCAGATCTTAGAAAGAACCTGAAGCAGGCTTAAAGATCCTTTCCCAATACTTTATTCTTGTCTTATGGAATACACGCGAGCCGGAAAGCCGGCAGAAGAAAAAGATCTGATAAATCCCGATCTGTTAGTAAGAAAATACTATGAGCTTGTCCCAGATCCGCAGTTGGCCTCCCAGAAGGTGTCTTTCGGCACCAGCGGGCACAGGGGAAGCTCTTTGTCATCCTCTTTCAACGAGGCCCATATAGTTTCCATTTCAAAAGCCATAGCCGAGATCCGAAAGGAAGAAGGAGTGGCAGGGCCCCTCTTTATAGGAAAAGATACCCACGCCTTGAGCGAATGCGCATGGAGAAGCGCAATAGAGGTGTTGGCGGCAGCTGAAGTGGAAATCATTATAGATTCAAGGCCTTACACTCCCACCCCCGTAATCTCCAGGGCGATAATCAAGTACAACTCGGGCCGTGAAAGAATGGCCGATGGGATTGTAGTGACCCCTTCTCACAATCCTCCAGAATTTGGAGGCTTTAAGTACGATTCGACCTCCGGCGGTCCCGCCCCCGATGGACTGACTTCCCGTATTGCAAAGAGGGCGAACGAAATCCTAAAGGACTGGAAGAAAGTTGAAAGGATTCCCTTCCAAAAGGCCATTTCAAGCACATGGGTAAAAAAACTGGACTACCGGGGAATGTATGTGGAGGATCTGGCCAAAGTCATAGACTTTGATGCGATCCGCAACGGAAACGCCCGAATCGGAGTAGATCCGCTTTCCGGGGCATCTATAGACTACTGGGAGGCCATAAGCGACAGGTACGGGGTAAAGATCTGCAAGCTTAGAGACACTTTAGACCCCACTTGGTCCTTTATGACCCTAGATCACGACGAAAAGATAAGAATCGATCCCTCCTCGAAAGACGCAATGGCCGGAGTGAAGGCCAAGCTAGACGAGGACGAGGCATGGCAGAATCTGGATCTTGTATGCGCCACCGATCCGGATGCCGACAGATTCGGCCTCATAACTGAAGAGGGGGTAATAAACCCCAACTACTTTTTAGCTTCCGCCGTTTTTTACCTCTCTTCTCACCGCAAATGGGGGAAGGATAAAAAAATAGGGAAGACTGTGGTCTCTTCCGACCTTATACGCAAGGCCGCCGAAAGGTACTGCGCAGGAGCATGGGAAGTTCCTACCGGATTTAAATGGTTTGTAGATCCCCTCATAGAGGGAAGGGTGTCTTTAGCCGGAGAAGAGAGCGCAGGAATGACTTTGCTGTGCCGGGACGGTTCGCTTTGGACTACCGACAAAGACGGCATTGTGGCCGATCTTTTGGCGATTGAAATGTCCTCCTGCGGGAGCGCCCCTAGAGCGGTGCACAAGGCAGAAGAGAAGGACTTTGGGCCTTCTTGGTACAGGAGGGTAGATGTCGAGGCCGATCTCGAAGTGAGGGAGGCGATAAAAGCCCTAAGCCCCGAAGAAGTGGCATGCCCCTTCATAGGATCCGAACCCGTCTCCTCCATAACAGATAAGACAAGGGAAGGAATAAAGTTCGGGGGGATAAAGGTGGAAAGCCGAAACACATGGTTTGTGATAAGGCCTTCCGGCACTGAAGCCATTTACAAAATATACGCCGAATCTTTCTCTTCGCCGGAGCAGCTTGAAGTCGCGATAGAAGAAGCGAAGAAACTGGTTGAAAAAGTTACCCCAAAGATCTGCAAGTGAGAATTTATGTGGAGGAGGCTGTCTTTTCCCTTCTTCCCCGCTTTACCCTCTTCTGCCTGCAAGCGGATGTGGGATCTTTTCGCCCAGGCAAAAGAAATCCCGGGGGCGACCTTAAAACTGCCATAGAAAGCGTGAAGGGGAGAGAAAAAAAGGAAGAGGGCCTCCCCCTCCCAGATCCCCTGGAGCCTTGGAGGGGGGCATTTAAAAAATTTACGGCAGACAAGGGAGCCAGCTGCTCTTTAGATTCCCTTTTGTCTTGCGCCCGCACGGGAGAAGTTGCAGCCACGGGCCCCGTAGACGAAGTGGTTAAGGCGGTCAGCCTGTATTTTTCTGTCCCCATTTCGGCTATGGATCTTTCTAAGGTCAGAGGATTTTTGGGGTTGTGTTTAAGCCGGGGCCGCGATCCCTTTCTTGGCCGGGAAAAAGAAAGCTTCACCCGTGAAGGGGAAGTGTGTTATATGGACAAGTTGGGGGCTGCGAGCCGGTGCATTAATTGGAAAATTTCCCCCCGCCTGAAAGCCAAAGAGGATGGCCGAAAGATCCTGTTTCTTTCCGAATCTGTGGACGCAGATTCCAGGATGCGGACCGCAGAGGCCGTAAAAGATTTAGATCGGAGGCTTCAGGCTTATTTTGAAGCTAAAACAAGGTTCTTTGTTCTGGACGCCACCCAAATGGCAAAAAGGATATAGAAAGTGCCCTGGATGCGAATCGAACGCACGACACCCGCTTTAGGAGAGCGGTGCTCTATCCACTGAGCTACCAGGGCAAATCTGTAATCATAATAACATGTATTTTTATAAACTAAAATCCTTTATGTAGAAATCATTCGCTAAGGAGTCTGATGGGAAGAAAGAAGAATCGCCCATCGCGTGCGGCCGCCGAGGCCAATTTACGAAAGGTGCGCGGACGCAAATGGGGATACAACACGTCTCAGGTAGATGAATTTCTTTCCAAAGCCCATCGGCTTTATGAACAAGCCAAGCCCGCCATGAGTCAGGAATCTGTGCAAATCTCCTCTTTTGACCTGCAAAAAGGAGGCTACAGGATAAGCGATGTGGACGGAGCTCTGATGCGACTGCAGCAAGCCGTTTCTGACAAGCACACCCGCTGGGAAGTCGAATACAGGGGCGAAAGGGGGTGGATGGAAGAAACTTTGGGCCTGGCCTTGTCTTTAAAACCCAGGGCGCTGGCTCCGCTGTGCAAGAGATTTGATAAGGGAAAAAGAAAAACCATCTCTTACGATAGGCAGCAGGTGGACCAGGTGATGGACGACTCTTGGTACACGATTTGCAAGCATCTTTCCATTTCTCCCGATACCAGTTTGAGGGAGCCCATGGATGTTGACGCCATAGACGTATCGGATACCGTTTTTACACAGAGAAAGGGAAAAAGGGGATACGGCGAGCCTTCGGTGGATGCCTATCTCAACCGGGTTGTACAGGTCTTAAACAGAATCGAATCTTTTAAACGCTTGGGCTACAGGATGCCAGATCCTTCCACCGTCCGCCCCGCTCGCAGGGGTTTTGTGGAAGAAGTGGAAGCGGGGGGAAGAGAAGAAAAAGAAAAAGTTTACCTTCAGGCGCCTGCCGAACACGCAGATTTAAGCTCGCTAGTTTCAAAGTCAGAAAAGGAAAGCGAGCAGACCCTTCCCTCAAGGATTTCCCCTCCCCCTTCAGAAGATACACCTGCCCAGGCTTCCCCTATTTTGCCGCCCGCCCTAGAGGCTACGCCCGCCCCGCTTTATGAACCAAAAAAATCTGCCCAAAGGCGCAGGCACGCGCAGAGTAAAAGCTTCCTTGGCTTCAGGCGAAATTCTTCCTCCAAGGGAGATGAGAAATAGCCCTCTTATGCTCTTTACAGAAAAACCGCGCAGAAAAAAACACAAATATTATTGGCCTGCAAGCCTCAGATTTACCAGCACCCTTTGCGTCTTTATAGTCTTGATGGTACTTTTGGCTTTCGCCTCCCAGGCGGCAAAAGTGAGTTGGAGCGATAAGCCTTTAAATCGAACCATACAGCCCGTGACCAGCAACACTGCTGTGGACATGGTTCCCGATTCAAAATCGGTCCGGTGCACTTCGGCCCAAAAGGCAGGGCAAGTGGGGCTTTGCGCCCTGTCTTTGACTACAGGCAAATACAAAGTAGGCCTGAAACTTGAACAGTTCACAGGAGTGCAAGAGGGAACGGGCTACAAGCAGACAGTAAGGATGCTCCTCCATTACCCGATAGGAGACAAAGGCGAAATGCCGGGAATAATATTTTTGTCGGGAGCCGGGACCGGAAGCGCAACTAAGGCCTTCCAGGACCAGGCTTACTACTTTGCTTCAGCCGGATTTGTGGCAGCCACCATCGACAAGCCCGTCTGGCACACCACCCCCATTACGCGAGACTACCCTTCCATGGCCCGGGTATACGACGAGGCCATAAACATGATGCGAAAGTTTCCCGGGGTGGACCCCAACGCCATAGGAGTCCACTGCGACAGCGAATCGGGATGGATAGAGCCCTATATTTTGGATATGGATCACAAAATAGCCTTTCAAATCCTAGCTTCTCCCATGCTTTTTGAGCCCAGAAGGGCCATGGCTTTTGTGGGGGCCCAGGACTTTTCCATAATCGGAGCCAATCCGGGCTACCAGTCAATGGTGAGGAAGGTATTTAGCATAGACTTTCCGGGGCTGGGGCTTAAAGACGGGAACTGCAACCCCTTCAATTCAAGAAGCTTTGCCATACCTACGTTTCTTGCCTACGGAGCCAAGGACGTTATGACTTCCCAGGTCGACGGCATGGCCAAAATAATGCAGATGGCCCAGGAGGCCGGAAATGAAAACTTCGTCCTGCGCGACTATCCTTTTGCAGACCATATTCTGCGCATAGGAAACGGCGCCGCAGGCGACACCACCCTGGCCGATCATTACCTGCAGGAGACCTTGGCGTGGAGCGCGGGAATGGTTTTGGGCTATAAGCAGGTGGCACCGAAAGTGGCAGGCCATGAGATCTACCAGTCCATAGGGCTGCCCGTTGTACATTCGGATCCTGTGGGAATGTGGTATGCCATTGTGCTCCACATCCTCCTCATCCTCTTTATAATCGTCACCGCCATTTACTCTCTTGTAGTTTTGGGCTACAAGATTGCAGCGCTGTGCAAGCACGACAAAAGGCCTGTAGCTTTTGCAGAAAACTTTGCAAAGGACATCTTCTTTTCAGCCATGGCCAGCTTTATAGCCCTTTGGCTGTTTATTGCAGCAGTGACTCAAATTGTGGTAAGGGTAGTGTTTCTCGCCTGGGGAGCTGCCCCCAAAATAGGGGGGATGGTCTACTGGAGCTGGTACGTGATACAGGCGGCGTGCGTGGTCGTGATATGGACATGGTCCATGGTCATCACTTCCCTTTTCGAGGCCATGAGCCTGAAGGGGTGGTTTAGAGGGAAAAATAAGCCGAAAACGCAAAGGCAGATTGAATTTCTCGAAAGCCGGGGCCACTTTATAGCCTCAAGCAAGATGGGTATGGGCTACATAATCATCTTGGCCATTACCATGCTCCTCGTACTTTTGGTTTTGGCCTTCTGGGGACTGTTCCTCTACTAATGCTGATTGAAGATGAAGGGATAGTTTTAAGGCAATGGCCTCTGGGAGAGGCGGGCGCCATCTTTTCCGTCCTCACCCGAAGCCACGGTAAAGCCAGACTGGCTTCTAACGGCATTAAGAAAAATAAGTCCATGAGGGCGTCCCTGGCTCCGTTTATGAGAGATTCTTTTGTGTACTGGAAAGGGAAAAGCGAGCTTGAAAGGCTTTCACAGGCCTCGCTGCTTTCCCCTTTCGGCCTCTACCTTTCCTCTAACTACGATTCATACCTGGCCGCCTGCCTCATGGCCGAAATAACCGACAAGCTTTTTGAGCCTTTCCAGGGGGAAGAAAGCGACTACCTGCTTTTATGGGGAGCGCTCTCGGCCCTTAGCAAAAGGAAGAGGGAAGCATGGAAAATTCTGCTTTCCTACGAACTGAGGATTGTGTCCAATGCCGGCTGGAGGCCTGAAATCTTGGCTTGCGCCGAGTGCGGAAGGGAGGGCGACTTTTTTTCTTTCAGCATGCAAAAGGGCGGATGGGTATGCCAAAAGTGTGAAGCTGGCGATTCTATCAGGTTTTCAAAGCCTCAAAAAGAGCTTTTCTGCGCCCTGCTCTTGGGAGAATGGGAAAAGTGCAAAGGGCCGGATGGAAAAGTGGAAAAGCTTATAAAAGACTGGATAAGTTATTATTTGGATCGCAAACTTAATTCGCTAAAGGTAATCAGGGAGAAAATATGAAAGCCCAAGAAGACTATACTTCCCTCTCCCGCCCGGATCCCCCTTTTTCCCATCCGGAAATTATCCCCCGCTTTGAGGGAAAAGTTCCCAGGCACGTCGGAGTGATTATGGATGGAAACGGAAGATGGGCACAGCAAAGGGGCCTTACGCGCACTGAAGGCCACAAAGCCGCCGAACCTGTCGTCTTCGACACTATTGCCGGCGCCATAGAGGCGGGGGTGCGCTACCTCACTCTCTACACTTTCTCCACGGAAAACTGGAATAGGTCTCCTGCGGAAGTGCGCTTCCTTATGGGCTTTTCAAGAGACATAATCCACCGCAGAGTGCACCAGATGGATGAATGGGGAGTGAGGGTAAGATGGGCCGGGCGAAGGCCCAAGCTTTGGACTTCGGTAATAAATGAGCTGGAAAGAGCCGAAGAGATCACAAAAAACAATAAAGTCATAGACGTGGTCTTTGCCGTAAATTACGGGGGGCGCGCCGAAATAGTGGATGGGGTAAACGAAATCCTCTCCAGGGGGGAGAAAAAAGTTAGCGAAAAAAGTTTTGCAAGCCATTTGTATAATTCCGATATCCCTGATTTAGACTTGATCATGAGAAGTTCCGGCGAAAAGAGGCTGAGCAACTTCATGCTGTGGCAGAGCGCGTACGCAGAACTGGATTTTGAGCCGGAACTTTGGCCAGATTGCGGCAGGAAAGTGCTGTGGCGCGCTATAAATGCCTACTGCAGACGCTCTAGGCGCTTTGGAGGCGTTGAAAGTGCTTAAGCCAAAAGAAGGTTAAAAAATGTCTAGCGATACAGAAACTACTAAGACTCAAGACGCTGCCAAGAAAGATCCAAACATTATCCTCCCCGAAGATCTCCCCGCCGATAAGGAGCACTCTACCAGGGGAACGTGGAGCGCTAACGGGGAAAAAATCGATTACAAGGCTACTGTAGGAACGCTTAAGATCGACACAAACGATGTCAAGCCTGCAGCCAGCATCTTCTACTCCATGTTTGAAGCCGTAGATTCTGACGGGAAAAGCGATGCTTCAAGGCCTGTTACCTTCGTCTTCAACGGTGGGCCCGGAGCTTCCTCCACCTTCCTTATGATGGGGTCTTTCGGACCTCAGAGGATCGATCTTCCCGAGGAATTTGAAGGCAAGGGAACTCCTTACAAGATAGTAGACAACAATGAGTTCTGCCTGCTTCCCATCAGCGATCTCGTATTCATAGACGCTCCCGGTGCCGGCTTTTCCATCATTGCCGACAAGGCAAAGAAGGATCTGTGGAGCGTAGACGGGGATATCGCGGGCTTCACCACTTTCATTAAGAACTGGTGTACAAAGTACGGCAGATGGAATTCTCCCAAGTATCTGTTCGGCGAATCCTACGGCACCACGAGGGGAAGCCTTTTGACCCTTAAGATGCAGCAGGAAGGAATCGCCCTCACCGGAGCATGCCTGATTTCCTGCATCTTTGACTACTCCTACACTTTCGATGACAACGACGAATACTACATAGGCTACCTTCCCACCTATGCCATGATTTCTCAATACCATAAGAAGGCAGGAGCGGGCAAGAGCGAAGAGGAGTGGGCCCAGGAAGCCAGAAAGTTTGCCGAGCTTTACAGGCGCGCGCTTTCCATGGGCAACAGGCTCGACAAAGACGATGCCAAGGCTATAGCCAAAAAGTATGCAGAGATGACGGGCCTCGGCGAAGAGTACCTTCTCTCTTCCTCCCTGCGCGTTCCGGATGGCAGGTTCCGCAAGAAGGTTCTGCGCAGCGAAAATAAAATCGTGGGCAGGTATGACGGGCGCGTATCCGGTTACGATACGGATCCGGAAAGTGATGACCAGACTTTCATAGTCGACGACGCCTTCCTTTCTCCCGCTTACGAGGCTACCGTAAACGATTACCTGAGGCGCACCCTCGGCTGGGATACCGACAAAGAGCGCATTGCTTTTGCCCCCTTCGACTGGACTTCCACCGTTCCCGGCAAGGGCTGGGTGTGGACTCACAAGCTCCCCGATCACGTGAAAGCCGACGAATGGGGATACGTGCCCTTCCCCAACACCCTCCACGACATGTGCTGCGCCATCCTTCAGGAGCCCACGCTTAAGATCATGCTGGGCAATGGGTACTACGACATGGCTACACCCTTCTATCAGACCGAGTACGACGTAGATCACATCGAGCTCCCCGATGAACTTAAGGGAAATATCGCCCTGACTTACTACAAGTCCGGACACATGATCTACACGGTAAAAGACGCCCTTGCCAAGCTCTACTCTGATTTGAAGAAGTTCTATGCGGCAGACGCCAAGGATATGCCTTCCATAGACGAGAGGCCAGCCGCCGGCAAACTTGGCCTTTAAACTTATCCGGGGCAGATTGTAGATAATGTCAGGTTCGGTTTGGACCTGACATTATTATTTTTTTGAATATGAAAAAGAAAGGGGACTTGTGGCAGATAACAAACTTGAAGCATTAGTTTCGCTGGCAAAACAAAGAGGCTTCGTCTTCCCCACAGGCGAGATTTACGGAGGTACCAGATCGGCGTGGGATTACGGCCCTCTGGGGGTAGCTTTAAAAGAAAACATAAAGCATCAGTGGTGGTACTATATGGTCACTTCCCGGGCTTCTGTGGAAGGGGTGGACACCTCCATCATCCTCCCTCCCCAGGTCTGGGTTGCTTCCAAGCACGTTACGGTCTTTAACGATCCGCTGGTAGAGTGCCTGGGGTGCCATCACAGGTACAGGGCCGACAACCTGGAAGAAGAGTGGTCCGCAAAACACGGGGGCGAAGAAAGGAGCATTTCTTCCATCCCCTGCCCCACATGCGGAAAGACGGAGTGGACGGAGCCGCGCGATTTCAATATGATGTTGCGCACTAACCTGGGTCCTGTGGAAGATGAAAACAGCCTACACTACTTGAGGCCTGAAACGGCTCAGGGAATTTTTGTCGACTTTCTTCAAGTTCTTTCTTCCTCGCGCCAAAAGCCCCCATTCGGCATAGCAAATATCGGAAAATCCTTCAGAAATGAAATCACTCCCGGCAATTTCATTTTCCGCACAAGGGAATTTGAGCAAATGGAAATGGAATACTTCGTTCCCCCCGCAGACGATGAAAAGTGGCACTCTTACTGGATAGAGGAAAGGAAGAGGTGGTACACGGAGCTGGGAATAAAGGGAGAAAACCTCAGGCTTTTTGAGCATCCCAAAGAAAAGTTGGCCCATTATTCCAAGAGGACGGTGGATATAGAGTATAAATTCGGCCTTGATTCATTGGAGTGGGGCGAATTGGAAGGAATTGCGAATCGGACGGATTTCGATCTTAAAACCCATTCCGATGCCTCCGGGCGCAGCCTCTCTTACTTTGATCCTTCAACCGGGGAAAGGTACTTCCCCTATGTGATCGAACCCGCCGCAGGCCTTACCCGCTCGGTTATGGCCTTCCTTATGGATGCCTACGATGAAGACGAGGCGATTTCAGCTGAAGGAAAGGCGGAAAAGAGGACGGTCCTTCACCTAGATCCCAGGCTTTCCCCCGTAAAAGCGGCCATTTTGCCTCTTTCCAAAAAGGAGCCCCTCCTTTCCATGGCTCAAAACCTCGCCCAAGAGCTTCGCCTTGCAGATCTCAACGTCGTCTTCGATTCGGCCGGAGCCATCGGAAGGAGGTACAGGAGGCAAGATGAAATTGGAACTCCGTGGTGCTTCACCATAGATTTCGATTCTTTGGAAGATGAGAGTCTTACCGTAAGGTACAGAGACTCCATGGTCCAAGAGAGAATGAGGATTTGCGAAGCGAAAGACTTCATCCTCTCTTCCCTCTCCTCCCTGCGCCTCACACCAAGAGAAGATCTATGAACAGCGAAAAAAGCGAGCTGAGAAAAGAGAGAAACAGACAGACGCTGCTAAAGGCCAAGATCGCAAAATCGTCTTTTCCAGGCCTGCCTCCGGATCCCGCCGTGGGGGAAGGGAAAATGGGGCCGCTTTGTTTAGGGCCTTTGAAGTTGAAAACCCCTATGCTTCTTTCCCCCATGGCGGGAGTTACCAACTGGCCTTTTAGGGTGCTCTGCCAAAGGTTTGGAAAGGGAGAGGGGATGTATGTGGCCGAGATGGTCACAGCAAGAGCGCTGATAGCGGGAAATGAAAAGGCTTTCAGGCTGCTTAGTTTTTCTCCTCAAGAAAATCTCCACTCCCTTCAAATTTACGGAGTAAACCCAAAGGCGGTTTTTCTGGCCCTTAAGATTGTGTTAGATAAAGTGCACGTCGACCATATAGGCCTAAACTTTGGATGCCCCGTTCCAAAAATCACAAGGCGCGGCGGCGGCTCGGCCCTCCCATGGAAATACGATTTATTCGCCAAAGTAGTCAGGGCAGCTAAAAAAGCGTGTGCCGGCGAGCCCATTGCCGTGACCGCCAAAATCCGCACCGGAATCGATGAGGATCACAAGACATACCTTGAAGCCGGAAAGATAGCCCAGGAAGAAGGAGCGGACGGAGTTATCCTCCATGCCAGATCGTGCGCCCAGTATTACGGAGGCCACTCCAACTGGGAAGAGATAAAGAGGCTAAAAGAAGAGCTTTCCATTCCCGTTATAGGCAACGGCGATGTCTTTTCGGGCCGGGACGCCATGGAAATGATGAGGGAAACGGGGTGCGATGGAGTTGCCGTGGGAAGAGGATCGCAGGGACGCCCTTGGCTCTTTTCCGATATCTTTGCGGCCTTTAACGGCATAGATCAAGTCACTGTTCCCACTTTGGGCCAGGTGGTCTGCTGTATAAAAGAGCATTTCTCAATGATGGTCGAATTTATGGAAGGCGACGAACAAAGGGGCGCCCAGGCCATGCGCTCTCACTTTGGCTGGTACCTTAGGGGCTACCCTGTGGGAGGAGAAGCTAGGAGCACGGTGATGCAGAGCTCTTCTAAAGATGAGCTTTTTTCCATTTTGGATTCTTTGGACCCCAGCCTTGAACCGGATGGAGACATCGTAACTTCTTCCAGGGGCAGGAGCGGTTTTCAAAAGAAAGTCCATTTACCCTATGGATGGCTAGATTCGCACACCCTTACGGATAAAGAAGAGGAGACTCTTTTCGGATTGGATGTGTTGGATGCGTCCTATTGAATTTTCTTAAAAAGATCCAAACCGAATTTTAATATTCAATCAAATGCTATAAAGTTAAAATTGAATGCCCGATTATGAGAGGCAAGGCGGTGTTAAGAAGTGGCACAAAACGAGGGGTTTGATAACGCTGCAAGCGAAAACGACACTGTAATACGCGTCGTTGGGGTAGGAGGCGGCGGCGGCAATGCCATTAACCGCATGATTGATGCGAAACTGCGGGGCGTAGATTTTATCGCCATCAATACTGACAGGCAGGATATTGCCCGTTCTAATGCGGATATAAAAATTGAATTGTCTGACGAAGCCAGCAGGGGCCTGGGGGCCGGGGCAAATCCTGAAAAGGGGGCCGAAGCGGCCAAGGAGCACGAAGCCCAAATACAGGAGGCCCTTCAGGGCTCCGATATGGTCTTTATAACCTGCGGCGAAGGCGGGGGAACCGGAACGGGGGCAAGCCCCCTGGTTGCCCACATAGCCAAGGAGATGGGTGCCCTTACAGTAGCCGTAGTCACCAGGCCCTTCTCCTTTGAGGGAGTTAGAAGAAGCGAAGTAGCTGAGGAAGGCATAGAGAAGCTCAAAAAAGAGGTAGATGCCATAATCGTCATCCCAAACGATCGCCTGTGCGAAATCGAGGGAAATGGAAATATCACGCTTTTAAATGCTTTTTCCATGGCCGACAGCGCCCTTATAGCGGGAATTGAAGGGGTAACCGGACTTATCAACTCCATGTCGTACATAAATGTGGACTTTGAAGACGTGAAGGCCATCCTACAGAACGCGGGCACCGTCTTCTTCGGGATGGCTACGGCCGACGGCGAAGACAGGGCCCTAAAGGCTACCGAAAAGGCCATAAGCTCCCCGCTGATCGAGGAAAATATCAGCGGGGCCCACGGAGCCCTTGTAATAATTTCCGGATCTGAAGATCTGGAAATGAGCGAAATGGACAGCGCTATGGAAATGGTTAGAAGTTCCGTCAGTCCTGAGGCTCAAATAATCATGGGCGTAAACTTCGATAACACCATGGGAGACCAAATCAAAGTGACGGTAATAGTGGCAGGATTTGAATCCGGAAAGCAAGAGAAAATTGACGACTTCTCTGCTCCGCTTTTCAAGCAAAAAGATCTTACCGACTCATTTTCTTCCAAGGTGCCGCCAATACAATCCGTGCATTTGAGTGAAAAGCAGGAGATTCTCTCCGATGCGGTGCCCAAGCCCGCAGCTGCAGAGGCCGATGACGACAATACGGGGGATATAGATATTCCTCCTTTCTTGCGTTAAGGATGAGAGGTACCGGTATTGAGTCGATTTAAAAAGGCAATGGGTTATCTCGGCATGGCGGATATAGAAATGCCTCCGAGCGAAGCAGAAACGGTTGCACACCCTGAAAGCGAGGCAAATTCCGTGTCTTTCGATTCCGACACTTCAGTGGCAGGGTTCTCTATCCATTCGCCCTCGCCTTCTCCATCTCCCTACTCTTTCCGATCCCAGGGAGGATCAATGAACAGGATTTCGACGCTGTGCCCGAAAACCTATGAAGATGCCCCCGCTGTAGGCAAAGCTATAAGGGAGGGAATTCCCGTAGTTTTAAACCTGAGTGAAGTTACGGACGAAAAGACGGCGTATAGAATTTTCGATTTTTCGTCTGGAGTCATATTCGCCCTGCAGGGTTCAATAGCGCGCGTGACGCCTAAAGTGTTTATCTTAAGCCCTGCGCAAGTCAGTCTTGACGGGACGTCAAATAAAAATGCCCATAACGATCCGTTTGCAAATTGAAAGCCATTCAGGAGGAGATGAAGATAAATGGCACTGCTAACGCCCAATGATATTCGTAACCATAGGTTTAATACGACCAGGTTTCGCGAAGGCTATGACATAGACGAAGTAGATAGCTTCCTGGATGAAGTAACGGAGACTATCGACGCCCTCAGCTCAAATGCCATGAATAGAAGCGGGGCTGCGGCCATGGTGGGCTCTGCCCATGATGACAAAAAAGTAAAAGAGCTGGAGGACAAAAATAAAGAGCTGCAAGCCCAGCTAGAAGAACTCAAGAAAGCTAACCAGCAAGAAGGGAGCAAAGGGCAAAAGCCGCAGCAGGGGCTGTCTGAAGAAGTCCAAAAAGAACTTGAAAGCCTCAAACAGGAAAATGAAGACCTGAAAAAGAAAGCCCAAGATCTGGAGAAGGCGGCGCAACAGGCCAGCACCCAAAAAGCCAAATCGACAGATGGCGGCTTGGAGAAAGAGGTTGAAAATCTTAGAAAGCAGTTGGAAGATCTGGGATCCGAAAAAGATAGCCTTCTAAATCAGAGATCTCACCTTGAAAGCCAAGTCTCTTCCCTCTCTCAAAAGCTCCAAGACACCCGAGACGAACTTAAGAGCGCCCAGCAGGGATCGAAAGATGCTGATAGCGTAAAGGACGAAAGGATCGCCAAGCTTACAGAAGATCTGCAGATAAGCAGGAGGGCGGAAGACGAGCTGAGGCGTAGGCTCGCCGCCTCTCAACCTCCCGCAGAGACGGGAAGCCTGAAGAGGATAAGCAGTGCAGGCGATGGAGAAGATTCGGAGCCTGAAAAGGCCACCGCCATGCTGGCCTTGGCAATGCAGCTCCACGATCAGTATGTAAACAAGGGCAAAGCTCAAAAGGCCAGGCTTGTGGCAGAGGGTGATGCGAGCAGGCAGACCATGATAGAAGAAGGGCGCAGGAAGTACAATGCCCTGGTAAGCGATGCTGAAGAATACAGCCGCCACACCCGCGAAGAAGCTGATAAGTACAGCACGAAGACGAAGACTTTGGCTGACGAATACAGCCAAAAGGTGCGCCGCGAGGCAGACGATTACTCTTCTCACACTAAGACCATAGCCGAGCAGGAGAGCAACAAGCAAAGAACCTCGGCGGATAACTACGCCACTACCGTGAGGGCTGAAGCGCAAAGTTACGATAAGAAGATCAGGGCCTCTGCCGACGACTATGCAAAGGGAGTTAAAGACAAGCTCCTTGATGACACCCGCATTATAGAGGCAAACCTGGAAGAGCTGAAGAAATTTGAGGCCAACTATAAGTCCAGGCTTAAAGACTTCCTGATGCAGCTTATGGCTCAAATATCCAAGGGCGACGACTATGGCTCCGATTCAAAGGAATCCGATTCGAACCTCAGCTGATTTCACAAAAAGAAAGCGCAAACGGGCTGCGGAGAAGGTCTTTTTCTTTTCCTTTTCTATCCTGCTTCTAGGAGTTGATTTATCTACAAAAGAGCTGGCGCGTTCCTATCTTGCCTCAAAAAGCGTCCCCTTTATTCCACACTTGATTTCCCTTCGCCTCATCTGCAATTCGGGAGCGGCGCTGGGAATGCTGGCCTCCCACACATGGATCGTGGGAATTGTTGAGATTATAGGATGCGTAGCCTTCGCCATCGGCATTTTTTTCTCCCACCGAGCCCTTTTGTCATGGGCCTTTTCGCTGGGACTGGCAGGGGGTGCCGGCAATCTAGCCGACCGACTGATCCATGCTCACGGTTTTTTAAACGGATGTGTGGTGGACTTCATAGATTATGGCTGGTTTATAGGCAACTTCGCCGACATTTACCTTTTTTCATGCGCGGTATGTATTTGCATTTTTCTTTTTCGTTTTGACAACCTAAGGGGGAAAAATGAAAAAAGTGATACCTCTTCCCGAAAACCTGGTAGGTGAAAGGTTTGATGTAGCTTTATCAAAAATGCTAGGCGTGTCCAGGGCTAAGGCAGAAACCCTTATAGAAAGCAAAGGGGCTTTCTTGGAGCGGGAGGCGAAGAAAAGCGAAAAACTGGAAGAGGGGGATGTAGTGACTTTAGAAATCCGCTCTCCTTCACCCGTTTCCCCTTCCGCCACTTCCTTTCTGGAGATCCTTTATCAGGATTTTGACATAGTCGTCATAAACAAGCCCGCTTCTTTTGCCTCCCACCCTTGCGCGGGCTGGGCAGGAGACACTGTAACAGAAGCGCTGGAGAGGCAGGGGGTAAGTCTTTGCCAGGATGGGCCGGCCGGAAGGAGGGGGGTGGTAAGCAGGCTGGATGTGGGTACAAGCGGAGCCATGCTTCTTTGCAGATCCAATGAGGGCTACATTGAAATGAAAAGGCAGTTTGCGGCTCATGAAGTTAAAAAGACCTATCACGCCCTGGCCTCTGGATACCTCAAGGAAGCTGCCACTATAGAAGCCCCTATAGCGCGGGCTCCGGGGGCAAAATTCCGTTTTGCCGTCTGTCCTTACGGAAAAGAGGCAGTCACTCATTACAAGACATTAAAGACTTTCAAGGGCTTTACTTTGGCCCAGGTGAAAATAGAGACCGGGCGCACGCATCAGATAAGGGTTCATTTTTCTTCTATAGGCCATCCTCTGGCCGGAGACGCCCTTTACGGGTCCAACCCGAGGATGGATGAAAAATTGGGCCTAGACAGGCAATGGCTGCACTCCACTTCTCTGCAGTTTCGCCATCCCGTCACAAAAGTTTGGATGAAAGTAGAAGCACCATACCCTGCAGACCTAAAGAAGTCTTTAGATATTTTGGCCAGAGAGGGGGAGTAAAGTAGGGAGAATGAAAAGCTCCCAAGACTTTGTAAATCTTCACGTCCACACCCATTATTCCATGTTGGACGGGGCTGCCAGAATTCCGGATTTAGTAAAAAGAGTAAAAGAGCTGGGCCAAAAAGCTGTAGCCATAACGGACCATGGAAATATGCATGGAGCCTACGAGCTTTATCAGGAGGCCACCAAGGCCGGAATAAAGCCCATAATCGGAATAGAGGCTTATGTAACTCCCGGCACTTCCAGATTTGACAAAATGCGCGTGCAGTGGGGCACAGAAGAACAACAGAAAGCGGGAGACGACGTATCGGCAAAGGGGGAGTACAACCATTTAACCCTTTGGGCCGAAACCAATACGGGGCTTTCCAACCTCATAAAAGCCAGCAGCGAGGCCAGTTTGGATGCGGTAACGTCCCATCCGCGTATGGATTTAGAGATTCTCGAAAAATACCACGAGGGAATAATAGTCTCTACCGGATGCCCCAGCGGAGCTGTGCAGACAAGGCTGCGCCTTGGGCAATTCGACAAAGCTCTAGAAGAGGCGGCGCGCCTGCAGGATATTTTTGGGAAAGACAACTTTTATGTCGAACTTATGAACCACGACCTGGATATTGAAAAGAGAGTGGTTCCCGATCTGATAAAAATAGCCAATATTTTGCACGCCCCTTTGGTAGCCACCAACGATTCGCATTATGTAAGAAAAGAAGATGCAGAGGCACAGGACTGCCTTTTGTGCATAAATTCGGGCGCTAAACTTTCCGATCCCAAAAGGTTCAAATTCGACGGACAGGGCTATTACTTAAAGAGCGCCGAAGAAATGGCCTCCCTCTTTTCAGATATCCCCTCTGCCCTGCAAAACACCGTCGAAATTGCAGATCGGTGCTCTGCCGTGTTTGAAGACAGCCAGGACGGAGCTTTTATGCCTGAGTTTCCGTGCCCTGAAGGGTGGGATGAAACCAGCCTGTTTCTGAGCGAAGTCAAAAAGGGCCTTGAAAAAAGATACCCTCGGGGCATTCCCAAAGAAGTTGCACAACAGGCCGATTATGAAAGCGGAATAATCTGCCAGATGCAGTTTCCTGGCTACTTTCTTGTGGTGTCGGACTACATAGGCTGGGCAAAAAGGCACGCAATCCAGGTGGGGCCCGGAAGAGGATCTGCAGGAGGGTCGGTAGTGGCCTACGCGCTTGGGATAACGGAACTAGACCCCCTCAAATACGGCCTTATCTTTGAAAGGTTTTTAAACCCGGAAAGAATTTCCCTCCCTGATATTGACTGCGACTTCGATCCGGAAGGAAGAAGCGAAGTACTTAAGTATGTAGCAGATAAATACGGCCATGACAAGGTCGCCCAGTGCGTTGTGTATGGAACCATAAAGACAAAGCAGGCTCTAAAGGATGCGGCCAGGATTATGGGCTATGAATACTCGATGGGAGAAAAGATTACTAAGGCGCTTCCCCCCATGAAGGGCGGAAAGGATATGACCCTCCAGGAAATCTTTGACCCGGAAAACGGAAGGTACGCCGAAGCCAAGGAGTTTAGGGAACTTTGCGAGAGCGATGAGGATGTAAAAAAGATTGTAGAAAAGGCCAAAGGCATAGAGGATCTTATACGCCAGACCGGAGTGCACGCCTGCGCTACCATAATGTCATCGATTCCCATAAAGGAAATCGCTCCCATGATGAAGAGGAGCGACGGGACAATAACTACATCCTTCGAGTACCATACCTGCGAAACCCTGGGCCTGGTAAAAAATGATTTCTTAGGCCTTTCCAACCTTACGGTCATTAAAAACGCCCTTATAAATATCAAGGAAATGACCGGAGAAGAGCTTTCGATGGAAAACCTTCCTACCGATGACAGGAAGACCTATGAGCTTTTGGCTAAAGGAGACACCCTTGGCGTATTCCAGCTAGATTCTGACGGCATGAGGGTCCTGCTTCGCCAGCTCTCGCCGGATAAATTTGGAGACATCTCAGCCGTCATAGCCCTCTACCGCCCGGGGCCTATGGATATGAATTCCCATACCAACTACGCAAAAAGGAAAAACGGGGAACAAAAAATAGAGCCCATAAACCCGGAAGTGGAAAAGCCGCTTTCCGAAGTCCTGGACGAAACTTACGGCCTCATCGTCTATCAGGAGCAGGTACAGGCCGCGGCCCGCATTCTTGCAGGCTACTCTCTTGGAAAAGCAGACGTGTTGAGAAGGGCCATGGGAAAGAAAAAACCGGAAGTTTTGGCCCAGGAACAGGGGCCCTTCTTCAGGGCCATGACAGAGCGGGGCTATTCACAGAAGGCCGCCCAGGACGTGTGGGACGTCTTTCTCCCCTTCGCAGGCTACGCCTTCAACAAATCCCACTCCGCCTGTTACGCCATGATTTCATACCGCACGGCCTACTTAAAGGCAAATTACCCTACCGAGTTTATGGCCGCCCTTCTTGAAAATGCCAAGGATGACAAAGATAAGACTTCCATTTATCTTTCGGAGGCAAAGAGGATGGGCATCAATGTAATGGAGCCCGATGTAAACGAAAGCCAGAATCAATTTGCCCCTGCAGGCAAGGGGATTATACGCTTTGGATTGTCTGCCATAAGGAATGTGGGAGAAAAAGTTGGGGAAACCATTTTGGATACCAGAAAAGAGGGAAACTACAAAGACTTCATAGACTTCCTTATGCGCCTGCCCGCATCCTGCCTTAACAGGAGCGCCGCCCAGTCTCTTATCAAAGCCGGAGCCTTTGATTCTTTAGGCCCGCTTTCCCGCCACGCCTTGTTTGATGCATGTGAAAGCGCTTTAAAACAGGTTTCTGAAATAAAAAAGAAGAGGGAAAAGGGGCATAGAGATCTCTTTCTTGCCAGCGGAGAAGAGGAGGTGAAAATAGACATCCCCCGGGAAGATGAATGGGATAAAAAGACCAAGCTAAACTACGAAAAGGAAATGCTTGGACTATATATAAGCGATCACCCGCTCTCCGGAAGCGCCGATCTTCTCCGCTCCGCCTCCGATATGACCATATCTGAATTTAAAAAATCAAAGCCTGACGGAAAGGTCAGGCTGGCCGGAATCATAACCGCGGTAGAGAAAAAAGTTTCTAAATCAGGGGACGCATGGGCCTTGATAACCCTTGAGGATTTGACTTCCAGCGTCCAGTGCCTTCTTTTTAAAAACGTCTACCAAAAGTTTCAGGAATTCTTGGACGAAGAGGAACCCCTGACCTTTTTGGGAGTTAAGAAAGAAAAAGAAAACGAGGTGGAATTGCAGGTAAAGGATATTTGCAGCCTAGAAGATGCCCATCTTTTAAAGTCATCCCCCTCTGCTGCGCCAAAACCTTTCAGGGCCCCCTCGCGCGCGCCTTCAGCCCCCCTTCCCCCGTCTGCCAAAGGGGGCGAAGCCGATTTGCGGCTCCTCATAGAAAGCTGCCTTGCCACCGCCCAGTCGATAGACAAGCTGGTAACTCTGATGAAAGAACACAAAGGAAACTCGAGGGTGATACTGGAAATTAAAGGCCCCCATGGGCAGCTGACAAAGATTTGCTGCGGAGAAGGTCTTAAGATCTCAAGAAGCACGCATCTGGTGGAAGAAGTAAAAGAACTGTTCGGATCCAACTGCATAGCCCGGTAAGGATGAATATGGAAGAAAACCCCAGAAACGATCAAAGCATCCTAGGCGAATTGGAAGAAATAGGCATAAGCGAAGAAGTGCAGGCGGATGGGGGGAGAAAGAAAAAGAGGTTTATCTGGCTCTACATTTTCGGAGCCATACTCCTGCTCATAATAGCTCTATTAATCTATTGGGCCGTCAGTTCCCACTCCTCCTATTCCACCCCTGGCTACAAGAGCGCAATAACCGCAGCCCGGCAGGAGGAGGCCAATCTTAAGGGCATTCTCTCTTCCACTTCCTCAAGCGAAGAAGAGCTTTCCAAAGACCTTCCCTCTTCTTCCAGCGTGCAGGCTTTTTCCCAGACGTGGAACCTGGCCAACACCCTCGTCTCCTCTCTTCCCTCCTATATGACCAAAGCCCCCCAAAACTCCCAGGAGGCCCAAAGTTACACTCAGTCTTTAAATCAGTGGGTGGAGCAGGCAAAAAATTACGGCTACGAGCTTACCCAGCAGGCCGAGGTCGCCGGAATTTATGGGGCCAGATCCCTGTTTTCTACGCAAAAGGCAAATCTTGAGGCTACTTTGAAGAAGACAGGGTCTTCCGCGCCCCAGTCCCTCACCTCTGAGGCTCAAAAGCTCCTTAGCCAGTCCCAACCCTCTTCTCCCTCCGCAATGGTAAGTATGGCAGAAGAAATGAAGAATCTTTCGGCCCAGCTTGCAAAGGAGTAAAAATGAAAGACGAATTTGACGACATTTTCGGCGAGTACGAAAAAGAGTTTGAAGATGGAGAAAAACAGGCAGGCAACGGGAAAGAGAAGAAGGATGGGAAAGAGCAGAAGGGAAATAAGCAGGCTAAAGAGGATGAGTTTGGGGATTTAAGCGAACTTTCCAAAATGATGGGAGTAAAGCCCAAAAATGCGGCGATAATAAGCGGCTTGGATAAGATCTCTTTGTGCAGCATGTGCACATTATGCGAAATCCCGGCAGACTGTTTTGACGGAAACCACGGCTCCTTTGCTGTGTTAGACGTACAAGATCGCGATCCGGAAGAAGATGCGCGCATCCTAACCCAAACTTTTAGAGGGTTGGAAACGGTTTTAATCGTAAACAGGGATCAAAACCTTTCGGCAAAAGTGTACAAGGAAGGCAAAGAGCAAGAGAAGCTCGCCCCTCCCCTCATTCTTTTCGAGTTTCCAACCCTTAAGAACTACCTTGTGGGAATTGCAAATCTTTCGGAACTTAAAGGGGAGGGGACTTCAGTAAACAGCCTCTCTCTTACCAAAGAAGAGGCCCTCACTCTTCTAAAGCAGATTTTTTAATTATTAAGCTTCTTTAGCCTCTCCAGGCTCACCTTCTCTTTTGCTCCCATCTCCTGGGCCCAGAGGGAGATCAAAAATTCCTCATACATCCTCCGGGCTTCTTTTTCCTTTTCCCCTCCCTTAAAGGACTGTACTATTTTCTGGGCCTCTTTAGCCTCTGCTTGCCATTGCAAATCCCGTGAAGAATTTGTGCGAGCCTTTTTCAGCCTTAAAAGGTCTGCTTCAAGATACCTGGGAACCTCTGCTGCCTCCTTTGCGCTCATCTTGAAAAGGCTGCCAGGGCCAAGAAGGGATGAAATATGGCCTAGCACGTCATTTACTGTCCTAAGCATGGAAAGGGGCAAAGAAGAGGCCTGCTTTACAACCTCTTTTTTCTTTTCCGCGATTTTCAGATAGATCTCCCCCACCTTTTTAATTTCGCTTTCAATATTTCTTTGAAGCACCTTTTTGGCAAAGTAAAACTCTTCTTCGTCTGAAGGAAAGGAGGAAAGGATGGAAAGGGCGGCCTTTCTTTTTAAGTCCGTGCAGAGGTCTTTTCTGTTTTCCAGGGAAAAGAGGAGCAGCTTTTCTTTCGGGCTCCACAGGCTCACAATCCCTTCTTCCGAGATCTTGCACCCTTCTACCATTCCCTCTACGACGACTTCTTCCCCTTTGTCCTTGAGCCCGGCCTCTTCGAGGATGCGTCCGGCTTCAAGTAGGTTGCCTTCTTTCTTTAGCCTTTCTACCTCGGTTTGCACCCTTTCTTTTCTCTCAGCCTCCTCCATAGGGGCGTACTTTTTCTTCAGGTACTCCAGATCTTTTGAAACTTCTAGGACCTCTTTCCTCTTCCCCCACTTTTCTACGCTTATATTGCATAGAAGGTAGGGCGGGATTTTGCTCTTCACTTCATCCCAATCTATAGGCTCAAAGATCTGGAAATTTTCCTTTAGAAGAGAGGCAAGGGAGCTGAAAAATTCTTCGCCCCCCATGTTTTCTGCTATTTTTTTGGCAAAGGAGCTTAGGGGCGAAAGCTGCATCCTAATCTTTTTGGGCAGGGCCTTTAAAGCGGAAAGTATGAGTTCGGATTTGTATCCCGGGGGAACGGGAATGTCTTTTTGCTCAACTTTACAAAGAAGGGAGAGGGGGACGTGGAGGGTCACTCCGTCCAAGGGATCGGATGGAGAAAAGGCGTAGGAGAGGGGAAGAGTGGTCTGGGCCACCGTTGCAAATCCGGGGTACATCTCTTCATTTCTCGTATTTTTTACTTTAAAGCGCAGGGCCTTTTTTGCATTCGGATTCCTTTTTTCCCACGCTAAAAGGGAGCTCACATCCACTACGTCTTCAGGAAGTGCTGAATCGTAGAAGTCTTCCAAGGCAGTCGAATCAAAGCTTGTGCGGTTTTGAGCTGCCTGCTCTTGGGCTTCATCTAAAATTTTGAGGTTTTCCCTTATAAAGCCGTCTCCTACAAAGTTTTTTACATCTCCTGTGGCGAGGGCTGAAATCAGAAGCTTTCTGCTTTCCAAAGGGAAAAGCCTTTTGGCGGATATGGTTTTTTGCAAAATATCGAGCCCGTATACGCTAAGCGTCCGCTTAGTGACGGCGCTTCCTGCGCTTTGGCTCCACACAGGAACCGAGTAACGGTATTTACCCCGCCTTCCCGCGCTTTTTTCTATCCACTCCGGCTTTACCTTCCCCGCTCCCCTTGCCCAAAGGCGGCCGGTATCCTGCAGGTAGGCCGCAGCTACCCATTCAGCCTTCTTTTTGTAGAGGCCAGAAGAGGGAGAGATTTCAAACTTTATGCCCCTCGCCCCTTTATAAAAGGCCCTCCGATCCTTTTTCTCTTTTTTGTCTTTAGGCTCTTCGAGATGGCCGAGGTTTTGAAGGAGGGAGGGGAGGAGGGAAAGGTGGATCCTTTCTTCATCCCACTTAAAGGACGTAACTTCCCCGGTTTCACACGCCTCATCTCCCTCCCCTTGGGGAACTACCCTTCCCACCTCCGTTTTTCTCTGCTTCATTACAGAAGAAAGCTGTGAGAAAAGCTCTTTCCATTGATAGGCCCTCTGGTAGGAGAGGAAGAACTGGGCGCATTTTTTCCTGAGGCTTTTTCCCTCCGTTTCAAATAGGAAATAGAAAAGATTTAGGGCAGAAAGAAAATCCGAAGAGGGATCTTGGAACATCTTTTGCATTCTTTTCGCCTTTTCAGGGTCCTGGGCAGATTCCCTGAAAATGTCGTTCACGCTGAAAAAGGCGACTATGGCAAGGACCTGCGCCAAAATCCTGGGACCGTATTTTTCCGCTTCCACCACCATTCTTGCAAGCCTCACATCCACCGGAAGCTCTGCCATAAGGTAGCCTATGCGGGTAAGGCTTATCTTCCCCTTTTCAACCCGCACCGCCTCCAGATCTTCCAGTTCGCTCAGCGCCGAGAGGAAGTCTTTCATATTGGGCTTGTCTAAGAACATGAAGCCCTCTATCTCTTCTACGCTCTTTGCAACTCCCGAAAAGATCATATGGAGCACTACCTGGCACAGATCCGTCCTCAAGATCTCCGGCTCGCTGTAGCGAGGGCGGGCAAGGTAATCTTCTTCAGAGTAAAGCCTTATCGCTATTCCTTCGCTCTCCCTGCCGCACCTTCCCGCCCTCTGGTCGCATCTGTCCTGGGAGATTTCCTCGACCGGGAGCCTTTGGATATGGCTGGATCTAGAGTACCTGCTCACTCTCGCCGTCCCCGGGTCCACGCAGTATTTAATCCCCGGAATCGTGAGGGAGGTTTCGGCGATATTGGTTGCGATGACGACGCGTCGCTTGGCGTGAGGGGCGAAAATGCGCCTTTGATCGCTAGATCCCAGGCGGGCAAAGAGGGGGAGGATTTCTATTTGATCTCTGTACTTTGCAGGCAAAGTGCCCTCTATAGCATCGGAAAACTCTTGAATTTCCCTTTGCCCGGAAGCAAAGACCAAAATGTCTCCAAAAGGATCAAATTCGATTTCTTCAAGCACGGCTCTGGCCACCTGCCGGGAAAGGTCCAAATCCAGAGATTTAAAGGCCCCCGTTTCGCATAAGGCCTCCTGGCTTCCATAGGGCTCGTAAAGAATCTCTACAGGGTACGTCTTTCCTTCTACGTTTATTACGGGCACTTTTTGCCCGAGGGCTTTTTCAAAGAAAGACTGGAACTTTTCAGAGTCTATAGTGGCGCTGGTGACAACGAGTTTTAAATCCGGCCTCTTTTTCAAAATTTTGGCCATAAAGCCCAAAAGAAAGTCTATGTTTAGGCTTCTTTCGTGCGCCTCGTCTATTACCACAGCGCCGTAACGGCTGAGAAGGGGGTCTTTGCGTATTTCGGAAAGCAGGATGCCGTCGGTGACAACTTTGAGCTTGGTTTTGGGGCTTAGCTTTTCTTCAAACCTTACCTGGTAACCTACCTCCTCTCCCAGTTCAACTCCTATTTCTTTGGCCACCCTAGCGGCAGTCTCTCTGGCCGCAACCCTTCTGGGCTGAGTGTGAATGATTTGGCCTTTGCCTTCAGCTCCCAACTCCAAAAGCATTTTGGGCAGCTGTGTAGTTTTCCCGCTCCCGGTTTGCCCGGAAAGAATGGAAACCTGGTGGGTTGAAATGGCGTTTTTTATAAGCCCCCTGGCTTTGGAGACGGGTAGATCGGGATAAGAAAACTCTACCTGCAAACTTCTATCACCCTGTAGCCTTTGCTGCTTTTTATTTTTTGTGCCTTCCATCCCTCTTCTTTCATCCATGCCATAAGCGAATCGGATCCTAGATGCTTGTTTACCACCATGTACGCCTTTCCCCCTTCTTTGAGGCGAGCCATCCATGTTCCGATAAGCTTTCTCATGGCTTCTTTTCCAATCCTTACGGGCGGATTAGAGTAAATAAAATCAAAATCCGGGGTCTTTTGCCCCTCGTCTATAACCTTTATATTTCTAATGCCCAGTTTTTCGGCGTTTTTTTTGCACAGCTCTTTTGCCCTCTCATTTATTTCCAAAGCCCAAATTTGGCATGACGGGCTTTTAATGGCAAGGTCCATGCTTATAGCGCCCCAGCCGCATCCAAGATCCAAAACGCAGGACGAAGGAGGGGGCGTTGGGACGGACTGAAGAAGGACGCCTGTGCCTTTATCCAGGCCGGAGGCTGAAAAAACTCCAGAATCTGTAAGGACAGATCTTTCTTTTCCTCCCAAATTAACGTGGATTTCCCTTTTCCGGCTTTCGCAGGAAGGATTTTTTTCAAAATACTGATTTGGCAAATTTTCTTTTTCTCTTTTGGCCCCCAAGGGGCGGATCGGGTTAGTAGTATTATGTAAATAATTTACAACATTTTCAATTACGAGAGGTCTGCATGTATAACTCAAAGATTGAGCCTACAAAACTGGCCATCATAGGCGCGGGTGCAGTCGGATCTACCCTGGCTTTCGCAGCAGCTCAAAAAGGCGTAGCTGATTGCATAGTCCTGGAAGACATAGATCTCAAACGCGCAAAGGCGGAAGCTGCAGATATTCAGCACGGCCTGGCCTTCCTGCCCAAAGTGCACTTGGATGCCTCCGATGATGTGGAAATCTGCCGCGGAGCGGATGTAGTGGTAGTGACTGCCGGAGCCCACCAGAAGCCCGGTCAGACCCGCCTTGACCTTGCAAAGTCGACGGTGTCGATGATGAAGTCCATAATCCCCCCGCTCGTAAAGGTAGCCCCCGATGCGATATATCTTCTCATTACCAATCCTGTAGACATCATTACCTACGCCACTTTGAAGCTAAGCGGCCTAGACGAGGGGCAGGTCTTCGGATCTGGCACCAACCTTGACTCTGCCCGTCTGCGCTTCCTCCTTTCAAAGCAGACCGGGGTGGACGTAAAAGACATTCACGCCTATATAGCGGGCGAGCACGGAGACAGTGAAGTGGCACTTTGGAGCAGCGCCACCATAGGAGGAGTGCCCCTCCTCGACTGGACTCCCCTCCACGGTTTTGATCCCCTTACAGAGGAAGTCAGGTCCAAGATCCACAAAGATACCAAGAATGCGGCATACTCCGTAATAGAGGGCAAGGGCGTCACCAACTACGCCATAGCGATGTCTGCGGTGACGATTCTAGAAGCGATCTTCAAAGATGAAGACAGGGTCCTTCCCGTTTCTTCCCTTCTTAAAGACTTCCACGGAATTTCCGGGGTGTGCATGTCGGTGCCCAGCATTGTCAACAGGAACGGCGTGGTAGCCCAGCTTCCCACTCCTGTAAATGCCTCTGAAAAGGCCGGGCTGGAATCTAGCGCCAGCGTTCTTAGGGACTACATTTCCCAGCTAGGACTTTAGTTGTCTTTCCCCCGCGCCCACGCCAAGGCGATAATCGTGGGGGAGCACAGCGTGCTTTACGGATCGCCTGCCATAGCGGTGCCCTTGTCGGGCCTTGAAATAGAGGTCGACTGTTCCCCTACGCTTTTTGAAAGCTCCATCAATACCGATGGATTTTGCGGCAGGCTAAGGGACCTTCCCAAAAATTTTGCGGGCATTTCCCTTTTGGCGGGAAGAATGCTGGGTTCTCACTGCGTAAACCTCCATTTTAAAAGCTCCATACCTCAGGGCGCAGGCCTGGGATCTTCCGCCGCCAGCTCCCTTGCCATGGCAAGATCTGTAAATTTTGCATTTCGCATGGGCATGGATGAGGAAGAAATTTTGGATCTCTGCTCCGAGGCGGAAGACGCCGTGCATGGAAAAGCCAGCGGCCTGGACCTTTCTACCTGCGCCAGCAAGACCCCTATTCTTTTTTCCAAGGGAATTTCTTTTCCTCTTTCGCCCTTAAATGCCTTCCTCCTCGTGGTTTACAGCGGTGAGGGAGGAAAGACTAAAAGCGCAATCAAAAAAGTGTCCCAGTCCCCGCAGAGGAAAGAAGTTATGGCAGAGCTTTGCAAAGTGTGCGAAGAAACCGAGGAAAGTTGGGGCAAAGCCGAGCAAGTGGGGCAGAGCATGACAAAAGCCCATGCCCTTTTAAGGCAGCTGGGCCTTTCAACTCCAAAACTCGACAAAATAGTGGATCGATGCATGGATGCGGGGGCTTTAGGGGCAAAGCTGACGGGATCGGGCCTAGGAGGATGCGCCATAGGCCTCTTTAGCGACGAGGCTTTGGCCAGGAAGGCGCAAAGAAGTTTTTCTGACTTTGCTTCCTGGATGGAGGAAATCTGATGACCTCTTTTGCTCTGGCCCATACCAATCTGGCTCTCGTAAAGTATTGGGGAAAGGAGGACGAAAAGCTGCGCCTCCCCTCCGCCCCCAGCCTCTCTCTTACCTTGGATGCCTTCTACACCAAAACCAAACTTTCGCTTTCCAAAGAAGACAGGTTTGTTTTGGATGGGAAGGAAGAAAAAGGCAAAGAGGCCCAGAGGGTGTTTTCCTACCTCTCTACCCTTCTTTCTTTCTTCGCTCTTCCCCCTTCCCACTTTTTTGTAGATTCGCAAAACTTCGTCCCCAAAAGCGCGGGTTTTGCCAGCTCTGCTTCCGCCTTTTGCGCCCTGGCTGCAGCTTTTGCCAAAGAAATGAAGCTCACTGTTTCCAAAAGGGAGCTTTCCATCGCGTCTAGATTGGGATCCGGGTCGGCTGCGCGCTCCGTCTTTGGAGGGTTTGTGCTGTGGAAGGAAGGAAGGGAAAGCGGGGAAAGTTTCGCGGTCCCAATAGAAGAAAAATCCTCCATGCCCATCTGCATCCTCTACCTTTCCTTCGGCGCAGAAAAGAAAAAAGTTTCCTCCACCGAGGGTATGAGACTTTCAAAGTCCTCCCCCTTCTTTACCTCCTGGAGGCAGGAATGCAGGAAAGCGTGCAAAGAGGCTCAAAAGGCCATAGAAGACAATTCTTTTGAGAGGCTTGGGCAAATTTCTGAAAAGAACGCCTGCCAGATGCACGCCCTCACCCTTTCGTCCGGCTTTTCCTATCTTTCGCCCCATTCCCTTAGGGCCCTCGATCTGGCAAAAGAAATAAGGGAGGAAGGCGTTGGCTGCTACTGGAGCTGCGACGCGGGTTCAAACGCGGCGCTTTTGTGCAGGAAAGAAGATCTTAACTTTATACAAAAAAGGGCCGAAAAAGCCTTCAGTGGCGCCGTTTCATGCTTCTGTGCATCTGCAGGGCCCGGGGTGGAGGCGTGGAGTGAAGATTGAAGTGCCAGGAAAGCTGTACCTGTGCGGAGAATATGCGGTTTTGAAGCCCGGATCATTTGCCATCGTAACTCCTACAAAAAGAAAGCTTTGGGTGGAGGCAAAAGAGGGGGAAAAGGGCTGGGTATCCTCCGCCCTTTTCCCCCCCGTCTCTTTTTCATGGGAAAAGGGCGCCTTTGCTTCCTCCGTCCCTCCAGAATGCTGTTTTTCCCTTTTTGCCGTGAAGCTTATCGAGGGATTTTGCAGGCGTCTTACGCAAAAGAGCCTCACGCTCCAAATTGAAATTGGAAGCGAGCTTCAGGAAGGGGGGAAAAAACTGGGTTTTGGCTCTTCTGCGGCCATGGTTTGCGCCCTGGCCCGCGCCATATGCTTGCTTTACGGGGCGCAAATTAAAGAGGAAGAAATGCTAAAGCTTTCCATCCTTGCGCACTTTTCATGGCAAAAATCGGGCTCGGGGGGAGATGTGGCTGCCTGCCTTCTGGGTCCCGTCTTTTATTCTTCATTTGATCGAAACTGGCTTTTAAAGCATCTTTCTTTTGATGCGGTATTTAAAAGCTGGCCCGGCCTTTTTGCCCAAAAGCTTGCCTTCCCCTCCTCCCTTTCCTCGCTGGCCCTTTGGACACAGCACCCCGCTTCCACTCCCTCCCTTATAAGCGGGATAGATCTTCCTTTGAAATTCGTGCGCAGATCAGATGAGCTGTGTTTGAGGGCAAAAGAAGGGATAGAGAAAGAAGATGCGGAGGCCCTCTTCAGGGCCATACGATCATCTAGGTATAATCTGGAATCATTTAGCAGGTTGAACCAGATACCCCTGGAAGGCAGAGGCTTGAGGCATGCCCTCAAAATTGCAGATTCATTTGAAATCTGCGCCAAAACCTCCGGAGCCGGCGGCGGGGACTGCGCACTGGCGATTGGAAACGAGGAAGAGTGCTCAAAACTCTCTGAAAGCTGGAAAAGAGCCGGATTTAGGATATTGAGCGAGGTTTTAAGTCTGAAAGAGGAAAATGAGTGAGGAAGCTTTGCGCCAGGCTGCGGCGGCCAGAAAAAAGGATCATATAGCCTTGGCGCGCCACAGTAAGAGGCCGAAAAAAAATGATTTCGACAAGATCTTTTTGGTGAGGCCCACCCTTCCCGAAACTATCCCACACTCTACGAATACGGAATGCAGTTTTTTTGGTTTCCGCGTTCAGGCGCCCTTCTTTATAAACGCCATGACTGGGGGAATTGAAGAGGGGGACAGCATAAACCGGAGCCTTTGCAGAGCCAGTGAGCAAAATGGGATTCCCATGGCGTTCGGCTCGGCAAGCTTTGTAGAATTAAACCCGGAGGCCCTTGAAGGCTTTGTTGAGGCAAGAAAGCTCACAAACCAGCCCGTGCTTGTAAATGTCAACGCCAATACGGACGTTAAAACCGTAAAGCTTCTTGTAAAGTCTCTAGACCCCATAGCCCTTCAAATTCATGTAAACGCGGTCCAGGAGCTTGTAATGCCCGAGGGAAACAGGGACTGGATATGGAAGGAAAAAATAGGAACCATACGCGAGGCGGCCGGGGTTCCAGTAATAGTCAAAGAGGTGGGATTCGGATTTGACGTTGCCTCCATAAAAGCTTTGGCAGAGATGGGCATAGAGGCAGTAGATGTTTCCGGAAAGGGAGGAACGAACTTTTGCGACATAGAAAACTGCAGAAGGGAAAAAGGAGACTTTTCCTACCTTTCAGAATGCGGTTTCTCTACCGTGCAGTCCCTTATAAATGCCCGGTTTGCCCGGGAGCTTCTCTCCCTTCCCGAAGAAGACGCGATTCCGCTTCCGGATGTCATTGCATCGGGGGGCATACGAAATCCTTTGGATATTTTAAAGTCCCTGGCTTTGGGCGCAAAGTGGATTGGAGTATCGGGTGAATTTCTTTTCACCCTTTTAAGCAGCGGGGAAGATGCGCTGATAGAAGAGATCGGGGAGTGGAAAGAACAGCTTTCAGGCCTTATCTCCCTTTACGGCCAGTCTTCTACGGACTCGTGTCAGTACATACCGTGGATCTGCGATGCGGAGCTCGAGTCGTATGCAAGGCAGATGGCCAGGCTGATAAGCCCCGGAGAAATTTAATGCAGTGTCCTTTTTGTAAGTCCCCCTCTACTGAAGTAATAGACACCCGCGAGTGCGAACACGGCACCTCAGTGAAACGGAGGAGGAGGTGCAAAAAGTGCGAGAGAAGGTTCACTACGGTAGAGTCGACCCAGCTTCTGGTGAGCAAAAAAAGCGGAAGGTTTGAACTCTTTGACGAGGGGAAAATAGTAAACGGACTGATGAAAGCCTGCAAAGGCAGGCCCGTAACAAATGAAGATATATTGGCCATAGCCCAGCAGGTGGAAGATTCCATCCGATCCGAAGGAGTCGTGAGGGTGTCTAGCAGGCAGATAGGCCTGGCCGTTTTAAAACCTTTAAAAAAACTGGACGCCGTAGCTTATTTAAGATTTGCAAGCGTGTATGAGAACTTCGCTTGCGCCGAAGATTTTAAAAGAGCTGCCTCCGATTTGCAGAATTCTAAATAAACAGGCGCGCGCCTTTTCTCTTTACGATTACAAGCTTTTGAGTGGGCCGGGTCATAGCCACATACAGCCTGCTTGCCGCAATTTTTCTCTCTTCCCCATTCTTTTCAGATGGCTGCGGGGGATCTATGAGCACCACCGCGTCGTACTCTATTCCTTTTATGTCCTCTATGCTTCGCACGGCAATTTGGCTTTTCCATCCGCCCTGGGTAAGTTTTTCAGTCTCCGCTTTTCCAAATTCCCTTTCCAACGCGGATTGCACCTTTTCCCTCATTTCCCTTTCCAACTTTTTCCCCGTTATCAGGGCTACCGTCCCCCGGGATGAATGCACAAACTCTTTGGCGCATTTAACAAGTTTTTTTACCCCTTCTTCTTGCGGGTCATCGCATTCTATTTCTTCAAGCGAATCTTTTACGCTCCTGACGGCTCGTATTTCTCCGGAATTTAGGCCCTCTTTCTGCGCAAATTCCCATGCTTTTTCCGCTACTTCTTTAGGGTTTCTGTAGTCAATATCTAGGGGGCAAAGCACCCAGTCTTTGCCAAAAACCGGAGAAAGCCGCTTTTTCCAGCTTCTGGTTCCCGCAAGAGAAGTGGTTTGAGCAATATCTCCCACTATGGTAAAAGAGTAAGATGTAGACCGCTTTTTAAGCATTCTCCACTGCATAGGGGTAAGTTCCTGTGCCTCGTCTACTATGATGTGGCCAAACTGCCATTTCCGATCCTCTGCGGCGCGCTCAGGTAGCGACTTTTGTTCTGAAGGGGAAAGGGAAGAGAGAAGGTAGGAGGTGGAAACGAGGGAGGAAGAGACGCCGAACAAATCCATCGTAGCCTTTGCAAACTCCTCCTCATCGCTCTTTCGCTTCGTATTTTTAGGCACCAAATCTTCTCCCAAAAGATCCATTGCGGTGTCCAGCAGCGGTATGTCCCCTTCGCTTGTCTTTCCCTTTTCCCTTATCAGGCTGGCCACTTCTTCCTCGCTCATCCACGGCGCCAGCGCTTTTAACTTGGCAGGCTTGGAAAACAGATCGTCTAAAAGCCAGCGGGAGGAAATGGGAAGCCAGCAGAGGTTGAGGGCATAGCGGACCTGAGAGTTGGTGCGTATGCGAAGCCGGATGAAGTCGGCGTCCTCCCCCGATAAAATCCCCTCTACCTGGCTTTCGTATTTGTTGAAAAGAAGGGAGCACATGGAATCCAAAAAGGCGCGCCTTCCCACTTCATAGGGGCCTGCGGCTTTGGCCATTTCCTGGGCTCGCTCTATTTCTTCCCTTCGCAACTTTAGCTCTACCCCGTTTAGGAAGATGTCGGGGATTTGCTTGGGGACTCTAATGCATCTTTGGATTGCCGCTTTTAAGACGTGTACCATGCGAAGGTCGCCCTTAACTTTGGAAGCGAGGGGAGAATCTGAATAATTTACCTTTACTCTCGGCAGCATTTCGCTCATAGTGCGGATAAGGATATCGGTTTCTCCCAGGCACGGAAGGACGTCGTCTATATAGTGTATGAAAGCTTGCGAGGGCCCAATGATAAGCACGCCGCTGTTTTGAAGTTTTTCCCTGTAGGTATAAAGGAGATACGCAGCCCGGTGGAGCGCAACTGCGCTCTTGCCCGTGCCCGGGGCCCCCTGTACCACTACGGTAGATTCGAGAGGCATTCGGATGATTTTATCTTGCTCGCGCTGAATAGTGGAAACTATATCCCCCATCTTTCCAGTGCGTCCTTCTTCAAGGGAGGCCAGAAGGGCTCCCTCTCCGCTTAAAAGCCCTTCTTTGAGCTCCCTTTCAGATTCTGCAGGCGTGAGATCCAAAAGCTCGTCTTCGAGCTTTATCACCTTCCTGTTTTGAGTTGTGATGTGTCGCCTGAAGCGCACCCCCATATTATCTAAAAAGGTAGCCTCATAGAACGCGCTGGCAGCTTTCGTCCTCCAATCGAGAAGAATAGGCTCCTGGCCTTCCAAAAGGCCCATGCGCCCTATATACCTTTCCCCTCCCTCTTTCATGGCCAGTTTTCCGAAAACCAGCCTGTACTCTCCGGCCCGGAGCAGAGAAAGCCTGTCCTCGTACATAGCGGCAAAAGAATCTCTTTCAGTCATGGAAGTTAGGTTTAGGTCCTTTTGAGTCCTAGTTGAACTCAACCTTTCTTTGACCAGTTTCTTTACTTCGTCAAACCGGCCGTATATGCGATCGACCCTCTTCTGTTCCAACTCGTATGGATCCGAGCTTCCCATCCCTTTATTTGTCATGATTTATTAGAATGCCTCTTAATATAACCGGATTCTGAAAGTAAATTATGGAACAAGACTTTACGCATCAGCCTGTAATGCTAGACAAATGCTTGGAAATTCTAGATCACAGTTTGGACACCCCCCGCTTTGCAATCGACTGCACTTTGGGACTGGGGGGACACAGCGAGGCCTTTTTGCAAAAGTTTCCATCCTTGTTCCTTGTAGGTATCGACAAAGATGAAGAGGCGCTTGAAATAGCCAAGAAAAGACTGGCTGGAAGCGGCAGGATTGCTTTCGTGCACGATTCTTTTGCCAATATCGCCTCCATCTCCTCTTCTTTCGGCAGGAGCCCTGATTTTATCTTTGCAGACCTCGGCCTCTCCAGCCTTCAAATCGACAAGGCGGAGAGGGGGTTTAGCTATATGTCATCTGGGGACCTGGATATGCGGATGGACAGCTCCTCTCCGCTTTCTGCAAAGGAGATCATAAATTTTTGGAGCCAAGAAGAACTGGAAAGGGTTTTTAAGTCATGCCAGGAGCCCAGGGCCTGCTACCTTGCGAGAGTTATTGCCGAAGAAAGGAAAAAAGGGGAAATTTCAACCACAGGGGAGCTTTCCAAAATCTTAGACGCCCATACTCCCTTTAAAGAAAGGCTGCAAACTAAAAAGCGGGTATTTCAGGCGGTAAGGATGGAAGTAAACGGGGAAAAATCGGATTTGGAAAAACTTCTGACTTCTTCCCTGCAGATATGCCATCCGGGTTCGGTCATCATGGTGGAGTCCTACCATTCGGGGGAAGACAAGATTGTAAAAAGCTTCTTTCATGAAGGAATTTGCCCTAAAGTGCCTCCAAAGTTCCCTCTCGAACCCGAACCTTATTTTAAGGATTTGACGCGGGGATCTCTCAAAGCCGGGGAGGAAGAGACAAAGAAAAATTCTCGCTCCCATTCAGTGCGTCTTAGGGCGGTGGAGGTGCTTGAGGCTTCAAAAAGAATAAAAATCAAAGATTATAATCGGAAGAGTTTGAATAAAAAGGTGAGAGGATGAATAGGCTGGCAGATATTTCTTACCTACGTCTGACTATCGGATACATAGTGCACACTTTTGCCGCCGTCTGCGACAAGCCCTTCGCCTCATGCGTTACTTTTACTTCCATTGCCACAAAACCCGAAGAAGTTACACAGGGTTCCCTTTTCGTTCCGCCTTCTCCCCTTTTGGATAACGAAGAACTGTTAAGAGCCCAAGACATGGGCGCTTACGGAATTGGCCTTGAAAAAAGCGAGGAGAAAGGGGGCCCTTCCCTTGACATCCCAATCATCTACATGGACAACTGGAGAGAAAACCTGGGCCTTATAGCTTCCTTCCTTCTGGGGGACCCCTCTTTAAAAATGGCGATGTTTGCCTGTTTTAGCATGGACGCCAAAGAGGTCGCCCCCGTTTTGGCGTCCCTTCTGCACATACTCGGAAACCCTGTATGCCTCATAGACCGCGACAATTCCTCCATCCTCGACCGGCCTCTCGAGCTTTGCTATCCGCTGGATGCGGTAGATTTGCAAAAGACCGAGGCCCAGGCTGTAGAGGAGGGCGCCAGCGCCATGGTGATTTCGGCCAATCCTTCCACTCTTTCGCGCCTGGCTCTTACGGGAACCCATGTAGACGTGTGCACAGGGAGCAAAGTATTAAACCTAGTTTCAAAGCCGGGAAACCCCAAAACCCTCCAACCCCAGGAAGAGCCGCTTTACGGGGCAGTCTTTGACACTTCCACCCGGATTGTGGCCCATACCCTAGATCCTCTGGAAGTTTTAGATGAAGATGTATTCAATCAGCTAATCGACGTGGTTCCCATGGGGAAAGCATCGGTGAGGACTGCCATTTCCATGGCCCTGTCGGCGGGAATCACCACAGCTTCCATAAGGAAAGCCGTGAGCATATCGGAAGAATTTCAAAGGTCTTTGGCAGAGCCGGAGAAAAAAAAGCGCCCCGAGGAGAGCCATGATAAAAACAAGTCTTGAGCAAGTAGCCCGTGAAGCGGGAGGAGAACTGGTAGGAGAGGGAAGGGTGGAAATCGAAAGCGTGTCGATTTCCACCCTTTGCCCCGCCGATCTTTTTGTAGCCGTCAAGGGCGAAAAGATGGATGGCGCCCTTTTCATAGAAGAAGCCTACGGAAAGGGGTTTAAAGCGGCTTTGACCCATTCTTTAGATTCTTCCTGCCCCCTCCCCCAAATCCTGGTGGAAAACTCGGTAGACGCCCTTTCATCCCTTGCCAAGGCAAACCTTGAAAAACGGAGGCAAAGGCCCGGCTTTACGGAAATCGCCCTGACGGGATCTGTAGGCAAGACCACCACAAAAGACATACTTTCCCAGCTCTTTTCTCCCTTCGCCCCCACCGTTTCCAATACCGGATCTTTTAACAATGAGCTCGGCCTTCCCTTAACCTGCCTTAAAGTAAAAAGCGATACCAGCTTCCTTATAGCGGAGATGGGAGCCAACAAAATAGGCGATATTGCCCACCTCTTTTCGATAGCGCCCTGCAATGTGGCGCTGGAGCTTAGGGTGGGATTTGCCCATGAAGGCGAATTTGGATCGAGGGAAAACATTTTCCGGGCCAAAAGCGAGCTCGTGCAAAACTTGAAGCCTTCCGACACTGCCGTTTTAAATGCCCAAGACAGGCGCGTGCGCGAAATGGCATCCCTTACGAGGGCAAAGGTGCGCTACTTTTCCTTAAAGTTTGAGCCGGGAATGGAAGCGTGCGCCAAAAATCTGAAGTTAGACAACCTCGGAAGGCCCAGTTTCGATCTTTTCCTTGAGGGGAAAAATGCCGGTCCGGTCCGCCTTCCCCTCCTGGGAGAGCACAGTGCCTCAAATGCCATCGCCGCCGCAGCCTGCGGGAAAATATGCAATATACCCGATGAAGAAATCAGGGAGGCCTTGTCATCCCTTTCGCGGATAAGCCCCCACAGGCTTAGCCTTTTTGAAAGCAAAAAGCTTGGCAAAAAATGCCTTGTTTTGGACGACACTTTCAATGCCAACCCTGATTCCATGCTTAACTGCATAAAAATCGCGCAAAGGATTTCCAGGGCCGGATCCTTCAGGCCCCTCTTCATTCTTTCCCCTATGCTGGAGTTGGGGGAGAAAGGGGAAGAATACCACAGGCAGGTGGGAAAGGCGGTCAGGGATGCGTCGGGATCTTTGATAGTGGTTTGCCAAGACGGCTCGAAAGACTTTCTGGCCGGAGGTTATAGCCAAGAAGTGCCCGGATCTGTACTGGTAAGAAGCCTGGAGGAGGCGAGAGCGGAAGCTGAAAGAAGAGTGAAAGAAGAAGAAAAGACCCTCGTGGTTCTCAAAGGATCGCATGCCTTCCACCTCGATTCTTTGGCCCAGGACCTCGAAAAGGGGATTTAAGTGGTAGCCTACATAATAGCATTCGTCTGTTCGCTGGCGGCCTCTTTTGGCCTGACTCCCGCAGTTATGGCTCTGGTAAACAAGCTTCACTACGGACAGTACATCAGGCAGGACGGCCCTCAAAGCCACCAGGTGAAAAGGGGTACCCCCACTTTGGGGGGAGTGGCCATAATCCTTTCCATCCTTATAGGCTGGGGGGCGGCGGCTATTTTCCGCTACGCCGTCCACAAAACGGCACCCACCCCCTCCGCCCTCCTGGCGCTGTTTTGTCTGGTAGGGTTTGGCCTCATAGGCTTTATAGATGACTTTTTGAAGGTAAAGAAGAAAAGAAATCTGGGCCTGACAATCCATGCCAAATTAATCCTCCAGGTCCTTGTAGCTTCGGGCTATGCCGTGCTTTCCCTGCTTTTTCCCAGGAAAGCTTCGGTAAGAGTGGGCCGAACTTCCATCTCGTGGATTGCCGATTCTTCCATTAACCTGGCTTTCGCAGGAAATGTCTTGGGAATAATTTTGTTCATAATCTGGGTGAACTTTTTAATGGCTGCGTGGACGAACGCCATCAACCTTACAGACGGCTTGGATGGGCTTGCAGCAGGCTCGGGAATTTCCGCCTTCATAGGATTTGCCGTCATAGCCTTCTGGGAGAGCTACCACCTTATCGGATCTTCAGCCCCAGGCTTTCGTTATGTGGCATCCGATCCCCAAGATCTTGTGATAATAGCCCTTTCCTGCGTGGCCGCCCTCATGGGATTTTTGTGGTACAACGTTCACCCTGCTGAAATCTTTATGGGCGACACCGGCTCCCTTGCCCTCGGAGGACTGTTTGCGGCGATGTCGGTAAGCCTGCACATAGAGATTTTGTCCGTCATTCTCGGGGGACTGTTTGTAATGGAAACCATGTCGGATGCGATACAGATTGGAGCGTTCCATATGTTTCACAAAAGGGTTTTCAAAATGGCCCCCCTCCACCACCACTTTGAGCTGCTGGGATGGCCCGAAACCCGAGTCGTTACAAGGTTTTGGATGATAGAGTGCGGATACGTCATAATAGCCCTAATTATCTTTTATTCCGACTGGCTCATTAAAAGCGGACCCATACACTGAGGAGGCAAATAATGGCAATTATAGGAAGAGGCGAATTTCTAGACACAGTCCTTGTGGCAGGGCTTGGAGTTTCGGGCTTAGCTGTAAAGGATCTTTTGGAAAAGGAGGGGGTGAAGTGCGAAACCTTTGACGAGAAGGGGAAGGCTGATTTTTCCAGTCCCGGCCAGGTGGATTGGGAAAATATAACGACCGTGGTAGTTTCCCCCGGCTTTGCCCCCGCTTCCAAGCTCGTGAAGGCCATTGAAGAAAATCATGTTCCCATAATGAGCGAAGTGGAATTTGCGTGGAAAACGCGCCCGCGCGACAAAGAAGGCCGCTCCATTCCATGGATTGGCGTTACGGGCACCAATGGCAAAACGACCACGGTGAAGATGATAACCAAAATTTTCGAGGAATGCGGAATCTGCGTTGCCGAGGGGGGAAATACCGGCTATCCTCTCACTTTGGCCTGCAGAAAGCCCGGAGCCCAGGTGGTAGTAGCAGAGCTTTCCAGCAGTCAGCTTCACTTTACCCGATCTCTTGCTTTGGAAGTTGCAGTCTGGACCAACTTTGCCCAAGATCACCTCGATTGGCACAGATCCATGGAAGAATACCGCAGGGACAAGGCCAAGGTATTTGAAAATGCGAAAAGGGCTGTAATCTACAACGCTTCCGATCCCGTCACTGCGGCAGCTGCCAAAAGCGCAAATGTAAATATGGGATGCATTGAAGTGGGCTTTTCACTTAAAAAACCCGCCCCGGCACAGGTTGGAATAGAAGACGGCTGGATCTTCGATAACGCCTTTGCCTACGGAAGGGTGTGCAAAGAAGATGCGCTTTCCGGCCTAAAGCTCGCAGGGGGCGTACCTGCGCACAGGCTTGAAAACGCCCTGGCTGCCTGCGCCGCAACTCTGGCAATGGGGGTAAAACCTGAAGACGTCGGAGTGGGCCTTTCCAAGTTCAGGCCCGAGTCCCACAGGCTCGAAGACGGCCCTAGGGTGGAAAAGGAAGGGGGGAAAGTGGAATTTATAGACGATTCTAAAGCCACTAACCCAGCTTCTGCCCTGGCGGCCCTAAAGGCTTTGGAGGGCAAAGGAATAATCTGGATAGTGGGAGGGGAAGCCAAAAACTGCGATATGCGCGCCCTTCTTGAAAAAGCCCATGGAAAGGTAAAAAAAGCAATTCTTATAGGCAAAGACAGAGAAGAATTTAAAAAAGCGCTCTCGGAGGCTCAAATTCCCTTTACGGAAATAAAGGAAGAAGACGGATCTGGCGCAATGAAAAAGGCGGTAGATGAGGCCTACAAAGCATCCGAACCCGGAGACACAGTGCTTCTGGCCCCTGCCTGCGCTTCCAGAGATCAGTTCAGCGATATGGGGGAGCGCGGAGACAAGTTTAGGGAATTTGCAAAGGCCCTCAAGGGAGAACTGCGTGCATGAAAGATAAGCTCTCCGTGGTACTGGCTGGCGCCGGGACTGCAGGCCATATAAATACCCTCATCTCGATAGCCGAGCAGATAAAAATCCTTTCCCCGCAAGCCAAGATTACGGTCATAGGAGCCACGGGCGGGATGGAAGAGACCCTGGTACCTGCCAGCGGCCTGACGCTTAAAACCATTCCAAAGCTCGCCTTCCCCCGTTCCATTTCTCCTTCCACCGCCCTATTTCCTGCAAAATGGGCCAAGGAAGTAAGGGATGCGGAAAAGATACTGAAGGCGGTAGATGCAGACTGCGTTGCCGGTGTGGGGGGATACGCGTCGGCCCCCTGCTACAGGGCGGCCAAAAAACTTAAGATTCCCATCGCCATCCATGAACAAAACGCCCTGGCCGGCATAGCCAATAAGCTGGGAGCCAGGTGGGCCGATTATATAGGCACGGCCTATGACGGCGCGAAACTTAAACCCAGGCGCGGCAAGACCGTAGAGAGGGTGGGCCTCCCCTTAAGGGCAGAAGTTGTAGAGGCGGCCAGGGCCAGGAGGGAAAACCCTGAAGAATGCCGGCGGGACGCCGTAGAGGCGTTGGGTTTAAAGCCGGAACTTCCCGTGCTGCTCGTGACGGGGGGATCTTTGGGAGCCTTAAGCATCAACAAGGCTGTGGCAGGCGCATCCAGAGAGCTTTTGCAAGTATGCCAGGTAGTGCATTTGTGCGGAAAAGGCAAAAGCGAGATAGTTTCCGAACTGGTTACAAAACTTGCAGGAAAAGACGCCGTAGGAGAACTCCTCCCCTCCCAAGCCGGCCAATACTTTGCCCAGGACGGAAATTACAGGATTGTAGATTATTTCCCTCACATGGCCCTGCTTTACAAAGCAGCCTCCCTTGCCATATGCCGTTCCGGAGCCGGAACGGTAAACGAGATGGAAGCTATGGGGATGCCTGCCGTCTACGTCCCCCTCCCAATAGGCAACGGCGAGCAAAAGTTCAACGCCAAGCCCGTCGTAGACAACGGAGGGGGCATAATGGTGCAAGACTGCAGGTTTACCGAAGGGTTTGTAAAGAAATACATCCCTCCCCTCATCACCAATAAAAAGAAACTGGAAGAAATGGGGCAAAAGGCCAGGGAGCTTTCGGGAGAGAATGCCGCCCTCGTCATGGCGGAGGAAATTTTACAGCTCGCAAACTACCATAGGTACCATGAGTAGTCTTCATTCTCCCGCTTTTCCTTCGCTTGAAGGGAAAAGCGTAAAAGATCTGAAATCCGTCTTCTTTTCCGGCATCGGCGGTTACGGCATGAGCGTTTTGGCCAGGCTGCTGAATGCGGAGGGCGTAAAAGTTTCCGGAAGCGATATTGCAGAAACCGAAATCACAAAAGATCTAGAAGACGCCCAAATCCCCGTCTACCCCCAGGATGGATCGCATATGGAGGGCAGCGATATCCTAGTATGGTCAAGCGCCATAAAAGAAGACAACCCTGACCTCCTCTCCGCGCAAAAAAGCGGCATGGCCCTAGCCCACAGAAGCGACATCTTAGATATTTTGATGAGGGAAAAAGAGGGAATTGCGGTTTCCGGAACGCATGGGAAAACTACCACTTCGTCTCTCATTTCATCCATCCTCCTTGCCGTGGGGAGAGATCCTAGCTGGGCTCTGGGCAGCTCCTTTAGAACCAAGAAAGGAAACGAAGAGGCCTGGAGGAAAGGGGAAGGAGCGGTATTTGTGGCTGAAGCTGACGAGTCTGACAGCAGCCTTCTAAAGTACAGGCCAAAAATTTCAGTAATTACCAACAGCGACGGAGATCACTTCGACCACTTTGGAACCCTTGAAAATTACAGGAAAGACTTCCTTAGTTTTATAAAGCACTCCGAAAAATGCATGATGTGCATGGACGATGAGGGAAACAGGAAGCTTTTTGAAATGCTCGGCGAAGTAGAAAAGGGAAAGATTTTAGGTTACGGCGTAAAAGAGTTTAAGGAGCTGGGCCTCGAAGGCTTCAGGGAAGAAAAGTACGCCATGCTAAACAATATTCGCTTTTTCCCGGCATCTTCCCCCGTTTCTTCTTCCTTCTCTTTGAACCTTGCAGGAAAAAAGGCGGAAGTCGAGCTTAGAATCCCGGGGCTGCATAACTGCTTGAACGCCTCTGCCGCCATTTTGGCCTGCACGCAAGTTGGCGTAGATTTTGGTTCCGCCGCCCATGCCTCCTCCCTCTTTTTGGGATGCTCCAGGCGTTTTGAATTGCTGGGGTGCGAAAACGGAATTAGGCTTTTTACAGACTACGGGCACCACCCCACGGAATTAAAGGCTCTTTTTTCTTCCCTTAAATCCAGTTATCCGTCCTCCCGAATCGGAGCGCTCTTTCAGCCCTTTGACTATTCAAGGGTGGAAGATTTTGCCAAAGGATACGTCCAATCCCTTTGCACGGCCGATAAAGTGGTGGTGTCACCCATTTACGGAGCCAGGGAAGATCCAGCAAATTTCCCGGGGGTAACCGCCAACCGAATAAAAGAATCCGCAGAAGCTTTAGGGGAAGGCGAAAAATTTGAAATGGCTGAAAGCCTTGAAGACGGGGCGAAGAGACTTGCCTCATGGAGCCGTAAAGGAGACGTTTTAGTCACCATAGGAGCCGGGAACGTGGTGAAGGCCAACCCTCTGATACTTAAACTTCTTAAGGAAAAGTTATAAAATCTCACTAGATTGGGGCCGACAGGTTTCGACGGCGGTTTACTTCATCCAGCTGGCATGTCGGGAATGCAGAGTAGCCCGTAAAAGACCTCTGCAAAACTATAAGTGCCAAGAATACAAATCGCACTGAGTTTGTGCTTGCTGCCTAGTTAGGCGGCGCCTTACTCCCTCCGCTCATCAAAGCCTTGGAAAAAGCGGGGATGATAATTTAAAGGCTTGCCTCCGCGCCGGAGCTTACGGGCGCGGACGGGACTTTTGAAAGCTAAGCCGTCTGTAGATTGTCTATAGAGATACAGAGGCTGAAAAACTGTGTATATAGACTACGCATGTAGAAGGCTGGATAGGGAACCGTCGGACCCGGGTTCAATTCCCGGCGACTCCACTTGAATACCGCAGTTGCCTTGACTTCGTCAAAGCCAGGTTCTGACCTGCAATAGGAAACAAGGATAAAAGCCGACCCCAAGGGCCGGTTTTTTCTTTTAATTCATCAAAAGATTTTGGCCTGCGCAAATGCAGCCGAGGAAAGGCGACAGCCTCCCCAAGGTACAAACTCTAGATCAGGGCTGCCTAGAGCGCGCAAATACGCATCCGGCAGAAAAAACAATCTGAGATTTCACTAAAGCATTTTGCAGCGGAGAAATGAAGTTGAAAAAACGAATCGTAGATAGTGAAATCAAATTGCTTCCCTATTACAAAAAATGATGAGGCTTCTTTACCCCGGTACCAAGATGTGGACGTATGCAAACAGGTCTACAACCGAGACAGGCCCTATGATCTAAATCTTTTGCACTGCATGTATGAGTTTCTTTGTTCGCATGGAGAGTGTTATTTCATCGAATACAGGGGAAAATTAGTTGGAGACGTTTCTTTAAGAGATAGCGCGGAAATTGCCATTGTAGTCTGCAAGGAATTTCAAAACCGGCATATCGGACGGCGCTGCGCAAAGGAAATGTTAAAACTTGCCCGCGAAAAAGACATGGATTTTGTTAGGGCGAATATTTATTCCTTTAACCCTCAAAGCAGACATATGTTTGAATCAATCGGTTTTTATTAAACGGGCAAGGAGTGGTACAGATACGATTTGAGGCAAGGGGGTCTCAAATTTGCAGAAAGGGGAGACTAGGGAAGCAGGCTATTTGTCACAAAATTTGCCGTTTGCACCCGTGGGCGCTGTACACACAAAATGCCCAACGCGGACAGATTTCCTGTTGATAATACTGGCAAGAATCCAAATAGAATCTGTAAATTTCAAAAGATATAAACGGGGGTCTGCAGATGCTCCCATGTAAAACGCTCATGAAGTGAGTACGGCAAGAGATCGCCGTAAGAAGCGCAACGTATTCAACTTTGATGGCAAATTGTATTCATCGTGAGGAATTCAGGGTTTTAGACAGGAATTTCTTTAGGTAAACAGGGTGAAGATCGGCACAATTAGCGCGGATATACAAGCCACTTTACAATTAAAAGCAGTTTGCAACAGGCATTTGCAGATAAAATGGGAGGGGTATGTTTATAGCAATAAGTTGCATAATACTGATCGCGATCGCAGCCCCCATCATCCTCTACCTTGTACTTAAATCCCCCTTCGAGGGCTATCCCTACTTTACCGCCACTATAGATATTTCCGGCAGAAAAAAGCCTGACACACAAGATTTGGTAGACGAGTACCTTATTGAACACGGCATGAGGGATATAGAAAAAGAACACGCCAGAATAAGGGAATGGAAGAAAGAGTGTAGAAGGCAGATAGAAAACAGCCATTTAAAAGGAAGGCGGAAAAAACAATTTAAAGCCCTTGTAGATGACGATCATGCTTATCGCTTTGTAGTCTTCCGCCTTCAGACAAGGTACCAGCAAAGAAATTATCAGAGAACGGCTTATAAGGTCAAAAACAGAGTAGGGGGCTTTGCCTGCAATTACACATACCTGGCGCAAAGGGACGAAATGCTGGCCTCCATAAATTACGAGACCACCCTGAAAAAGTGGGACAGCGCCAACCAAAGGAAACTTCTCACTCCAAAACTTAGAGAAGAAATCATGAAGAGGGACAACTATACCTGCCAAATATGCGGTAAGTACATGCCGGATAAAGTAGGGCTTCAAATAGACCACATAATTCCGATTGCAAAGGGCGGAAAAACCGTGCCCTCAAATCTTCAGGTTTTGTGCTCTCGTTGTAATGGGAGCAAGCATGATAAGTTGGAAATTTAGCTATTGTTGATTTGTGGGAGTAAATGAAGCCTCCCAAGGCTGCATAAGATCTGCGGGCCAGAATACAAGATAAATCTTGCCCCCATTGCTTAAATTCCAATTTGCATTAATGCCTCCCAAATTTGAATTTTGACCCTTTGCGACAGCAGCAGATGACTGAGCTATCCGTACCTTTAATTCTGTTTTAATCAAAGTTGGCATCTGAAGTTTTTGCGCAACGCACGCCAATACTGGACTCCATTTACCACTCGCACCACCAACATTAACCCCTGGACCTCCATTCTCTGGATTGCTTTCAACATCTAGATAATCTTCTGAAATTTCACTTTCTGTTTCGTATTTTGCGCATAAAGCTGTGGAAGCTATAGCTGCAGCTGCATTATTGGAACTATTTGTCGTTGAACTCATGGAAGAAGGGCCTTGAGTTCCCGGCTCGTTACTGCTATTTGAATTCGCTGAAGAATTATCATTTTCGTCAGAATTATTTAAAGCTAAAGAGGAAAAATCTTCGTCGTCATCCGTGGAATTATAGACGATTTGAGCCAATTCATCAGTTAATTGACCTAACACTGAAATAGAGTTTGAGGAAGAGCTATCAAAGGTGGAATTTGCATTAATGGTATTAATATTGGGAAGTATTCCAGTGTTCCATTTATAACCATCTATGGTCATAGGGTGAGGATAAATGGTAAATATTATTCCAGATAACGGTGAAGGTGCAGACAGGCTCGTCGTTAGAAGCGTAATCACACTAACTTCATAAGGGCCTTCAATTAAGTTTTTTTGCCCAGACAGAATACCATCATTTCCGGCAGTGGCTTTTGAGGCAGCATTCGTTAATAAATAATTTAAGGCAGACGTGCCGGATTGGGGTGATTGAATATTTAATGCATTAAGTACGCATCCCAATTCGATTGTAGTTTGCAATAATTCTGCTGAGGTGGCTCCTCCAGTTAGCGTTCCTGCCTCCCCAGTTATACTTGCCTCATAACTGTCTATGTAGTAAGAGCCCGATTCGGTAACTCCTGTAGGCGGATAGCATTGATTGTAGCCTTGTCCAAGAATAGTGGAAGGAGAAGTTATGGGTGCGGTCAAGGTTTTGTTATTTTCTCCATATTCTTTTCTTGCAAGTTCTTCGGCTTTATAGCGGTTATAGTAGCTTGTACCTCCAACTAGCCCTATGATAATGCAAACAATAACCGATGCTGCCAGTGGAACAGAAAATCTTGCAAGAAAAAGCTTTTTCAGCGATCCTATGCGTTTTGCGCCCTTTAAACTGAGCACAACTATGAGATCTATGAGAAATATAGCCCCGGCAATTATCGCGCATATCCAAACCCATAAAAAGTTGGACGTAGGAACGAATTTATAGTTGGCATGAACGTATTCTGTAAAGGGCGCAAAACAAAATCCAAGAGCAGTAATGGAAAGGCTTATAAGCCCTATGAGGTAGAGGGGAAGAATTAATTTCAATCTGGACTTTTTAACAGCCTTAGCGCTATTCTCCTCGCCTGCATTTTCTATTTGCACATTGTTTACTTCAGAAGCGGAGATATCTCCTTCATTGTTTTCTGCTTCAAATTGTCCCTCTTCATTTTCCGAGTTTTTCTCCTCATTTATAGGAGCAGGTTCCTGTGTTTGATTTGCTCGATCGCCAGTCACATCCATTGCCTCATCCTCTAACGGTTTGTCGTCATGAGGATTTTCATCATCTGCACTCATTGCTTCTTCTCTCTTGGCTTATTTTTAAGGCTGTTATAGTTTATCAAAATTGTATTAGTATACAAATCGGATACGTTTATAGGCCCATAAAACATTTGGAAAAAAGTGCAAGTGAATAGAACTTAATGTGGCATCTTTCAACGTCATTGAAAAATTGCAGAATATTTAACCGGATTCAGAGCAACAAAGTGAACATAGGGATTAAATTGCAATGATGATCCCGATTTTTTGGCCTCAATAATCTGGAAGATTTTCCGGTGTTACTTACTTCCACCAAAGGTTTGAAGGAATCGACAAAGAAGGATCGCTAGATATGCTTGATATTCATAAGGTTTGAATTATCTAGATTAATCTTTTTAAAAAATTCCTCCAATCCATACTCTTGAAAAGTTCTGACTTTTTTTGTTTAGACACAACGTAAATATATTTGCGAAACTAAGAGGTATAACGTTGGAAAGATATAAAACAGATATAAAATTGAAACCATGGAGCAAGAACAATTTTCTGAGCTGAAGTCGAAGCTGGATGCTTTGAAAGAGAGGGTTAGTTCCCAGTATGAGGCACAATCCGCGAGAACAACACCCCCCCCCCTCAGAATGGAATGAAAAACAAACTGAAAACTATATAATAGAGCCTTTTATGCGGGATCTTGGATTTAATCTTCAAGATCCCAACAATCCCGAAGCGGCAATCCCGGAATTTGACAGGGGCGTTAGAAGCTCCGCTACTCGCGTGGATTATGCCCTTCTTTTAAATTCCCAACCCGTTATGCTTGTTGAATGCAAACAGCTTGGCGAACCTCTGGACAAGCATGTAAATCAGTTGGACGAATATTTTCGCGCACCCGGTGGCCAAATAAATACTGTAAAAATCGGAATCTTATCCAATGGAGATGAATTCAGATTCTACACGGACAGCAAGGATCCCAATGTAATGGATCCGGAACCCTATTGGATGTTTAAACTGTCAAAGTTAAGTGACGGCGATGTTGAAACCTTGTTGCACTATACCGTCACGAATCTAAAAAATACCTTGGACGATCTTCCGGCCACAGTATATGCTTCAAGACTCAAACGCTGGCTGATTGAAAGGGATGAAGAAGAACTGGATTGGCTCTACAAAGCCACCGCAAAAGAAATAAAAACTGGAGGAAGATCCGGCGGCGAAGATATGAAGAATGCTAAAAAAATTTGGACGCTAATCTTCCCGGCAACCAAAATAAGGGAAAATTTGAATCCTCCTGAAGTAGAGCAAAAAAATTCGGAAACAGAAACAAAGGATGAGGAACTTGAGCAGGAAATCAGCCTGGCAGACTGTCCGAGCGATACATCCTCACTGAATCTAAAAATTTCCGGGTATTCATTCGAAGGTTCCGGCATTAAAGATGTGAAGAACTGGTCGGATATGATGGGGAAAGTCATTACAGCCCTTTGCAAGAAATATGACTTACTCAGTCATTTGGAGATTCCCAGGGAGTCGACATGGCTCCGGCATACCTGCGATAGGCCATCTGGGGAGGATTCTCGCACATGGGTTAAAGTTACAGATGATTGCGAGGTTAAGGTTTCTGATAACAACAATTACAAGATTAGCAAACTGAAAAAATGCTTTGAAGCGGTAGGAATTAGCCCATCTGAACTTATTTTTTTCCTTCGCTAAGGCAAGCAAAAAAGTAGTTGAAAATGGCGATGAGTGCCAGATTAATGCAGGCCAACTGATTGACAAAAACTGACATACTGAAATTAACCGAAACAGCTTATTCTTTTGATTTTAAATTTTTGCTCATTTTAGTGATAAAAATTAAGTCACAATGCTACAGTTTTCAATGCAGTTTATATAGTTGGAATTAGAGTAAAAGCACGAATAAAGCTAGGGTCACATAAATCGACTGTAGACAGAGGAGATGAGGCGAAAATAGTTATTAGCAGACAAGAGGCAGCCTCAGTAATTACCTATCCTGATAAAGATTCCAATAAGTACTCAAGGGGCGTGGCCGGCCTTTTGACCGGATCTGATCGCTTCCCCGGAGCCGGCGTCTTATCCTCTAAGGGAGCTCTGAGAAGCGGGGCAGGGTTTTGCAGGTACATTGGGGAAAGCCAGTTTTGCAATTCTTTAGTTTTAAACAGCTGCCCTGAAATGGTTATGGGCGTGGGAAAGTGCGACAGCTTTCTTATAGGTTCCGGCATTTCCGACATCTTTCACGACTCCAGAAGCGATCTGGCCATGCGCTTGCTTGTAGATTCTTCCATGTACCGCGAGGAAAGGGGGTGGCTGGTTTTGGATGCGGGAGGCATGGATCTCATTCTCGATTCTTCCCCCGCGGTTCCTGCAGTGATTACCCCTCATTCCGGAGAGCTCCAGAAGCTTCTTAAAAAGAAAGGCGTGGAGGCGGAGGCGGGAAGCATTCTCAAAAATCCTGTTCACTTTGCAAACCTGGCCTCCCGTCTTTTTTCATGCGCTGTGCTTTTAAAGGGGGCTACAACTGTCGTAGCCTTCAAAGGATTTAGCGAAGAGGTAAAGGCGGATTGCCATTATTTAGCCTGTGCAGGGACGGGGGACGTACTGGCAGGTTTTCTTACGGGCTTTCTTGCTCTGACTAAGCCAAAGAGCGAAAGGGAGTTTGTGAGAGCCTGCGCAGCCGCGGCCTATCTTCACAACCTGTCGGCCAAGATCGCAAGCGAAAGCTTTGAAGGGCCTGGCCATCCCATTATTGCAAGCGATATTGCGGATAACTTACCAAACGCTTATTTATGGGCAGCTCGAAAAGATAAACTAGAGTAAGAATCGAAATTACAAATGAAGACCACAAGGATTGCGTCAGAATGTCTTTTCCAGTCATCAGCCCCCGCCAAAAACACAGCATGGCGGGAAGCGTAGTTGACTTCAAAAATCTAAGTAGCGAGGGTCAAAATAACTATTTAAGGGCCCTAGAATCTTTCCCGGGACAGGCGATAATAGACTTTTCCGCCCTTATTAAAAATATGCGCCTTATGCGTTCCCGTTTCGCACCGGCCCAAGTAATGGGGATAGTCAAAGCCAACGCATATGGGCATGGCCTCATTCCTTCCTGCCTGGCTGCCATAAAGGCAGGCTGCACTTGGATAGGGGTAGCCAAAGCCCAGGAAGCTCTTGCGATCCGAAAAGGGGGAATAAGCAAGGATATGTGCCATGTTCTGGCGTGGCTTGCCAACTGCGTTTGGTCACCTTATGAAGAGATGATTGAAGAGGACATAGACATAGCTCTGGGGTCCATAGATGAAATAGAAGCCGTATCCCAAGCCGCAATGAAAGCAGGCAAGAGGGCCAGAGTTCACATTGTGGTCGACACAGGTTTTAGCAGAAACGGATTTTTGCCGGAAAAATTTGAGGATGCGCTTTTTCTTTTAAAGAGGCTTTCAGAAGAAGGCAGGCTGGAAATCGTAGGCATTATGAGCCATTTTTCCTCAGCCGATCTTCTTGATAGCGAAAGCGAAAAGTATACCGATTTTCAGCTAAAAAACTTTTCGGAGTTTGTAAAAAAAGCCGAGTCTTTCGGTTTTAAAGGCTTATTGAAGCATATATCCAACAGCGCTTCCAGTTTCTCCAGGCCCCTTTCCCGCTTCGACATGGTCAGGCCCGGAAACAGCTTTTATGGATATGCCGCAGATTACTCTTTGGGTTCACCGCAGGATTTCGGGCTAACTCCGGCCCTCACTTTAGAAGCGCAGCTGGCAAAAGTAAAAGATGTGGAGGGCGAAAGAAGCGTTTCTTACGGGAGGACTTATAGGACGAAGGGTGAAACATCTCTTGCCATAGTTCCCATGGGGTATGCTGACGGCATTTTGCGCACGGCCGGCGGAAGCAACAGCGGAAGCGAAAAAATGGGCGCCCCCGTAAGGATCCTTTCTTCCTCAGGCCCAAAAATAGCCAGGGCCTGCGGGAAAGTATGTATGGATCAGTTCATGATAGATCTGGGATCCCCTGCAGAAAGTCTTGGAATTTTGGAAGGGGACACCGTGCGCCTCTTTGGGGCCGGGGCCGGGGAAGAAAAAGGAGAGCCTACCGCCGATGACTGGGCCAAAAGATCGGAAAATATAAGCTACGTGATCTACACTAATCTCTCTTTAAAGATCCCCAGGCTCTACCTGAATGCCAAAAAGGAGCTGGAAGAAAAGGAGCTTTCCCTTCTCAGCCCCGAATGCGTGCTTTCTTAGGAGTGATATGGAAGAACAAAACTCAGAGGTTCCTCTTAAAAGATCGGTACCTGCAAAGTACAGCGCCCATGATTTGGAAAGGCTGCATCCCGAGGAGGAAAAGTCACAGCTGCGCACAGAATTTGAAAGGGACAGGGCCCGAATTATCCACTCTTCCGCTTTCAGAAGGCTGGGAGGAAAAACTCAGGTGCGAGTGGCGGGCTATAACGATTTTGTGCGGAACCGGCTCACTCACTCTTTGGAGGTGGCCCAAATAGGAAGGCAGATCGGGGGCCTGCTGGGGTGCGACCCGGATGTGGTGGACTGCGCCTGCCTCGCTCACGACCTGGGCCATCCCCCTTTTGGCCACAACGGTGAAAAAGTTCTGGCCAAGGTATGCGAAGACATAGGCGGATTTGAAGCGAACGCCCAGACCTTCAGAATTTTGACGAGGCTGGAACCCAAAGTTTTTGAGAGGGGAAGAAGCTACGGCCTGAACCTTACAAGAGCTTCTTTGGATGCGTGCACGAAGTATCCGTGGACCAAAAGCGAAGCTCCCGAGTACATAAAGGGAGGAAAGAAGTTTTGCGTATACCCGGAAGACATGGAGGCCTTTCTTTGGGTAAAGCAGGAGGGAAAAGAACACAGCCGGCCCATGGAATGCCAGGTTATGGACATTTCCGACGACATAGCCTACAGCGTCCATGACTTTGAAGACGCCTTGGAATGCGGAACGAATTTTTCAAAGTTTAAGCCTGACAACATGGCTCCCTTGGAAGAAGGAATGAAAGAATGGTATGAAAAAGAGGAAGATCCTGAGGGCCTGAAGGAGGCGTTTTTGCGTCTCGCCTCTTTTAATTCCTTTTTTGGGAAAAAAGTGGATGGAAGCAGGAAATCTTTAGCCCGTCTTAAAAATTTGACCAGCGCCCTTATAGGCCGCTTTGCCTATTCCATTGTGAAAGCTACCAGAGAAAAAGAGGGCGTAGAGCCTTTGGCAAGGTACAGGGGGAGCCTTGAAGTTCCGGAAGACACCAAAATGGAAATAGAACTTTTAAAGAGCCTTGCAGCCTACGCCGCCACATCAGATGAAAACTACAAAAAAAAGCAGATTGAGGAGCAAGACATCATAAAAACCGTCATTACGGCGCTGGCCGAAACTAAAACTCCCGAAAAGTACTTTGAAAAGCAGTACCTGGACGATCTGGAAAAAGTGGATTACGAAAACGGGAAGTTGAGATGCGCCTGCGATCAGACGGCCAGCCTGACCGATGCCTCCCTCATGAGCCTTTACGAAAAGATAAAGGGATAGATGGCTTATTCTATTCCAAAAGAAGAAGTGGAGGAGGTCAGGGAAGCTGCTGACCTTTATGATTTGATCTCTGAAACCGTCACTCTGAAAAGAAGCGGCTCGGAGATGTATATGGGGCTGTGCCCTTTTCATGACGAAAAGACCCCCAGCTTCTCCGTGCGCCCCTCCCTGGGCACATGGCACTGCTTTGGCTGCGGGGAAGGAGGGGATGTATTTGACTATATAGAGAAAAGGGACGGCGTAGATTTTCAGGAAGCGGTAAAAATTCTCGCCGACCGCTATTCCATCCCCCTCCACTTAGAGCAGCGAACAGGCCCCTCAAAGTTTTCTACCCGCTCCAGGCTTTTGGAAGCATGCGCCGAAGCTGAGAGCTTTTTTGAGCAAAGCGCAAAAGAGGATCCGGGAAGACACTTGGAAAAGTTCCTTTCAGGAAGGCAATTTTCCCTGGAACAGGGAGGGGAATTTGGCTGCGGATGGGCTCCCAACAGTTACGATTCCCTTCTTTCGCACTTGGTTTTAAAGGGATTTACAGTCCAGGAAGCAATAGATGCGGGACTGGCCAGAAAAAAAGAAGGCGGAGGCGCCTATGACTACTTTAGGGGGAGGGTTACCTGGCCCATTTTTGACTCTGCAGGCAGGGTTATAGGTTTTGGAGCCAGAAGGGTGCTTGAAGAAGACAGGATAGAGGCCAAATACATAAATACCCCCGAAACCCCCCTCTATAAAAAATCCAGGGTCCTTTTTGGTTTAAACCTGGCTAAAGAAGAAATAGCGAGCTCAAGATCGGCAGTAGTGGTTGAGGGGTATACAGACGTTATGGCCATGCGCTTTTCCGGAGTAAAAAATGCCGTGGCGGCCTGCGGGACGGCCTTCGGCTATGAACACGCCCAGATTCTGCGCAGGCTCATACAAGACGACGCTGTGGGAAAAATACAGCTAAAGTCTGAAAAACAGAGCCGCGTGGTTTTCGCCTTCGACGGAGATGAAGCAGGAAAAAAGGCAACTCTTAAAGCCATGGAGTTAGATTCTGCCTTCCTTTCTCAAACCTTTGTGGCCAGGACGGAAAACGGCATGGATCCCTGCGATCTGCGCATGGAAGAAGGAGGGGAGGCGGTAAAAGGGCTTGTCGAAAGAGCCAAGCCCATATATGAATTCATAATCGATGGAATTTTAAATAACTTTGAAAAAAAGGAGGATGTGGAAAAAGCCGAAAAAATAGAGGCTGCAACCAGCGTGGTTTCAAGTATAAAGGACGCGTTTTTGCGGGAGTTCTATACCCAGTACCTTGTGCGTAAGCTCTCTTCTCTGCTTTTACCCTATTTGGATTCCAAACTGACCAAGAGCATGCTTTTGGCTTTTAAAAACAGGTCTGTAGATTCTCCCGAGCTTTCAGAGCGCATCGGGATTTTGATGGAAAGATCCATAAAAAACCTGGAATCCAAAAGGGAGGACGGGCGCCTTAAAGAGCGGGATGTTAAAGAGCCTGAAAAACGCAAAGAAAGCGTGCAGGATCCGGTTTTTGCCTGCGAGCAGCAGTTGATGGCAGAAGTTGTGCAGAGGCCGGAGGACGTAGATGCCGACCTGTGGAAAAATCTGGAAGAAGATAATTTTAAAGCTCCTGTCTTTAAGGACTTTTTCCTGGCGGTGGAAGCCGCCGGGGGAATAGAGGCGGCAAAAGAAGCGGGAGCGAAAGAATGGGTAAGGAGGCTGATGGAATCTGTCCCTTCCGCCCTTTACCCCACCGTGCCGGCTCTGGCATCCATTCCCCTTCCCCCTGCTTCAAACGGCACAGCTCTCTCCACCTCCCTAATAGCAAAGATCTTAGAGCTGGCAATAATGGAAAAAGAGGTCTTTTACAAGAAGGAACTTACGGAAGGCAGGGGAAGCGTAGAAGAAATTCTTAGCCAAATACAGACTCTAGAGGGAAAAAAGCAGGATTTGAGGAGAATCATGGCCGGAAAGAATGAAGAAAGATGAGCGGGAAAGAAAAGGAAGAGCCAAAAGGGGAGGGGGAAAGAGAAAAAAGAAAGTCCAAAACCGCCCTTCTTGCAGGAATAGCCCTTGGATTTTGCATTATTTTGGGGGGATATGGGCCATTGCCTTCTTCCACGGGAAAAAGGCAATGGAGGAAAAGTGCTCACAGGCCTATTCACAGGCCCAAAGCGCCTCTCTGTCTTTTGAAAACGAAAGGACTTCGGCTGCAAACATCTTAAACACTTCATCTGCCAAGTCGTCTCAGGCTTATTCAGATCTGCAAAAAGCTCTGGCGACAAAAACCGACTCTTCTCCCGCGCTTTGCAGCGCGGGAACGCATGAAGCGATAGAGGCAAATGAAGCCCTCATAAAAACTCTGGGATCCAAGCAGGAAAACCTCTCCTACCTTTCTGTTTCCCTCCTCTCCCAGGAAAACGTTTCAAATTTGCAGGAAGAGAAGTCTTTAGCCCAGGAAGCTATTAAGAGCGCAAACAGCTCCCTTCCTTCTCTTTCTTCTTCATCTAAAGCGGAAGTCGAGTCCAGAATTTCAGATCTTCAAAACGAGTTAAACTCCCAAACTCCCTCTCTTTCGGGAATTAAGGATGCAATGCTAGCCCTTGACGGGAGCCTTAAGCTTTCACAAAATACAAAATAAAAAAGTGCCCTGAGCCGGATTCGAACCGGCGACACGAAGATTAGAAGTCATCTGCTCTATCCCCTGAGCTACCAGGGCGCCCCTAAATTATAGCATTTTTAGAATGAGATAATGCCCAGGCAGATTAAAATCACGGCCAATATAGCCAGGGCGAAAATGCAGAGCATGGCTATAATTTGACCTTTTTTAAGTTCTTTTCGCCTTCTGTAAATGAAAAGGGCAAATCCCGGCACATAGCAAATCGAAAGAAGCAAAACTTCCTGCCAGCCGGAAATCACCAGGCCCAAAATTTCAAACAGGCCGGAAATTATCCCCATAACCAATCCCAGAGGCTTTTTATTTTTTGCAGAGTACATGATTTCGTATATGCTCACGAATGCATAGCAGGCCAAAGCCGTAGTAGAGCATATGGCGCTGGCAAAGTTATAGGCGTTGGAGGTTATAAGGAAGCTGAAAAGAAACAGGGTTTCCAAAAGCGCCGTAATTATTAGCGAAAACAGGGGGGCGCCATGCTTGTTTGATTTGGACCAGACTTTGGGAAGAAGGCTGTCTTGAGACAATAGGGTGGTAGTTTCCACAGGAAGAAGAGTCCATGAAAGAAGGCCTCCCAAGCAGGAAATTATGAGCCCTACATCTACCAGCCCTTCTCCCCATACGCCCACTGTATTTGCCAAGATCCCGCTCATGGCGGGCTGGGGAAGGGCGGCTAACTGGGCCCTGGTCATGACTCCATAGGGCAAAAGGGAAATAAACCCGTAGATGAGGATCAGGGCTATAAGGCTCGCAACGGTGGCAAAGGTGGCGTCGCTCTTCTTTTTTGCTTTAGATCCCATCACGCTAGCTCCCTCAATGCCTACAAATACGAAGACGAGATATATGAGGCTGCCCTGAATTTGGGTAAAAAGCGATTTTGCGGTGAAAGGCGATCCTGATGAAGCCACATTCTCCCAAAAATGGGAAGTAAACATTCCGGCCTTAAAGGCTGCAAACATAACTATGAGGAAAACCAAAAGGGGGATGAGTTTGCATACGGTGACCAAAGCGTTTACAAAAGATGCACTTTTAAGGCCCAGCGTCACCAGAAGCGTTATCAGCCACACCACGGCGCAGGACAAGAGCACGGAAGGCAGATTTTGCCCCCCTTTAAAGGCGGGAAGGAAATTTCCCAGAGCGCTCATAATCATCGTGCAAAAGGCGATATTGCTCACCCAGCTGGCCAGCCAGTAGCCCCACCCGGATATGAACTCGCCCAGGGGCCCGAAAGCCGCACCTGCATAGGAAAAGATCCCGGAGTCCAGATCGGGCCTGGCCTGGGCCAGGTGGTTTAAACAATAAACCAAGGCCGCAAACCCTACGTCAACTATTACCCAGGCCACTATTGCAGATCCCGGGCTGGCTTCGGAGGCCAGCTGGCTCATAAGGCCAAAGATTCCCGTGCCGATAGCCGAACTGATTATTAGGGCCGAAAGCCCCGTCTTTCCAATTTTTTGAGATTTTTCCTGGCTCATTAAGACTGCCTGTTACCTCCGAGGTTGAGTTGCGTTCCGGCCGCCTGACCTGCCGCCTGTTGTTCCTTTTGTACCTTCTCTATCTTTTCTTTCACTCCTTCCAGCATCTTTTCCGCTCTTTTGGCCAGGTACTCCCCTTTTTCCCACGCGTGAACGCTCTCTTCCAGGGTCAGCCCCCCGGTCTGGAGAGTCGAGACCACTCGTTCCAGCTCGCCCCTGGTTTCTTCGTAGTTTAAAGAGTCCATAGCTTCTTTTTCTTCTTCTGTCAGCTCTTCTTTCATCTTTTTGCCTCTATTTCTTCTACCTTCAGCTTTAATCTGCCATCCTGCATCACAATCTCCACTTCATCTCCCTGTTTTAGGTTTTTAATTCCTGAGAGGATGCCCCCTCCCTTTTCCACCAGGGCGTAGCCCCTCGATAGGGTGGAAAAGGGGGAAAGGGACTTTAAGGAAGCAGAGAGGGCAAATACTTTAGACATCTCTTCGTCCAACTTCATAGAAAGCGCTATGGACATATCTTTTCTGGCGTCTTTTAGGGCCCTTTTGGGATCCTCTATAAGCCTGTAGGGGTCTTGCATAAAGGGGGAAGAAGTGAGGCGAAACAGCCTTCCTTCCTCCAAGGCCACCACCCTCTCCATTACGGTTGTAAGCATGGAGCGGGCGTTTTTTACCCTTTCTTTTTCCTGAATGAAATCGGGGATGATTGTCTTTGCCACATCCGTCGGAGTAGAGCATCGCCTGTCGGCTACAAGGTCTAAAAGCGTCCAGTCCCCCTCGTGGCCTATGGCTGAAACCAGGGGGGTTTTGCAGTCGGCTGCAGCTCTTACCACCTGTTCGCTTGAAAAGCCTACAAGATCCTCATACGACCCTCCCCCTCTCGCCACTATTATGACGTCAAGGTCCATCGCATCCAGTTTTTTAATTGCGGCCGCCACTTCAGAGGGGCAGTTTTTTCCCTGCACGGCTGCGTGTTCTATGTAAAAGTCGAGATCCGGCCAGCGAAGAAGGGAGTTGGTGACTATGTCTCCCTCAGCTCTTGCGCCCGCCCCGCATACGAGGCCTATTTTTCTTGGGAAGGAAGGGATGGGCAGCTTTCTGGATGAATCAAAAAGGCCCTCTTCGGCAAACTTTTGCTTCAGGGCTTCTATTATTTTTACCAGCGGCCCTTGGCCTGATTTTTCCACTTCGTAGGCCTGCAGGGAGAACCGGCACTGGGCCACCCACAGATCGGGCTGGCCGTAAACTGCAATTTTGTCCCCCTGGGAGAGCTCCGCTTTTCTGCACTGTGCAGCGGCAGCGGAAAAAGCAGTGACCTGCATCGAGACATTTTGCTGCAAGTCTTTTAGTGTTATGTAAACGGCAGTTCTTTTTGCGTCTATTTGGGCAATCTGGCCCTCTACCCAAAGGAAAGGCCATTTTTTTACGGCTTCTGAAAATTTAGATACGGCCCATGCTACAGGCCATGGATGCTCCAATGTGGTATCTTTAGCCTTTTCAGGCGTAAAATTATCCATGGATTTAAGCTTACAGATAGACGTATAAAGTCTCTTGTTAAAATCTGTCTATGAAATAACAGGATCATATGATGTCAAATAGATCTCCCTTACCTATTTTTCCTATTTCTCCCTTGAAGGTTATAGAGCCGTCGAAATTTAAAGAAAAAATGGAAATGCAAGTGCTCCCCTCGTTAAAAAAATGCAGAAGCGACGAGTGGACGGCTATAAGGGGAAAGTTTTGCAGGGTAAAGGGCATACAAGACGGAAATCCGGGCACGGGTTTTGCGCACTGGGTCTTTTACAGCGCCGCCTCTTTTGATAGGTCTATGCGGGAAGTGTCTTTTGATTTGCCCCTGGGGACCGTAGTAATTTTTGTAGGCTTTACGCAGTCTGAAATGAGATTTTCAGAGCTGGCTTGGTACTTTTTAAAGTACGGCCTTAACGTGCTGATTATGGAGCACAGGGGGCACGGCCTCTCTTCCAGAGAAATTTCCGATCCTGAAGTTGTAAAAGTATCGCACTGGAGAGACTACAAAAGAGACTTTGCAGCCGTAGTGGAAGATGCAAGGAAAAAGGGCTTCCTTTCCCGGCCTCTCTTTCTATTTACCCACTCCATGGGGGGAGCTATCGGGGCGGCAGTGGAAGAAGAGTTTCCCCTCCTTTTCGACAGGGCCGTGCTTTCTTCCCCCATGCTTCTTCCCAAAATGCAGTTCCCTACCTTTATCATGCGGGCGGCTGCTGAATTTATGTGCCTTATAGGAAAAGAAAATATGAGGATTCCGGGAAGCACGGGATTTATCCCACCCTCTTCCGACAGGCCTTCTTCTTACAAGGCAAGGGATGAGTGGTATTTTTCAAAGCGCCTCCAATCTCCTCTTTTTCACCTTTCAGATCCTTGCTGCAGGTGGAGCAGGGAAGCTTTGAGAATGGATTGGGACATTTCAAGAGAAGGGCAGATAAGGAAAATTATGACCCCGACCCTAATCTTTCAGGCCGAAAAAGACTGCCTGGTAGACCCAGGGGCGCAAAATGAATTTGTAAGAAAGGCGAAAAGAGAAGGCAGGCCGGTACGGATGCGAAAAGTTAAGGGGGCAAGGCACGAAATCTTTTGTTCCGCTTCCCCCACTCTTTCCCGATACCTGGCCACGGTAATAGGTTTCTATTTTTCCGCATGCCCTGACAAACCGCGGTTGATAGAATAAATTCGTAATTTATCTTGTTGTAATTCCAAAAGCTCGAAATACGGAAGGGAGAAGAATTTGCCAGTTTACAGGTATAAATGCAGCGACTGCGGATATGAGTTTAGCCAGTATCAGAGTTTCGACGATAAGCCGATAACGGTATGTCCCAAATGCGGAGGAAAGGTCCACAAGGTCTACTCTCCGGCCTCCATTCAATTTAAAGGAAACGGCTTTTATAGGACAGACAGCTCTAAGAGCAAATCCTCCAAAAAAGGGGACTGATTTTATGAGGGCCATACTTTAATTGAAGTATGACTTCTTACCAAATTTCTTCCTTCCACGATCTGGGCGTTTTTTCCGGATTTAAAAAGTTCATTACAAGGGGAAGCATAGTTGACATGGCCATCGGCGTGGTCATGGGCACGGCCATCTCTTCGGTGGTGAGCACGTTTGTCTCCAGCATCGTCAACCCCTTAATCTCCATGCTCTTCGGAAAGAAGAACATGCAAGATCTTCTGACCTTTACCTACAACGGGGCTACTGTGTCTTTTGGGGCAGTTTTAAATGCCATAATTCAATTTCTTACTATTTCTCTGGCTATCTATTTTCTTGTTATAGTCCCCATCAACAAGATGTACGACGTGTCGAAAAAGCTGGCAAAGTCCAAATACCGCAGTCAGGAATTAAATGTCATAGAACAGGCCGCCCAGTCGCAGGGGACCGACACTGACGAAAGAATCATCACCCTGCTTTCACAGATAAAAGAGGAACTGGAAAAACAGGCAAAGCCCGTCACAATCACGGATTTAGCGGAGAAGGGATTTACGAAAAAGAACCCTTCCGGCAAGCAAATGAGTCAAAGTGGGGAGGAAGCTCGAGATATTTGAGCCTTTCCGGTTCAAAGCCGCAATTTACGCAAAATTCGCTTTTTGTTTCCCCTCCTTCTCTAAAGCTCTTTTTATATTTCCTACCCTTTATCATCTTCCAAGTCTCCAATTCCCATCGAGCGATTTTCAGGATTTGCGGCATTGAGGGCCTTCGTCACTTTTTCTACCTCCCTATCCGGATCTATAAACATCCCCACCGACCAGGAGAATATAGAGCTCCAGCCCATTGGTTTAATAAGATCGGCAAGGCCCCTATAGCGCAGGCGCATGGATGGTATAGACATAAATCTAGCGTCATCGGTAAAAACTGCCAGATCGGGCTGATCTTCCTTTTTGCCTACGGCCAAGGGGATTTTTATCCCGTCTCTGTATCCTAAATAGTCTTTTGCCCCGTATCCTTCGCGTTTTACCCTCTCTTTCAGATCTTTTATCAGGGTATTTGAAGGGGCGCAGCTGGAGGGAGGAACGAAATCAGGAGAATTTTGTGACCATGAAACCAAATCCTTTAAAAGCCTGGTGCCCTCGGTTAGCCTGGACTCATCTAGATCTTCAGCCTTAAAGGAAGAGACGATATCCAACCTTCTTTCTGCCAGGCACAGCGCCGAAAGAAGGAGCTTCTCACCCCCATCTTCCTGCACTTTTCCAAATTGCTGCACAAGCCTCCCGTCTCCCATCTTTGCGTAGCCCGTCGTAACTATTACATCCCCCTCCCTGGCGGCGGCCACATTTGAGATTTCTTCAACGGATATGTATGAACTTATAAGTTCGGGGCATTTTTCCCTAATGCCTATCTTTTTTATAGCTTCTGCCACATTCTCCGCATGAACCGGATTTAAAGCTATAACGGTGAGGTGGTAGGAAGGCAGGAGAGTGGCCTGGCTTAGCCTGAATGCCGCAAGTTTTGCCACATACTCTGCTTCCTGGCTCGTGCTTTCCACAAGATCTTGGGAGCGGGCCGGAACCCCCCATCCGGAAAGCGCGTGCCCTGCCACTTCCGGCCTGTCTCTGAAAGAAGGGGGAAGAAGCATCCTTTCAACTCCGCAGTTGGAGAGAAAGTCCTGCAGCCTTTCGTCGCATCTAGCCCATCTTTTAACTTCCACCCTTTGCATGAACGGCGCCAAAGAGCAAAGGATTGGGGAAGAAGAAAGAGAGAGGTCGGAAACTACAACGCAGCTTTTTGCCAAAGGAAGAAGGGAGAGTATATCGGCGCTTTTGGCATTTTGGCATGCGTCTATTATCAAAACATCGGCCAGAGGTTTGTTGGGAAGGGTGGTGGCTATGGAGGCCGGGGTAGAAACCATTATGGGTTTTGCAAGCTTTAAAAGATTGGAGCCACTCGCTTCAAATTGGGCAAGGGAAAAATCAAAAGAGGGGCAAGAGAGGCGGGAGTGCCAGTCATTAGCCTCGCCGGTGTTTGAATATAGAAACTCAGAAAGCCTCGACATGCATGAGCTTTCTACCAGAGAAGAAGCGGACTTGACGTGCGATCTGTCTAATTCCACAAACCTTTGCGCGGTTTCGCCCAAAAGATGTCCATCCTGGCTGGCAATAAGGGGGGAAGACTGCACTATAAGATCGAATACGCTCGCATACCATGCCAATTCCAGCTCATCTCCCGCAAAGGCGGGATCGAGCTTTCTGGACTTAAGATCTTTCAGAAGATCTTCGAGCCCCATATTCTTGAGCTCTTTTTCAAGGCTTTCCCTTTCAGGAAGAGTTTCCAAAGATTTTTCGGACTTCTTTAAATTGGAAATTTTTGACTCTATCGCATCAAAATTTCCGCTTGAAAGGACGCCGTCGGGAGATGAGGCCGTAAGGATGGTGTCTAGGGCAGTCAAATCGGAATTTAAGGCTTCCAGGTTAGATACCATAGACGGCAGATCTTCGGGCACGGTTACTTTCGGAATGGAGCTGTAAGAACGCCATCTTTGATATTGGAAGGAAACGGCCTGCAGCGTTCCATGAAGATCGTCGACTTTTGCCCCCGGTTTCAGGCAGCTTTTAACCTCTTTTACAAGTTTTTTCCTCTCCCAAAAGCCCATCTGAGAATCTTTTCTTTCCTCTTTGCTTTTCGTGGCCTCAAGGACGGAAGGAAAATCCAAATCAAAAACTGCGGGGGAAAAGAGATCAAGGGCCTTGCGAAGGTTGTTTAGCATGGTGACGTGCTTTCCCCACTCTTCTACCGTGGAAGCGTCGGAAAATCCGCATTCCTTTACCGCCAAGGTCGCCTGTTTTCTTATTTCGGGCAAAAGGGTAGAAGAAATCCTTTCCACCCTATCCTTGGCCGCCTTAGCCTCTTGGGGCGTAAAGATGAGGGCATTATACCAAGGGGTGTCTTGAGGCGTGAGGGAAAATCCTCCAAGCTCTCCAAAGCGTTCAATCTTTTGCGAGGCTTCGTTCAATCTATCTTTTAAATTCTTCGCCACATCTTCATCCAGCCTCACTCTGTTGCTGGGCCTGCTTTTTTTCGAGCTGAGGAGAAGAAGTTTTTCAAGAACCTGGTAGGCAGACAAGTCCCACGGCTCAACTTTTTTATGCAGATCTCCAAAATACTTGGAAAGGTGCGACCTTACGCCCACCAACTCGTCTGCAATGCGATTGAAATTCGTAACGGCTTCTTCGCTTTGAAAACTTAAAGAATTTGAAAGCTGGGCGTCTATTTCTTTTGCAAAATTGCGATCGTCTACATCCAAGACGAGGTTTGAAACCCCTTCATCCTTAGCGCACTTTAGAAAAGCTTCTTTTTGCTCTCCCAAAGGAGATGAGTAGATAACGCTTTTTCCCTCGCAGGCGCATCTTGAAGCGATGGCTAGAGCCAGAGAAACCGAAGCGGAAGAGGCGGGGCTGTCCAAAAAGACGCACTGCCCCATGGAGGCCAATTTGGCGGCCCTTCTGGCGCTGTTGGGCACGTCTCCTACCTCCTTTTCGTCATGCGGGTCCAAATCTTCGTTTTCTATGGGCCTTTGGAGGGCCTGCTTTCCCTCGAGGAAGTCTTTAAGGAGCTTTATTTCGCATTTGCCCTGTTTCACTTCTTCTATGAGGCGCGAAGTTCTATCCTGAATCAATACTTCCGGATTTATGAAGCAGCCCATTATGAATCTAAGTTCGGCGCTGAAGCCGTATACCATCTCTCCGACTTCTTTTGCCACCTGATTTATAAATTGCTCGCGCCCGGAATCCAAATTTAAAGAGAGGGAAGAAAAATCGAATTCTATTCCAAAGTCATCTCGCATAGCCCTGATGAAAGCGGGATTTACCATGGGTCTTTTTCCCAACCTTATGGCGACTTTTGAAAGGTCTTCTTCTCCCTCTTCAATTTCAAGAGGATAAATCAGGATTGGCATTTGCCTGCTAGATCCATTCCATCTGGCTATGCCTGCCGCAAGGTCGATTTTCCCAAATCCGCATTGCTTTACTTCAGATCTGCATTGGTTAAGAATCTGGGAAAACTCCCTTTTGGCTATTGTAAAGAGGGTGGGGTTGGGAAAAAGCATGGGGAGAGTGACTTTGACATTTGAAAGCAGCCTCGACTTTCCGCTGGGACTGGCGTTGGACAGATCCAAACCGGCTTTCAAACTCGCTATATTGCTGAGGGGATCTGGAGTTTTCTTTTCAAAATTTGAGCTGCCCCACTCTTTCAACTTCTCCAGAGCTTCAGGCTTCCATGGCAGCTTTTCAGATTTTTCCATCGTTCCCTCCGTCCTTCTTAAAAGTTTGGTATCCCCTATTGGTTTGCAAAGCAGCTTTTATCACCGGGTCTCCCAGGGCCTCCAGCCACATGTACAGATCTGAGTAAAGGTAAGGATTTAAGGCCAGGAAGGGAAGCATTTCGCGATGCTTTGCAAGTTCAAACTGCCTGGCAAAACTTTCCGTCCTCTCCGCCTCTTCCGAGGTCATGCCGTTGCTCAGCCTTATGATTTCAGAGCGGCCCCTGTTTGCGCGGGTCAGCCTTTCAAACAGGGAGCTTTCAGCCGTCCTTGCCTTGGGGAGCGGAACCGTGGCCGAAGGAATGGACAAGGGGGAGTCGCCTTTTTTCAGCCTTTCTTCTATGGCTTTGTCTACAAGTTTTGCCTTTTGCCTGTTTTCTTCTTGGATTTTTTCTACTTTTTCGCTTTCTTCGGCAGCTTCTTCTTTTTCCCGTTCGCTTTCCTGCCCTTCCGAAACGGCCTTGGATTTTTCTTCTTCCTTTTTCTCCTCTTCTTCTTTTTCTTTTTCCTGCTTTTCTTTGACTTTCTCAGCGACGCTGTCTGCATCTATCAGGAAGGTAGGCTCGCCCTCCCTTTCTTCCATGGCCTCCCTTATGTCTTTGACGCTTCTGGGAGCCGACGGAGATGATGGGGAATTTGCAAACAGATCCCCGTTTTTTTTGCCTTCATTTTCTTCTTTCGACTGATCTTCAGTCTTTTCAAGAATGATTCCGACATCTCCCAGCTGCAGCCTTACGGGGGATTTGTCCAAGAGGAATTCTTCTCCGACGGGAAGCTTTACCAGGGCCCCGTTTTTTTTCACCAAATACGTCCCGTTTGTAGATCCCAGATCCTTTATCGTCGCGCCGTTTGAGTTTATTTGAAGCGAAACATGCCTTTTGCTCATGGACTTTTGGGGATTGTCTATATTAAAGCGCACAAAAGAAGATCCGGGAGTGGGCAAATGCTTAGGCGTCCGGCCTATGATTACAAGGTCTCCTGGTTTAAATATCCCTTTTTGCCCTGTGCCCACAACGGTTACGAGCCAATTATGCTCACTGCTTTCCATGCAACCCCCAAATTTCAGGATGGATGTTTGCTACCGTCAAAACAATTTTCAGTATATCTATTTATTGTTTCCCTACTTTTAAGGGATCTAATTAGAAAATAGGCAACTACCTAAAGTAGTTGCCTAAAAAATCTTTAAAGGAAGGAAATTACTTAAGCTCTACGGTTCCGCCGACATCTTCGAGGGCCTTCTTAGCCTTCTCAGCATCTTCCTTGGAAGCTCCGGCGAGAATGGTGGAAGGAACGCCGTCGGCCAGGGCCTTGGAGTCGCCCAGGCTCTTCTTGGTCAGCTCGCGGATAGCCTTGATCACCTGGATCTTCTTGTCTCCGGCAGAAGTGAGAACTACATCAAATTCGCTCTTCTCATCTTCCGCGTTGCCCTCGGCGGCGGCGGCAGGAGCTGCGGCCATGGCCACGGGGGCGGCGGCGGTAACGTCAAATTCTTCCTCAAATGCCTTTACGAACTCATTGAGTTCCACGAGGGTCATTTCCTTGAAAACATCAAGAAGTTCTTCTGTAGTCATCTTAGCCATGAAAAATCCTTTCAATTATCCCTATAGCTAGTTTTCTGATTTCTTTTCACCCAAAGCATCTACCGTTCTGACTGCTTTGGTAGGAACAGCTACCAGCATTCTGGCAAGCTTTCCTATGCTGGCCTTCATGGCTCCGGCAAACATAGACAGAACTTCAGGCCTTGTCTTGAGATCTGCGAGCTGCTTTACTTCCTCGACGCTCATCACGCTGCCGTCTACATAGCCGCCCTTAACCTTTAACTTAGGCTCGGACTTGGAGAAATCGCGCAAAATTCTTGCGTTTTCTACGTAGTTTTCCCCCATTATGGCTATTGCAGAAGGGCCGGTGAGTTGGTCGTCTACCCCGTCTATTCCGGCTTCTTTGGCTGCTATGCGGGCTAGAGTGTTCTTTGCCACAATGTAGTCGCAGTCTTTAAGTTCGGAACGCAGTTGGGTCACCTGTGCGACGGAAAGTCCGCGATACTCAGTGAATATCACAGCTTGGGAAGCTTTAAATTTCTCTGCCAGATCTTTAACTACTTCTTCTTTTGCTGACTTTTTCACAAGTTTCCTTCCTGGCATATATCCGATCCTCGGGAAACTTACACTGACAGATTCGCCTGTTTACAAAACGATTGAGCCTGTGATGGCGTTCCTTGGCGAGGAAGTTTGGAAAACAAAGTGTTTTGCCAACGGTCTTCGGCTTATGCGCAAGTTTATTCTATAACTTTCCCCCAACTTTTTCAGAAGATAAAAGTTCGAGTATCTTCAGCACCACTTTGTTTGACTGGTGGGAGTAGGAAGAAGTGTCGAAGTGGTGGAAGGAAGAATACTGCGTGCAGGCTCCGTCGCTTATGGTTCTCAGTACGAGGGCAGGCAGATCGTTTTTAGAACAAATCTGCAAAAACGCCGCCCCCTCCATCTCTACCGCCTCCGCCCCCGACTGGCCTTTCGCTTTTTCTTTCGCTTCCTTAGATCCTATAAAGCGGTTGCTGCTGGCCAATTTTCCGGTTATATGCGGGATATGCAGGCTTTTTAAGGCGAGGGAGGCGAGATCTGCCAGATGGGGATCTGAAGAAAATTGGTCAAGATGGGGCTTATCTTGGCTTATCAAATTCATATCGGCATCAAGGAAAACGGCGCTGTTTCCAATTACCACTTCCCCGATTCCGCATTCATTTGACAAAGCCCCCGCAATTCCGGAAAAAATAAGGGCGTCCGGGGAAAATGCATCTATCAAAAACTGCGTGGCGGCGGCGGCGGCCACTAGCCCCATTCCGCTTTTGGCGCACTCCACTCTGATCCCGTCAAAAGACCCCTCAAAGACTTCCATCCCGGCTTTTTCAAAAGAACGAGCCCCTTCAAGGCAGGACTTTAAAAGCTCTATTTCTTCCTCTAGAGCTCCTAAGACTGCTACTTTCACTGCTGCTTTTGATCCTCTTTAGGCGCGGATGTGGCCCCCTCTTTTTTATCCCCGGAAGCGGGCTGGGGGGCAGGGGCGGGACTTTGGCTTTTCTCGGCGGAAGCGTCAGCCTTATCGGCAGGAGCCTTCTTGTCTTTTTCTTCTTCATTGGGAGCTGGAGTAGCCATGGGGGAGAAGTTGCCAAAGGTCTGGGAGAACATGGTCCTTATCTCTTCTACCCTTGAAGTCAGCTCCGTTTCGGCGGCGTGAAGGTGATTTATCTGGGCTTTCAGGCCTTCGATCTCGCTCTTGGCCGCTTTTCTTTGGGCATCTATCTCGTTTTTGGCATCGTTTCTCGCCTTTTCGAGTATCTGGGAAGCCTGGCTCTCGGCATCTTTGCGCCTGGAATCTGCATAGGCTTCGGCATCCTGCTTTGCCTTCTGGGCCGCTGAAAGCAGATCGTCGCTTTCCTTTTGGGTTTTTTGCCTATGCTGCTCCAACTGTGCCAAAAGATCATTTATCTTTTGGGTAGTTTCGGATTGCTGGGTCTGGATTTGCTTTCTTGTGTCATCGTATTCTTTTGCAGCTTTGGCGAGGGTTTGAGACCTTTGCACGGTGGCATCGTCTTCAATTTGTCCGGCCTTAACTTTGGCCTGGTCTATGATTTCGCCCGCCTGCCTTTGAGCTGCCGCAAGAACATTGCTGGCTTCCTGTTCAATTTGGGCGCGCTTCTGAGCCGCTGCGGCGAGATCCTGCTGAATTTGATCGTGGGCGGCGCTTTTTTGCTTCATTATCTCTTCGTCTGCGCTTTTGCGCTTGTCGGCGATCTGGCTGTCGGCCTGAGCCTGTTTATTGGCTATAGCCTGCTCCTGAGAGCTTTTCCAGCTCGCCATCTTCTTTTCGTGCTCCTGCCTGGAATTTTCCAGCTCTATCACCAAACTCTGCCTTTGATTGTCGCATTCCCTGGTAGTTTGGCTTGAAAGCTGCGCGGCCTTTTCCTTGGCTTCCGCTATAAGATCCCGGGACTGCTTGGTGGCCTGGTTAAGCATGGAAGAAGCCTGGGCCTTGGCTTCGGAAAGTAGCCTGTTGGATTCGTTTTTCGCGTTATTTAAAAGTGTTTCCGATTCGTGGGTGGCAGACTCTTTAATGGTATTGGCATCCGCCTTCGCCCTGTTTAAAAGCTCCACGCTTGTCTGCTCTGCGCTAGCCAAAAGGGCCTGGGCGTTGGCCCCCAGAGATGCAAAAGAGTTCTTATTGTTAGTATCTTTTTTCGCCTTTTCCTTTGCCAGTTCAGCTTCCAGATTTAGTATTCTTTCATCATAATTTCGGATTTGCTCGCGCAGCAGACTGATAGTCTGCTCATTTTCTTCCATGGCATGGTCTACTTGCTCTTTGTTGTAACCGCCTCCGAAAGCGGTTGATTTGAATCGTTCTGCCATCTCTGCCTTTCAAGGGATGTGAAAAAGACGCCTACGATTAAGTGTAGTTAAGTTAGCTTAAATATAGTGCATTCGGAAAAAATTTTATTTTGGCGAAACCCGGATCTGTTTTTCAGCACCTTTTAAATCTGGAAATTTGCGCATAAAAAATCCGCCTCCATAAATCGGCAGGCGGTTTTTTTAATCAACTTATCCGCTTTTTATTCAGCGTTCTTTGCGCCTTCAAGTATTTCAGCCGGCACTTCGCTTAGCTTTGTGTCCTTGCCCCAGACGTGCTTTATTTCCATGCCCATGGGGTTCTGGTCGTAGCTGAGCACCTCCGTGGGAATATCGGAAAGGCTCTTGCCCGGCTTCTTCAAGCCTTCAATCTGCCAGGTGAAGGGGGTAAATACATTGCTGGGATCGGCCCAGTTGCGCTTGCAGGAAATCAGGTAAATAATCCAGCTCAAAATGATCACAAACGCCGTAATGGCCAAAATCACCACGATGTAGGTTACAGGAGAACCCACCTCCTGAGACACCTGGGCAGGGGGCCAAACGGCGAGAACCATACCAAATCCGCAAGCTATGAGGCCTACTATGCACACTATCCAGCCTCCGACTTTTCCTCCCGGAATCTTGAAGGTCCTTGGCCTGTTGGGCTGATCATACTTTAGCCTCAGGTAGGCTATGAACATCAAGACGTAGTAGAAGAGGTAAAGAATGGTGATGGCCTGGGTGATCAAAATCACGAAGCCCTCGACGTTTGGCAGCAGCGTCACCAGGAATGCGATTATCGTCATGAATACGCATTGGATATACATGAGCTTGGAAGGCATTCCGTGCTTGTTGTAGTTTTGGCTCCACTTGGGAAGGAAGCCTGCTTTGCCAACCTGGCCTAGCATGAAGGAGGGGCCTGCAAAGTTGGTAATGGTCATGGCTATAGTGTTGCACAAAAGCGCCCAGGTGAGCACCATGTAAAGCCATGGGAAGCCAAAGGTTGCGCCCAGTACCCTGAAGGTGGCGAAGAGGGCGTAAAGCACGTTGAGCTGTCCGTAGGGGATTACGGTGGCGATAATCAGAGTACCTACAACGAAGATGAGGAAGGCCAAAATCATAGCGATAATAATGGCCTGCGGGAACTCCTTTTCAGGCTTCTTCAGTTCCTTAATGTGGGCGGCGTTCATATCTACGCCCGCATAGCTAAAAAGCACGCCTGCAGCCAGCGAAAGCGTTGAAAGCCCCTGCCACTTAGGAATCAGGTTAGCTCCATTCCAGCTCATGGCAGAGTGGTGTCCTTCGCAGAACCAGACTATGACCAGGATAATCATCAATCCCAGCGGGATAAGGCTTCCTATCATCACGCCGTACTTTGCTACAGAGGCGAAGATCTTAAGTCCTTTAGTAGCCAGGAAGGCTAGGAACCAGTAGAAGCAGAGCCAGCCTATTACAATCCAAATTTCAAACTGCGGGTTTTCTGCAAAAGCGACAGCCTTATCGAAGTAAGGACCATAGAAGAGAATGGTGGCTGCGCCGGAAGCCGGGGCCACGCCGAAGTTGATGGAGCACTCCATCCAAAGGATAAATAGGCAGCAAAACGCCCAGCCCTTGCCGATTCCTTCTCCTACCCACCTAAAGATGCCTCCTCTTCGAGGCCAGCCGGTAGCGAGCTCTGCCGTTACCAAAGCCGTAGGGATGAAGAATACTATGGCCCCAATTGCGAAGAATGTAATTGAGGAAAGACCGTAGAAAGCTTGCTGGGGGTCGTTTGCCAAGCCTGCAATGGTAGCCACGTTCATCATGGCCAATGCGAACATGGACATGTACTGGCGCTTGGCAGCCTTTGAAATCTTAGGATAATTCGAGGCGTCAGGCACTCCCACGCTTCCGTTTGTCCTCTGAGCGGCAACACTCGAGGAACTGTCTGTATCTGTCATAAGTTTACCTTCTTGAAACGAGGGACGCTTCGATAAAAAAAGTGTCTTTGGTGCACTTGTCTACTCTATTTAAGAATAGATAGCCTTAACCAAATATTAAAATAAAAAAAATGAAAACGTTACCAAATTAGATACGTCAACGCCCCCATGGGGGGAGTTGAATTTGCTTAATTCAAATTAGGCAGCGCTGCCTACGGCCTTAACATCGTCCACCAGTTGAGTGGGCAGGTTATCCAAGCGATCATCAGGGCTGAAGGGGTGCTTAATTGGCATTCCCATCGGGTTCTGATCGTAAGAAAGAATAGTTGTAGGAATATTAGACAGAGACTTGGTTGGCTTGCTGAAGCCTTCAATTTGCCAAGTTAGGGGAGCGAACTTGTTTTCAGGATCTACCCAGTTGTGTTTGCGGGCCGCCCAATAGATGAGGAACGGGATTGCAAGGATTATGCAACAGATGACGATTATCGTCCACACATAGACCTCAGGGGATCCGACTTCCTGAGCCACCTGGGCAGGGGGCCATATAGACATCAAAATTCCAAGGCAGGAAGCGGCAATGCCGATGATTGCCACGATCCATGCGCCGGTCTTTCCTCCGGGGCACTTGAAGGCTCTGGGCCTGTTGGGCTGGGTGTACTTGAGGCGCACGAAGGTGGCAAACATCAGTATGTAGTAGACAAGGTAGAGGACCGTCATAGCCTGCGTCAGCAGTATGACAAAGCCCTCTACATTTGGTATCAGCTCTATTACAAACGAAAGAATTGTCAAAATCACGCACTGAAGAAACATAAGGCCGGAAGGCATTCCGTGCTTGTTGGTGCGCTGAAGCCACTTGGGAAGCATTCCCGCCCTGCCGGACTGGCCAAGCATGAGGGAGGGGGCTGCGAAAGCGGTGATGTTTCCGGCAATCATGTTGAAAATACCCAGATAGACGACTACCAGGTACAACATTGGGAAGCCGATTGTGGCGCCAAGATACTTAAATACAGCGTTCAGGGTGTAAATAACGTTGATCTGGCTTTCGGGAATGATGGCGGCTACCACCAGGGTGCTGAAGATGAATATGCACAGGCAAATGAAGATGGTAAGAAGCAGAGCCCTAGGATACTGCTTTTCAGGATTCTTGAGCTGCTTTACGTAGGCGGCGTTCATATCGATGCCTGCGTAGCTGAAGAACACGCTGGCGGCCAGGGCTATAGTAGATATTCCCTGCCACTGGGGAAGGAGGGCAGATCCTGCAAAGGAGCAGGCGGGCTTATTTCCTTCGCCAAGCCAGACGAATATCAAAACGACCATGAAAATGAGAGGCAGGATGGTTCCGAGGGTAACTCCCCAGGAAGCGATCCTGTCGAAGGCTTTAACTCCTCGGCTGGCGAGCCATGCCAGGCCCCAAAGAAATACCAGCCAGGCAATCATTATGCCTATAAAGCCGCCTTCTCCAAGATACTGGGTGGGGTTTTCGGCAAAGGCGATGGCCTTATTGAAGTTCGGGCTGAAGAACAGGATGGTGGAAGTGTAGGAAGCAGGAACCTGGGCCAATACCAAGGCCTGCTGAATCCAAAGGATGAAGACGCACATAAATCCCCATCCCCTGCCGATTCCTTCACTTACCCATCGGAAAATTCCGCCGTTTTCGGCCCACCCGCTGGCGAGCTCTGCCGCTACGAGAGCTGTCGGGATGAAGAATACTATGGCTCCGATTATGAAGAACGTGATAGAGGAGAATCCATAGAAAGCCATCTGAACGGAGTTGCCGATGCCTGCGATAATGGCAACGTTCATCATTGCCAAAGACAGCATTGAAACGTAGGCCTTTTTCGTTTTTGGATTCAAATGCAGAACCGGATAATTCGATCCGTGATTGGGGACCGAATAACTTTCTGGCTGCGCCACAGTGGGAGTGTTACTACTTACACCACCATCTCCACTGTCCATATCGATTTCCTTCCAAGAACGTTGTTAAGTTGGAAAATTTAACAAGGTAGATAAACAAGTCCGATTTCTACGACGAAATCTGACCAAAATAATTGTACTAAATTCCACGGGTTTCAAAGGGAGCAAAAAAAAGGCGCGCAAAAAATGCGCACCTTTTAAAGCGTTTAGAGACTAATTTTCGTCATCATAACGGTCGCGGGAAATATGCCTACGGGGGCGGCTCATCCTCTCGTCTCTATCCTGCCTGTACTGCGAATAGATGTTGTTGTCTTCGGAAAAGTCGGCAAAACGGGAAGAAGATCCTGCGCTGTAGCGTCCTTGAGACCTTTCCCTGCGCGGGAAAGAGGAGCGGCGATCCTGAGAATCTCTGTCAAAATCTTGCGAGTACCTGTATCCGCCCCCTCTTTGCTCGCCCCTGTCGTAGATGCGTTCGCGGGTCTCTCGGTAAGGCGAGAACTCTTCCCTGTTTCCGGAGAACCTGGGCTGCCTGCGGAAGCTTCTGGCAGGCTCCTGGTATTCATAAGAATCCTGGTAGCGAACTGCCTGGCGCTTAAACCTCTGGCTAGGGGCCGGGGAAGAAGACTTGGGGAGGGCAAGCGTAACCCTTCCGTGCGAATCTATGCTCTTTACCACGACTTCGATTTTTTGCCCCTCGTGGAACAGGCCCTCTATCCCGTCTTTGCAGGTTACAAGGCGGTCGGAAAGCTGGGAAATGTGCAGAAGGCCGTCAAGTCCGGGGGCGAGGCTTACAAATACGCCAAAGCTTGTAATCCTCTCCACCTCTCCTTCCATCACTTCCCCGACTTCCGGGATCCTGGATGCAGTGATGCCTTCTATGGCCTCGTAGGCCTTCTTGGCATCGGTGGCATTGTGAGACGTTATGTAAACCGTGCCGTCCTTTTCCACGGTTATTTCACAGTGGTAGTCAGACTGGAACTGGTTTATGTTTTTGCCTCTGGCCCCTATAATTTCTCCGATTTTGTCTTCCGGAACATGAAGGGTGAGAACTACGGGCACCAAATCGCTTATCTCAGCGGGCTCGTCTATGCACTCATCCATGACGGACAGTATTTCCATCCTGGCCTTTTTGGCCTTATAAAGGGCGGAGGCGAGCACGTCTTCGGGAATGGCATCGAGCTTGGTGTCGAGCTGGAGGGCGGTCAGAAACTCTGAAGTGCCTGCGACTTTAAAGTCCATGTCTCCAAAGGCGTCTTCAATGCCCAAAATGTCGGTGAGGACTTTGTAGATGGTCTTGTTTCCGACTTTTCCGCATATAAGGCCCATGGCTACCCCCGCCACCGAAGCCTTGAGGGGAACGCCTGCATCCAGCAGGGACAGGGTGGAGGCGCAGACAGATCCCATGGAAGTGGATCCATTTGAGCCTATGGCCTCAGATACCTGCCTTATGGCATACGGGAACTCGTCTTCTTCCGGAAGAACCGGACTGAGAGCTTTTCTCACCAAAGCTCCATGCCCTATTTCCCTGCGCTTGGGAGATCCCAGATGCCCGGTCTCTCCCGTGGAGAATGGGGGCATATTGTACTGGTGAATATAGCGGCGGGATTCCGGACCTGAAATGGAATCTAGCTGTTGGGCCATGCGCAGGGTGCCTAAGGTGGTAACCCCCAAAACCTGGGTTTCCCCTCTCTGGAACAGGGAAGATCCGTGGGTCCTGGGGATGATGTCGATTTCGGCCGTTATGGAGCGCAAATCGTCCAGGCCTCTTCCATCCACCCTTTCTTCACTCTTCAAAATATGGTCCCTCAGGATTTCTTTTTGGATTTCCTTAATGGAAGCGTCTATCTGCCTCTCTTTTTCTTCGGGATCCATGTCCTTGAATGCTTCGGCCATTTCGACGTGAACGTGCTCCACGATTTCATTGAGCTTTTCGCGCCTTTCCATCTTGCCGGGAATCAGGAGGGCCTCATCTAAATCCCTCGAGCAGATTTTGCTTACCTGCTTGAAAAGCGGCTCTTCGTATTCAGGGAAGAGCGCGACTTCCTTTCTGGGCTTTCCGGCCTTTCGCTTAAGTTCTATCTGCGCCTCGCAAAGCATCTGTATGAAGGGCTTTGCCAATTCCACGCCTTCGGCTACAAGGTCCTCGTCAGGCTTGGGCTGGTTTTCATTGTGTATCAGATTCCACGCATCTTTTCCTGCGCTGGCCTCTATGGTAGTTACGGCCACTTGCCCCTTTTCGGTCAGCCTCCCAGCCAAAGTCAGCTCGAAAACAGCCCTCTTCCTTTCGGAAAGGCGCGGGAAGGCGAGCCATTCGCCATCGATTAGAGCCAGCCTCACCGCTCCTACCGGACCTCTAAAAGGCAGGCCTGCTATGCATGTTGAAGCCGAGGCGGCATTCAGGGAGAGGATGTCGTAGGTGTCTTCGGGGTCCACCGACAAAACTGTGTCTATAATCTGAAGTTCGTTCCTAAGTGTGTGGGGGAAGAGAGGGCGCAAAGATCGGTCTATGAGCCTGCATACCAAAACTGCCTCTTCAGTGGGCTTTCCTTCTCTTCTGAAGACGGAGCCCGGTATCTGGCCACAGGCATACATCTTCTCAACCACATCCACTGTGAGGGGCAGAAAATCGCACCTCTCTTTTGGAAGGTTTCCTACGGTAGTGGTTGAAAGCACCATGGACTTGTCGTCCAAATAGGCCACCACCGACCCATCGGCCTGCTGGGCCAGAGAGCCTGTTTCCAGCCTCATGACTCTCTTGCCGTATTTGCCATTGTCTATTACAGCTTCAACGGCTACAACCTTGCCGTTATCTTTCACAACTGCTCCTTACCTTGCCCTTATAAACCTTTAAGGGCAACTACGCGCCTAGTGGCGCAACCCCAGGCTCCCTATAAGGGTGCGGTAACGGTCTATGTCTTCCTTCTTCAGGTAGGCCAGAAGGCGCCTACGCTTTCCAATCATCAGTAGCAAACCGCGCTGGGAGTGATAATCATGTTTGTTGGCCTTCATGTGCTCAGTCAGATTGATAATCCTCTTGGTCAATAGGGCTATTTGGACTTCAGGCGAACCTGTGTCACCCTCATGAGTTGCATATTCGGCGATAATTTCCTGTTTTGATTTGTCGACGAGTGCCACAATGTCTCCTTAAAATCTGGTAATGCGATGTCGGCCTCCGTTATGGCCGGCTCTCTCTATTCGCAGACGATACACGTCATTTTCATAATATCAATTAAGAATAACAATCAGATGTTTGTAGGCGGAACAAACCCAAAAATCACTACCAGGCAGATGAGGACAAGTTCGCAGACCAGAAAGAACGCGCACGCGGACCATCCCTTTAAAAGCAGGGAAAAACGCGAGTTTTTTTTGGCAAAAATTAAAAGCACCATAAAAACTACGGCAAAAATAAACATCCCCAAGACGCCGGTTATTATCCCCACATTTAAGGCGTTGGGAAAAAGGCTGTAACGCTTGTAGACGACGTAGGTGGCGTACCAGAAATTGCTTTTTAAAAGCGAGGATCCCGATAAGAATTGCACTGCGCAGTAAAGGATTAAGGAGGGAAGGAGCCACCAGATCTTCTTTTTAAATACCAGAGCTCCGCCCATGCATATGAATATGGACGTGACTATGAGCCATCCTATGAGGGCCCAGCCCATAGGGGAGATCTGTTTGAAAAACCCTATGAGCAGCTCGGTGCGCATTATGGCCATCCTCCTGCCAACCCAGTAGGGAAGGATGGTTGCTGCGAGCAGCAAGACGATTGCGGAAATGACTTTTAATTTTGTATGCCTGCCGTTGGCCTTTTCAGGCAAAGATATGGGATCTGGAGAGAAGCTCTGCCCGCTCTCTTCAGATCCCATAAAAACCTCCAGAACTTACTTGGTAGGCTGCATTCCATTGTAGAACGGAAGTACGGTGGGCTCGGTCTGGAAGGCTGCCTTCTGTTCGTCGGTGAGGTACTTCTTGTTCACCACTACTTCGTAGGTGTATTCCTCAAACCAAGCCTGGCTCATGACCATATAGCCCTTCTTGCCAATCTTGTCGCCCCAGGAGTTTTCAACCTTCCACCTTACCGGCTCTCCGTTTTGAAGATCCACTCCGGCCAAAACCATGGCGTGGGTGGGAAGGGACTCTCTGGTGGAGAACATGTCTCCCTTGCGGAAGTTGAAGTCAGTTCCAAACAGGTCGTTGAAGCCGTAAAGATCGAGATCCATTATGCCCTTTTCCCTGTCGAACTGCTGAAGGACGTCGCATCCGTACCAAACCGGAATGCCATCCTTTACCTGGGCCAGGGCGGCCTTGGTCAGCTCGCAGATAGGCTCGTTGAGGTAAAGGTTGGGGCGGCCGCCCACCATGTTTCCGGAATCTTCAACGGTGTAGAGCTTTCCGAAAGGCATGCCGTCTACGTCGGGCACGTTCATGAGAATGACGTAGTCATTAAGGTCTTCCCCTATGAAGTCCTTGTAGAACTCATGGGGAGTGAGGGGCCCGCACTGGTGGAATTCCTTCTTATCGGTGGTGTCCCTGTATTCAAATTCCACCTTGCAGGGCGGAACGCCGAGGGCGATGGCGAGGATTCTGTAGTTCTCTTCCATCATTTCAGCTCTTACGGTGGAAATCTCGTCATCGCTGGAGCCGGATGCAACCATGCTCCTGAGCTTTAGGCCGTCCTTGCGAAGCTTCCTGTTAAGGATGGTGTTGAGTTCAGCTGAAGTTATAGAGCAGCTGGTTTCGCCCATAGCATCCTTGGGTACGACGCCGTATTTGTCGATAAGGGCACATACCAGGCACCAGTCACCGCCATCCTGCTGAGGAGTGTCGAAGATGTACCACACTTCCCGGTCATCCATGGGCTTCTTGGCGGTACGAATTACGTTCTCGTAGAAGTAGTTGCTCTTCTCAAGCTTGTCGTAGAAATTAAGGTAATTCTGGGAGAGCTCGAAGTCGTCGGCCATCTTATAGGTCTTAATCATGTGCTGCCTGAGGGTATTGAGGCAAGCGTAGATCCAGCATCTTCCAGACTTGTTCTGGTTGGAAGCCCCAATAGAGACGTTGTCGATAGAGAAGGAGAAGTTGGAATTTCCGTCTCTGTCTACGGCGTTCATATCCTCGGCTGCCTTGTAAATGCCATTGGTGGTTACAGCCCTTTGGGCTACCTTGTTGAACTTGCTGGAGCAGTATTTGTCCGCATAGGACTTAATGTCATCTGCCGTTAGTTCTTTCATTGGACACTTCCTTTTTGTCCCAACTGTAAGAGACGCTTTTTCTCTAACACCTATACCCTACCCTTTAGAATTGGAGACTGTTGCAATTTTACTCAAAGAAAAAAGCTTGCCTCATTTGGATGCGGGAGCCTGCGTGGACGGAGTTGGCTTTGAATCATCCTTTGAGGAAGAGAGTTTAAGTTGGAGGTCTTGCTCCTTTTCCTCTATCCTCTTTTCCCTTCTTTTCAGCTCCGCCTCCCTCTTCGTTTCGATATTCTTTTTTATCTCTTCAAGGGAGAAGCCCTTAAACATCTTCCTGTCGTCCAGGAACACAAAGAGTATGGCGGCTGCGGCCGCTACGCATATTCCCAAAATTATCGTCTTTAGGGTGAATTGGAAAACCATGTAGAAAGCGATGAGGAGGGCGATTATGGGAATTGTGTATCCCCCCTTGAGGCTAAAGCCGTGGTTAGGGAATTTTTTGTCGTGCTTGAATTTCATTACGGCCATAATGCTGGGGACGTACTGAACAAAGGAAGCGAAAACAATCATTCCCACCAAAAACAGGTAGGACTGGGTTACAAGAAAGCAGCTGACAACGGTTGTAATTATTACAGCTACCCACGGGGCTTCAAACCGGTTCGTTTTTCCGAAGAATTTGGGAAGCATGGCGTGCTCGTTTGAAAGCGAAGACATCAGGGCGGGGGTGTTGAAACTTGTGGCAAAGCCCACTCCAAAGATTGACATCAGCATTCCGATTATCACCACTACGTATCCCCAAGTTCCGACGGCCTTCCTAAAAGCCACGGCTATGGGAAGGGAGTAGTTGACCATGCTCGCGCCTAAAACGCCTATGGCAAAAAGCATCATAAGGCCGTAAAGGATGGTGACGGTTATCATGACCCCTATAAGCACCCTGGGGATGTTCTTTTCGGGATCTACCATCTGGCTTGCGGCGATAGGTATGAAGGAAAAACCGGTAAACATGTAGAAGACCACGCTGAAGGCGTTGCCAAAGTGCGAAGAAAAGGCGCCAATCCCCTTAGAGGCGGCAACGGGAAGAACCGGATGGAAGTTTGCTCCGTGCATGAAGAAGGCGGCAACCACTATGAAGAGGATGATGACCCCAATTTTGGCGCCCGAAGAGATGTTGTCGACCCACTTTACAATGGTGCGCCCAAAAATATTGATAGTTCCGAAAATTATAACCAGGCCTATGCAGGACCAGACGCGGATTTGGGCGTTATTAAAGGCGGGAATGAAAGCCCGAAGAGTTGTAAATAGAGCTACGGTTTCAGCTGCAACTGTGCAGCATCCAAGGAACCATACAAAGATTCCGAGTTCATAGCCTACAAAAGGCCCGAAGGCGTGGTAAGAATAGAGCCATGCGGCTCCGGCCCCGGAAAACCTGCTGGCGAGATCTGCATAACACAAAGCTATCAGGCTTACGGTTATGGCAGCTGCTATGAGAACCGCAATGCTCATCAAATCCATGTATTGGTAGATGGTCTGTGGCAAAAGAAAGGCTCCGGAACCTATAACTCCGTTTATGCCAAGAAGATAGATTGACCAAAACCCCAGTTGTTTTGGTTTTTTTGCAGCATTCATATGAAAACTTCCCTCTTTAGGCATGCTGTCTGAAACTACTTACAAATTCTAAAACCGCCCCGATCTTGTAATTCACATACTTTACCAATAAGCACAAAATATAATGTCGCTTCGATTGCAGAAAAATCTACTGAAAATTACAGGGCATAAAAAAGTACCCCCGAAGAGAATCGAACTCTTGTTGTCAGAGTGAAAGTCTGATGTCCTGACCATTAGACGACGGGGGCGAAACCATGAGCTATTCTACTAGACGGTTGCAACCAATGCAAGGGGTAAAAAGCAATTAATTGGGAGGGAAGCTATGTATGCCTCCAAAGATAGGTGGATGGTCTACCTGGGGATAATAGCCTGTACGATTTTGGCCGTTACTTCCACTTTTGCAAATAAGTGCATAAATGTGATGTACCCGAAAATTGCGGCAGACTTTAGCGTAAGCGTGAACGCCACGGAATGGATGACGACCGGCTATATGCTCGCCCAGTCAGTAGTAGCGGCTTCCACCGCCTACATACTTAAAAAGGTACACGCAAAGAAAGTGGAAATAGTCGGATGCTCGCTGTATTTGGGGGCTACGATTTTATGCGCTTTGTCCCCTTCTTTTGCGCTCCTGGTGGTTGGCAGGATTTTCCAGGGGATGGCAGTGGGCCTGGAATATCCCACAACGCTCTTTCTTATTCTCACGCAAATTTCCCCCCGAAAGAGAGCTACCGCTTCCGGAATACTCGGCGGCCTTATCGGGGTAGCGGTTGCATTGGGGCCCATGTGGGCCGGGTGGCTGGAAAACTTCACAAGCTGGCGCTGGATCTTTTGGAGCCTTGTGCCTTTTGTAGTCATTTCCCTTATTTTGACCGTACCCTTCGTTAAAAATGAGCTTCAGGGCACTGACAGCAAATTTAGCTTCCTTTCGCTTGCCCTCATGGCTCTCGGGCTTGCAGTATTGGATTTTGCAATTTCTTCTGCGGGTTCATCCGGATTTAATTGGAAGTTCTGGCTTCTTTTGGTCGGGGGAGTGGTAATCATGGCCATTTTCGTCCTGACGAACCGCAATGAGAAAAGGCGCCTGTTTGAGCTGGATCTCTTCCTTCTTCCCGTCATAGCCTGCGGCGCTGCAATTTACTTTTTGTCGGAGGGGGTAAACATCGGAATGCAGGCCCTGATCCCCACCTATGCCCAGTACGCCCTGAAAAGCTCTCCTTTCATATCCGGCCTGATTTTAGCCCCCGGGAGCCTCCTGGGATCCGTGGGAGCGATAGCATCCGGAAAATGGGCTGACAAAAAAGGGTATGGCGCTCCGCTTCTTGCAGGATCGGTGATGATGTGTGTTGGAACGGCCCTGGTTTACTTCCTGCAACCCTTTTTGAATGCCGGTATTACATGCTTTTTCTACATTTTCCAAAGGCTGGGATTTGCCTTTTTGTTTACCAACACCATAGCGGGAGCCTGCAGCATGCTTCCCGAATCCAAAACCCCCGATATCAACGCCATGTTTAGCGTCATAAACAACTACTCCGCTTCCGTGGGAAGCGCGGTTATGCTCTCATCTTTCTCGCTTACCGTAGGCAAAAGGACGGGATTTGCGGCAGTTTTTGAAGGTGGCAAAGTTTCCTTCGGACTGGGATTTTGGCTGACTTTGGCTATGGTGGCCATAGCCATAATCTTTTACTTCCTGACTAATAAAAGAAAAGCCGGAAAAACCGGCTTGAAAAAACCTGGGAGAAATTAATCATACCCAAAGCTTAGAGCGGATGACGGGAATTGAACCCGCGTCATCAGTTTGGAAGACTGAGACTCTACCATTGAGCTACATCCGCGGCAAGTAAGATTGTACCACACACTTCCTTACTTTTGCACCCTGCCCTTTTCCTTTTTCTGTAGAAAATGACCCCCGTAAAGGAAAAGGCGGTAGGCGGCGAGCCAAAATCGCTACAGGTCCTGCTTCCGATGCGCCTTCGGGAGGGAAGGGGGGTCAAATCGCGCGCCCTTTACAATTCCACACAAGAGGCATTGAGGAGGCGTTTTTTCAGCGTACCGTGAGTTTACAGGGTTTTCGGTCTCGGTCAAATCCGAGTTCAAACAGGCGGAAAACTTTAGGTAAAACCGCTCTCCCGGTTTTACCCCCAAACCTCAGGCAGGGGCCTGGGGAGGAGGCGTCTTGCCCGGCTGCTGGATAAGTTTAACTGCTCCCCTCCCTGAGGCGCGTTTCAGCGTCCTTGCAGCCCTTCCGGTTATCCGCTAATTTTCTTCAAAGGGTATATGGCGTAAGAACCCTATGATTTTGCCGGGATCGCAACTTGCTGCCTGCAATGCAGAGCTTCCGGTTGCCAACATTGCGTTCGCATCCCGGGGCGCAGGGGGCCTGTCTTATAACGCTCGCACTCTTTTTTCAGGCTCAATTTCGATTATTATGCGTTTTCAAGCCGGGATTTCCCCTTCAGCGGGCATTGTGGCTGAAATCTGCATTTGCCCCTTCTTTCCGAAGACTGCCTCTTGCCCATGAAGCGCCGGGAGAATCTAACGCGCTAAGCCGGCCCTTTCTTTGCATGCCGTCTTTTTGTAGGCCCCTCCTCCTTCCAATGATTACAAGCACCAAAACCCCGGAAAAAGCCCGAATTTTCTTCCGGAGTAGACGGCCAAAGCGCAGTTAAACTGGGATATTTAGAAGCCGGCATAGGCATGGAAAGCGGTTGCAAAGTCATCTACAGGAAAGGGGGAGTCGGGTTTTTCTGCCTCACTCCCGGCGCCGGCCAAAGAGAGGCCATGAATTTCCGTGCATGAAGCTCTTGGAAAATCACGGACGCAAGCCCTGAAGCAGTATGGCTTTTGGAAGAAGTTGCAGCCGTAAAGCCGTCCTTTTCTACGCCGGTCTGAGAATCTTTTGTTAAGCCGACTTCAAATTCCTTTCCGCTTCCCCCGGCAAATATTGGGTTTCCACATTCAAGCAGATTTTAAGCTCCGGCATAGAGCCTGCAGGTATGCCTACAACTTCCGTGAGATCTTTTCACCCCGGTTTTGCGGGCGGATCGGAACCGCTTCCCTGAAACTGAGACAAGATCCCATCCTCCGGGACCCTATTTCAAAACTGAGATCGAAATTGCTGGAAGGAAAGTTTGTAACAACATGGAGGGTGGCGGCGATTTTCATTCTGCCTTCGTGTTAGCCCCATTTTGAAGCTTGTTTTCAGTGTTTAAAAACCATTGCCAATTTCCCCCAAGCGTTGGCGGAAAACAAGGCCGTACTTTACAGGGGCAAAGGCGGACGCATTGGACAAAAAGGATCTGGATTCTTTTCTTTTTTGTTTCATACGCTTTAAATCCAAGCCTTATTAAGATCGGGCAGTAATAAAAATAAAATGGTAGCATGCGAACAAAATCGGATAAAACTTACAGACCGCAAGATGACTTTTATCGCTTTATAAATCACGAATGGCTTGACACCTACGTCCTTCCCCCCGACAAATCCAGGTTTGGCACCTTCGACAAGCTCGCCGAGCAAAGTGACGAAGATATTCATTCCATCCTCGAAGATCCGGCAAACAAAGATCTTAAATCCTCCATCCTCTACAGGAAATTCATGGATAAGGATTCTCTTGAGAAGAAAGGAATCGAGCCGATTTCAAAGTCCATAGAGGAGATAAAGGGAGCCCGGTCGATGGACGATCTTCTTAAGGCCATGTCCCCTCTGGAATCTCTCATGGATCTCCCTTTTGAGATAATGGTTTTCGCCGATCCTAAAGATCCGGCGATGAATGCGGTGCATATCATGCAGGGGGGCATAGGCCTTCCCGACGAGTCTTATTACCGCGAGAGCCGTTATGAAAAGATCGTGGAAGCTTACCGCAAAATGCTTTCTTCCCTTTTCAGGCTCATAGGGGAAGACGACTTTGAAAATTTGGCCGACAAAGTGGTGGACCTTGAAACCAAGATCGCTCACTTCCACTGGGATTCGGTCCAGGTAAGAGACGACATTAAGACTTATAACCCCATGACCCGAGACGAGTTCTCCGGGAAGCTCTCCAATTTCAAAGTTCCCGACTGGATTGGGTATATGCAGAGCTCTTACGAATCTGAACCCATCTCAAAGTCCGTTCCAATCAATTTCCAAAGCGCAATAGAAAAAGTGATAGTCCACGAGCCCTCCTTCCTGGACGGCCTTAACGGCCTGTGGGAAAGCGAAGGAGTAGAGGCGTGGAGGGCATGGTGCATGGCGCGCCTGCTTACCAATTCCGCCTCCTTCCTCACTGAGGAGTTTGATAAGACTTCCTTTGATTTCTACGGCAAAGTTCTCAAGGGCCAGCCCGTCCAGAAAGACAGATGGAAGAGGGCCGTTGGCCTTGTAAACTCCATAAGCGGAGAAGAAGTAGGAAAAATCTACGTCAGCCTTCATTTCCCGGCATCTTCCAAAGAGCAGGTCCAAGAGCTCGTAAATAACCTCATCGAAGCCTACAGGGTTTCCATTGCCAACAGCACCTGGCTGGGAGAAAAAACCAAGGGCAGGGCTTTAGACAAGCTCTCCCTCTTTACCCCCATGATTGGCTACCCTGAAGAGTGGAAAGACTACTCGGCCCTGGAAGTAAGCGAAGACAAAGATCTCATGGACAACATGCGCTCTTCCTACCTTTTCCTGAGCGCCAAGGAATTTGAAAAGGCGAGAAAGAAAGTAGACAAGCGCGAGTGGGAGATGAACCCCCAGACCGTAAACGCCTACTACGAGCCCACTTTGAACGAAATAGTGTTCCCGGCTGCCATCCTGCAAGATCCCTTCTTTAGTCCCGACAGGCCCAAGAGCGCGAACTTTGGCGGCATAGGCTGCGTAATAGGACACGAAATCGGTCACGGATTCGACGATCAGGGAAGCTGCTATGACGGGCACGGTCGCCTTGAAAACTGGTGGACCGACGAAGACAGGAAGAACTTTAAGGCCCTCACCCAAAAGTTAATCGACCAGTACAACAAGCTCGTTCCCCTCCAGCTCGAAGAAGAGTACGCAAAGGAGGGAAGGGCCGATCAGGCTCCCCATGTAAACGGCGCCATGACCCTGGGAGAAAACATAGGCGACCTTTCCGGAGTGGACATTTCCCTTAAAGCTCTGGCCCTCCACCACGGCCTCAATGTCGACACTTTGCAGGATCTCACATCCTCCCTAAAGAAGATGGGAAAGGCCGAGGCAATGTCCTTCTTCTCTACTTACGCTTTGATTTGGAGGATGAAGATAAGGGATGCTTTTGCAGAGCAGCTTTTGGCGATAGATCCCCATTCTCCCGCAGAGTTTAGGACCAACCAGATTCTGAAGAACGTGGACGCCTTCTACTCCACTTACGATGTTCAGCCCGGCGACGGAATGTGGCTGGATCCCGAAGACAGGGTCAGAATCTGGTAAGACTTGAGAATGTACGCACCCCTGTGTATATTTTTCTCAAGGAGGGGATGTAGCTCAGTCGGTTAGAGCGGCGAACCCATAATTCGTTGGTCCGGGGTTCAAGTCCCTGCATCCCCACTTCCTCCCCGCTTTCGTGCGGGGATTTTTGTATTTCCCCTTTGCGCTGATACAGGAGGAAATGAATCTGTAATTAGTAGATTTTTAGAGATAGTATAGTTTCAGGGTCGATTATCAATGTTTCCAATACTGGATTGGAGGGAGCGCCCTCCTTCGGGAAAGAGAAAGAGGCGGGGGAAAGTATGAAAAAAACCGGACTTAAAAACGGTGAAAATGAACTTTTCCCCTTCTCTTTCAGCCTCGACAAGATCCGGTACGAAGACGATTCCCTGTATTCCGAGCTTTTGAAAATCCTGCTCCTCGACAGATCACGCAAAAGAAATATCATCTGGGCCACTGACGCCTATAAGGGGCGCGATTGGGAAAGCCCGGTCTGCCAGAGCTCGGTATCAGCAATTCGTCCGCGGGCTTTCAAGGAGGACGCGGAAAAGCAGTCCAGGGTTAAAACCCATGCGGAGGTCTTTACCCCCTTTGAAGTAGTTTCACAGATGACAGAGACTCTTTGGGAGGAGCCGGAAGGGCGAGACAAGACTTACCTTGAGATTGCCTGCGGGGAGGCGCCCTTTATAACTTCCCGCTACGATACTGCTACCGGAAACCCTATCCCATTGGAAAAACGGGTCGGGATTTTGGACAGAAAGCTCCAACAGACCGAAAAGGCCGCGGAAGGCGATGAGGACTGGATAGAAAAGGCCGAAGCGGCGCTTAAGTCCGTCTACGGTTACGAGTTCCAGGGCGACAGCCTTTTTATAGCCCGCGTCAATGTGTTAGACGCCTTCCTTGAAAACTTTGTGGCGCGCTTTCACAGGTTATGCGATCGCGATCTCCTTCTCAAAGAGGCCAACATAGTTTCATGGAACTTCTGGCAGATGGATGGACGTACCCAGTCTTCGCCTGTAAAAGGGAAAGGCAGTGTGACAAATGATCTTTTCAATGACAATCTGACGTGCAGGATTCGCTTTTGGGACCAGCCAAAATCGACGTTATTCAGTCATATAAGGCTGGAAGAAAGGAGAGATATGAAGCGGTTTTACGCTTGTATAGGCAATCCGCCGTATCAAAGTGCCGAAAAGGAAAGCGGGGCGAGTTTTCACGCCTCCATTTATCCGCAGTTCATGGAGCAGGCTTACCATGTAGCAGATAAAGTGGAGCTCATTACCCCTGCGCGTTTTTTGAGCGGAGCCGGAAGGGTAAATAGGAAGTGGAGCGAAAAGATTTTAAATGATCCTCATTTTTCCGTACTCTACCGGGAACAGGATTCTAAAAAAGTTTTCCCCAATATCGATCTGAGGGGGGGGGGTGTGCATCTCCCTCTGGGATAGGGAAAAAGTTAGCAACCTCCAAAAATCTCTGACGCCTTTTCCCGAATTAAATTCTGTAGAGAAAAAGGTAAGCCCATCCTCCGCCCGGTCTCTTATGGACTTTGTGAGGCCCGATTACCATTATTCGGAAAAAATGGGTGAGGAAATCCCATGGGTCTTTTCCTATATAAGCTCTTCCGGACAAGAGCGAAGGATTACGACAAACAGCTTTAAAAGCCAAAGAAAAAAGTTAAACGGCGTTGTCTTTTTCGATTCAAAACCTGAAGGTACAGGCGAATGGGCGCAAATACTGGGCCTGGATGACAAAAACAGGCGCGTATATAAATACATTAACCGGGACTACATACGGGGGGCTGATCAAGGCGATCTTGCAAAGTGGAAAGTATTCGTCCCCAAATCTAACGGTTCGGGCGCCCTTGGAGAGACGTTATCCACTCCGCTCATCGGCCAGCCGCTCATCGGCCATACAAGGACTTTCCTGAGCATCGGCTCTTTTGATACCGAGCGGGAAGCCGAAGCGTGCCTGAAATACGTGAAGAGTAAATTTGCCAGGGCAATGTTGGGAATTTTAAAGGTAACGCAGCATAACCCCAAAGACACTTGGGAGTACGTACCGTGGCAGGACTTCACTCCTTCCTCAGACATCGACTGGAGCCGATCTATCCCCGATATCGACCGACAGCTCTACAAAAAGTATGGGCTGTCTTCTGAAGAAATCGCATTTATTGAAAGCAACGTAAAGGAAATGGAGTAAGAATGGAGGATAGTCGAATTGATGTATATAAACCCTGCAATCCCACAATTTACGCCTACACCAGTCCCAACGATTCGCACCTGCAGGGCTGGACGAAAATCGGATACACGGGTGACGAGGTAGAAAAGCGCATATGGGAGCAGAGCCACACTTCACAAGCAGAAGAAAAACTCGAGTGGCAAAAGCCCGCAGTCTTTGACGACGACTCTCACACTTTTAGCGATCGTGATTTCCATGCTTACCTGGAAAAACTGGGCTATGAAAGAAGACCTGGCACCGAGTGGTTCAAGATAAGCCCCGAAAAGGCAAAGGAACTCCTGAATGCCTTTAGGGAAAATCACGGAGGCTACAGAGGAGGAGTACAGAGCTACACTCTTCGCAAGGAACAAAAAGAAGCCGTGGATAAAACTCTCAAGTACTTTGAGAGCCATGGAGCCGAAAGCGAGTTTCTTTGGAATGCTAAGCCCCGTTTTGGGAAAACTTTAACGGCCTACAGTCTTTGTAAAAAACTAGGCGCGAAGAGAATACTGATTATCACAAACAGGCCGGTCATTGCCGACTCGTGGTATGCTGACTATGCAAAGTTCCTTGGAAAAGACAACTACTACTTTGTAAGCGATGTAGAGGAGCTGCATGACAAGAACAAATATCCTTACTGCTTGACCCGTGCGGAATACACGGACACAATTAAAAACCTCACCGGGAATTTAAAAGAATATCGGCAGGATAAAGAAAAGGGCGTAATAGAGTTTGTAAGCCTTCAGGACCTTAAAGGCTCTAAAGCATTTGGTGGCCAATACGAGAAGCTCTATGACGTGGCCAAAATTAACTACGATATTTTGATCGCAGATGAATCCCATGAGGCTTTTGACACCCTCAAGACCAGGGTAGCCTTCAAGCAGATCTCGCGCAAATACACCCTTTACTTATCAGGCACTCCCTTCAAGGCTCTGGCAAACAATAGGTTCGCTAAAGATGCGATCTTCAACTGGACTTATGCCGACGAGCAGGAAGCCAAGAAGGAGTGGACAGGGCCTTGCGAAAACCCTTACGCCGATATGCCGGTGCTGAATATGTTTGCCTATAGCGCCAGCTCCATGGTGCTCCCCAAACTTCAAAACGGCGCCGTAAATGGAGAAGAATTTGAGTGGGCCTTCGATCTTAACGAACTCTTCAAAACTTCCGGCGGACGCTTTATTCACGATTCAGCCGTGGACCGATTCCTCGATCTTCTTTCCTCCGACCCTAAGTATCCTTTCTCTTCTCCTGAAAAGCGCGGAGAAATAAGGCATACCCTCTGGCTCTTAGAGCGGGTGGAGTCTGCTAAGGCGCTGGAAGAAAAATTGAAAACCCATAGGGTTTTTGGGGCTTACGGGATAGTCAGGGCCGCAGGAAAAGCTGAAAAAGAAGACGAAGAGAAGAACATTCAAAAATCCCTCGTGAGAGTCAGAAAAGCTATACGGGACAAGGCGATGACTATAACTCTCTCTGTAGGTCAGCTGACTACCGGGGTCACCGTGCCTGAATGGAGTGCGGTTTTAATGCTTTCAAACCTCGCTTCTTCCACTCTGCAGGCGCGCCCGGAGAGATATGTGCAGGCAATCTTTAGAGCTCAAAACCCCTGGCATTTTCAACAAATTGAAGACGGAGAAAGAAAGTACTTCGTTAAGGAAAACGCCTACGTCTTTGACTTTGATCCGGCCAGGGCGCTGAGAATGTATGATGCCTTCGCCAACGATCTTTACTCTCACGCGCCGGAAGAAGTGCTTGACAGCTGTCAGAGGCAGGAAAATTCCGCCAGGCTCTTGGAATTCTTCCCCGTTTACGGAGAAGACGAAGAAGGAAATATGGAAGCGTTGGACGCCTCCCAAATTCTTTCCTATCCTGTCAAGTTTGAGGGCATGGAGGCTGTGCGAAGAGGCTTTAGGTATGACGGCCTCTTCCAAAATATCGGAATTGTGCTTCAAAATGCCGCAGTTATGGACATTATCTCCCAGGCTAGCAAACGCATGGAAGAGGAAGAGGCGGAAGAGGGAGAAGAAGAGGAACCTGATTTTGGCGACATCGATGCGCAGGGTAATGCAATTCCTTCAGAGGATTCGATAAAAGAAACCGAAGAAAAAATCTTTGGATGTTCTTCTGCCCGTCTGGAATTCCTTTCCAGGGGGATGGATTTGCCGTCGGCAGTTGAAAATTCCAAAAAAGAGGACGCTTCTTCCTTAGTAAGCAAAGTATTTATAAAGCCCGTCATAGAGGCGGCGCAAGAAAGCTGCCCTATGAGCAAGAGCTTAAAAAATGAATGCGCCCGCGCCATCAGTAACGCGCTCGTTTCAAAGATTGAAGAGTCAGAGGCTTTGTACGCCCTTGAAAGAAGCAGAATTGAAGATGAGAGGGCCGAAGCTTTGAGGTCTGCAGAAAGCCCGGAAGTGCGCGTGGAAATTAACAAAATCTATGATCATAAGCAAAAGGAAGCTGAAAACGAAAAACGGCAACGCCTTTCCGATCTGGATAGCGAAGGCAAACAAATAGCCATGGAGATTATCTCAGAAAAACTTACTCAGCAAGAGGAGAAGGCAGAGGCGGAGCCGTTCATAGATAAGGTAAAAGCTGACTTGCGCAGCCTGGCCAGCGCAGTCCCCACCTTCCTTATGGCTTATGGAACTTACAATGAGGACGGATCCTGCAAGACTACGATTGAAAATCTGGACGAAAATATTTCCGAAGAGGTCTTCCGGGAAGTTACCGGGATTTCAAAAGAGCAGTTCAAACTTCTAAGGGATGGGGGAGATTATACAGATCCTTTAACCGGGGGAAGCAGGCACTTTGACGGAAATGTGTTTAACGCTCCCGTCTTTAATACCGCTATAGCCGACTTTATGAGCTTAAGAAAAGAGCTGGCAAACTGGTTTGAAGAAGGGGATGACAGAGACATTTTCGACTATATCCCGCCTCAAAAAACCAACCAGATTTTCACCCCCAAAGTCGTGGTGAAGCATATGGTAGATCTCTTTGAAAAAGAGGAGCCCGGCTGCTTTGCAGATCCCGATCACACATTTGCCGACCTGTATATAAAGAGCGGGCTTTTCATAGCCGAAATTGCAAAAAGGCTATATAGGAACCCCGAGATGAAGCGGCTCTTCCCGGATGGGGAGAAAAGGCTGGATCACATTTTCTCTTCCCAGGTCTTCGGAATTGCGCCATCCGAAATTATTTACCGGATAGCGACCAACTTCATCTTCGGCTTCAGCGCAAGCGGGATCATCCCCGACAAGTATCGACCCAACTTCGAGATCGCAGATTCTGCCCAGCTCGCCAAAGAAGGAAAGCTGGTTTCCTTCGTAGAACAAAGATTTGGGGACTACCTGCCGGATTCTTATAGGGATTAAGCCCTCCTAAAGCCCATGGCCTTCCGCTTTTAATAAGCGGAAGGCATTTTTTTCGCCATTTTTCGGCAAGCCAAAGGAGTAACTTAAAGGCAGTTGATAAAATTCGATAAGACTTGCGATAGCAAAAGAAAGTTTCTAAAGAAAGCTCTACAGTGTCAGAATTTATTTTCCAGATGGACCACGTGCGCAAAGCCTTTGGCGACAAAGTCATTCTTCAGGACGTGTCCGTCAACTTCCTAAAGGGGGCAAAAATAGGGGTAGTGGGACCCAACGGAATGGGCAAGAGCACCCTCTTAAAGATAATGGCCGGAAAGGAAGAACCATCCAACGGCTCCGTTCAGGTGGCTTCGGGAGCCACGGTCGGACTGCTGGATCAGGATCCGGAGTTGGATCCCAATAAAACCGTAAGGGAAGTGGTGGAAGAGGGAATAGGGCCCATAAAAGAGAAGCTCAACCGCTACAACAAGATAAGCGAGGAGCTTTCAAACCCGGATGCAGATTATGACTCCCTTTTGGAAGAGATGGGGAAGCTGCAGGAAGAAATCGATGCTGCCGAAGGATGGGAAATAGACAGCAAGCTCCAACAGGCCATGAACGCCCTACAGTGTCCGGAGGAAGACGCGAAAATAAGCGTGCTTTCCGGAGGAGAGAGAAGAAGGGTGGCCCTCTGCCGCCTGCTTTTGCAGGCTCCCGACCTCCTGCTTTTAGACGAGCCCACAAACCACCTGGACGCCGAGTCCATTTTGTGGCTGGAAAAGTTTTTGAAGGACTACAAGGGATCGGTTATTTCCATCACTCACGACAGGGCATTTTTGGACTCCATGGCGCAGTGGATCTGCGAGGTAGACAGAGGCAGCCTTTACGGCTATGAAGGCAACTACAGCACCTACCTGGAAGCCAAGCAAAAGAGGATGGAGATACAGGGGCAAAAGGATGCAAAGCTCGCAAAGAGGATAAAAAACGAGCTGGAGTGGGTAAGATCTTCCCCCAAAGCCCGCCAGGCCAAAAACAGGGCCAGGCTTGAGCGCTACGACCAGATGGTGGCAGAGGAAAACGCCTCTAAAAAGTCTGATTTCACAGACATCCACATCCCCGTTCCCCCCCGCCTGGGATCCGAAGTTTTGGAGGTAAAGAACCTCACCAAGAAATTTGGAGACAGAACCCTGATGAAGGACCTTAGCTTCACCCTTCCCAGAAACGGCATCGTAGGCGTGATAGGCCCCAACGGAGTTGGAAAGAGCACCCTCTTTAAAATGATTGCAGGTTTGGAAAAGCCCACAGAAGGGGAAATCAAGCTGGGATCTACCGTGGAAATCAGCTACGTGGATCAAAACAGGGAAAAAATAGACCCCGCAAAGACGCTTTGGGAAGTGGTTTCGGATGGGGAGCAGTTCATAGAGGCGGGAGGGCAACAAATTCCTTCCAGGGCCTATACCGCCAGTTTCGGATTCAAAGGCTCAGACCAGCAAAAGCTGGCCGGGATGCTCTCGGGCGGAGAAAAAAACCGCCTGAACCTGGCCCTCACTTTAAAGAAAGCCGGAAACCTCCTGCTTTTAGACGAGCCCACAAATGATTTGGATGTGGAGACATTGGAAAGTTTGGAGGAAGCCCTGGAGGAGTTTCCGGGCTGCGCAGTCGTAATTTCCCATGACCGCTGGTTCCTTGACCGCCTTGCCACGCACATCCTGGCATGGGAGGGGACGGAAGAGGATCCCTCCCGCTGGTATTGGTTTGAAGGAAACTTCCAGGCATATCAGGAAAACAGGATAGAAAGGCTGGGGGAGGAAGCGAGCCGCCCCCACATGATAAGAAGGAAGCTTACCAGAGGCTAGGCTGTTTGCGCTCCTGCCCCTTCCGGCTGCCCGGAGGGGCTTTTTTCGTTCTTTTTCCCGTCATTGGGCGGAAGCTGACACCATTTTTCGACTATAATTCCACACACCCCGTCCAAAAGGCTTACCAAGGCAGCTATGGCGCACGTAATCAAAGCGTGCCTGAAAAAGGGAGCCTCGGATTTGGAGGCTATGTTAATAATTTGGCCGCAAAACCAGCCCGCAAGAAAGAACCCTCCCACGCATAAGGCCTTGGCGTAGGCCAGGGTAAAAAAGGCCCTGCCGGGATCCAGGTATTTAAGGTGGCCTTTTACATACCTTTTCACCGCGAGGCCCATTATCAGCAGGCCCAGCCCCAAGAGAAACATAATTCCGGAAGCCGCGTAGGTAGTGCCGAGAAGGGGAAGGTCAGTCAGGCCTATAAATCTTGCAAAAGCCCAGCCCAAAGCCACGCCCGCCCCCAAGGCGCAGACCATCACTACCCATGAGGTCCTTCTGGCTTTCATACTCTTATCTGTTCGATTCGGCGTTCGGCTGGGAGGGGGTGTCGATTGTCTTTATGGACTGAACGAGCTTTTCAGGGATGGGCACGGGAGGAACGTCGGATACGGGCCTGGAAGGATTGCTGAGCCACTGCGGCCTTTCGGGACTCATTATGACGTTTGCAAAGAGGCGCTTGAGGTCGGCGGGGCCGAGGGTTTCCTTTTCCATGAGCTCTTTTACCATCTCGTCGAGTATGGCCCTGTTCTGGTTTATTACCCTCCATGCTTCCGTGTGCGCGTTTTCAACCAAATCCAGCACTTCCTGGTCTATGATTTCCTGCGTTTTTTCAGAGAAGGGGTGGGGGCGGATATCTTCCATGGCCTCCTGGCTGTCGGATTCGTCTCCCCACTTTATGGCCCCCAGCTTCTGGCTAAAGCCGTACTGGAGCACCATGGCCCTGGCGATATTGGTGGCCTTTTCTATGTCGTTGGATGCGCCGGTGGTGGGGTCGTGGAAGACTATTTCCTCGGCCGTCCTCCCCCCCATGGCGTAGGCCATCTGGTCGAGAAGGGCGTCTCTGGTCTCTGAATACCTGTCGGTTTGAGGCATTACCGCAGTATAGCCCAGGGCTCTTCCTCTGGGCAGGATCGTCACTTTCGTAACGGGATCGGTGTGGTGCATGCATGCGGCCACCAGGGCGTGCCCGCTCTCGTGATAGGCTGTGTTTCTCAGCTCGTCTAACGCCATGCCTTTCCACTGCCTTCTGGGTCCTGCCATCACCCTGTCTATAGCCTCGTCTATAGCTCTCATGTCTATCAGCTGAGCATTGGAGCGGGCGGTAAGAAGGGCGGCCTCATTTAACACATTTGCAAGGTCGGCTCCGGTAAAGCCCGGGGTCCTTACGGCTATGAGGTGAAGGTCGATATTGGGAACGAAGGGCTTGCCTTTGGCGTGCACTTTCAGTATGGCCTCCCTGCCCTGAAGGTCGGGGGCCTCTACGGCGACCTGCCTATCGAAACGCCCCGGCCTCAAGAGGGCCTTGTCCAGGACGTCGGGCCTGTTGGTGGCGGCGATTACGATTATGCCCGTGTCATTGTTGAAGCCGTCCATCTCCACCAGGAGCTGGTTTAAGGTCTGTTCCCGTTCGTCATGGCCTCCAGTCATTCCCGAGCCCCTCTTGCGTCCTACGGCGTCAATCTCATCTATGAAGATAATGGCGGGGGCATGCTTCTTTGCCTCGTAAAACAGATCCCTTACCCTGGAAGCTCCAAGGCCTACAAACATTTCCACAAAGTCCGAGCCTGCCATGGCGTAGAAGGGCACTCCCGCTTCTCCTGCGATGGCCCTGGCCAAAAGGGTCTTTCCGGTTCCGGGGGGGCCGTAAAGCAGGACGCCCCTGGGGATTCTGGCTCCCAGCCTTCTGTACTTTAAAGGATCTTTGAGGAAGTCCTTGATCTCTTCCACTTCCTGCACGGCCGCAGGCTCTCCTGCCACGTCTGCAAACTTTGTCTTCGGGATTTCGGAATTGGGAAGGCGGTTGCTCTTTTTGCCTCCCATCCCCATAATTCCTCCGGCCCCGCTCTGGAGTTTGCTCATGGCCCACCAGAAGAGGAGGAAAAGGATGACTAGGGGAAGAAGCGATGTGAGCAAAGAGCTCCACACGCTGTTATTAGGGACTATGGAATTGTATTTGTACCCGGCCCTTGTAGTGGCCTTCTCCACGGCTTGAGCCACCTGGGCCCCTTGGGAAAGGACGTAGTAGAACTGCACATCCTTTCCATAATTTACGGTTTTCCCGTCGATGGTGGAACTGAAGTTGTTGTCAAGTTGCAGAGTGACGATCTGTTTGGGACCGTTTATCGTGGCCGAATCCACCTGTACCGAACCCTGCTGCTTTAAAAGATCCAGGCCCTGCTGAGTGGTTATGGTTCTAGCTCCGCGGTTGCCCAGAAACTCGAAGAGCAGGAAGGCGAGAATTAAAATGCAGGCGATCCACACCCACGGCTGACTCCAAAAAGACCGCTTATGGCCTCCATTGCTTGAATTTGGGGAGGGCAAATTTCACATCCTTTCCTGCTGGTATACGGAAGGCTTCAAAACCGCAATGGAATCTAGATTGCGGTAACATTCTTTATAGTCTAAACCAAATCCTATGACGAACTCGTCTTCAATTTCATAACCGGGGTACTTAATAAAAATATCCCACTTCCTGCGCGACGGCTTGCTAAGAAGTGGGAAGACATTTACAGTTTTAGCCTTTTTATTTTCAAGTAGGTATCCCTCCAGCCAGTGGAGGGTGTTTCCAGAATCTATTATGTCTTCCACTATGAGGACGTCCTTGCCCTCAACATCTACGTTGAGGTCCGAGCGGACCCTGATTCTACCTGTAGATTCAAAGCCTTCCCCGTAGCTCGAAAGACTCATAAAGCCTATGGGGCAGGTGGTGTGCATGTAGCCCATAAGGGCAGTCATTACGTTTACCGCGCCTTTCAGCACTCCAATCAGCACAAGATTATTTCCGCCGTAATCTTCATCGACTTTGCGGGCTGTCTCCCTGATTTTTCTTTGAATCTGTTCTTTGGTCAGCAAAACTTTTTTGATATCATCCCTGACATCCTCTATGTCCATAAAATTAATTATTACATAAATCTATTATTACGCTCTCCCCTTTCACGCGAAGAAGGAGGCCCGAGGAGAGGTTTTCTTTCCCCCCCTTCCTTTCTAAAATTTTCATAAAAGTTTCCACCTGTTTTTCAATTGCCCCCCTCTTATCTATAAAGTTTTTAAGAATAATTCTGCAGCATCTCCTCCTTATGGGAAGGGGGAGGGAAGAGAGGCGCAGAGAGGGAAAGCTGAAAGGGAGGGAGAATGCGGCACCTTTTAGGGCGTCTTGGGCAAGGGCGTTTAAAAATTCCTCGTCTTCCCTGTGCATGGAGGCGAAAGCGGCCAGATGGGCCTCGGCCCCTCCCCCTGAAATTTCTTCCAGCTTGTTAAGCACCTGGGATCTGATTCGGCTGCGCCTCGGCAGATCCTCTTTTTCCCCTTCGCCCCCGTTTGTAGGATCATCCCACCAGAGGATTTTGTTTTCCCTGCAGATTTGTGTAGTTTCGCTGCGCGAAAGGGAGAGGAAGGGGCGAAGGAAGATAAGACCCTCCCTCTTGCTTTCTTCCTCCATACCCTTCCATGAAGAAGAGGAAGGGGTTTTGCAGGCATCCAGCAAAACGCTCTCGGCCTGATCGGTTCTGGTGTGAGCCAGAAGAATGGCCTGCGCCCCAACCCTTTTTGCTTCACCTATAAGTGCCTCGTAGCGGGCCTTCCTGGCTGCCGCCTCAACTCCGTTGATCTTTACCTGCTGTCGATCCAGCGATGTCTTAAGCACGCGGGAATTTTGGATTCCAAGTTTTTTGAGATTTTCTTGCGCCTCCTTTGCCACTTTAAAGCTTCCCTCCTGGATGCCGTGATCCACTACGGCTGCGGCGAGAAAAAGGCCCATGGCCCGGCAGCAGATTTGAGATGCCCTTGCCAAAGCCAGCGAGTCTCTTCCCCCAGAGCAGGCTAAAAGCAGCCTGTCTCCTTCCTGCAGGCCGGCCCTTTTAAAGCAGCTTCTCACGGCCCCCACAGCTTTTTTCATTTCTTTACTCATTTTCCTCGCCTTGCTTTTTGTGGTGTACTATCGGCTTCCACTGGCTCTTTGCAAAAAGTGCCTGGAAGGAAATGGGGATATAACTTAAAACGTAGACGGGGAAGGAGAGGACGAAGGCCAAAAGCTCTTTATTGCTGGCGCCAATCCTTTTTCTTTCGGCTATGGCGGTGAGTGCCGCTATAGCCATCATGCCCGCTATGCTCCAGCCCACCCCGTAAAGCCAGTTGTAAAGGGAAATTAACTGGCTTTGCCATGTGACAATCCCGCAGCAGATGAAAATGACTCCCAAAATTTCCCGAAAAAACCATAACACGGTAAGGGGGCACACCATCAGCATCAGATCCACCGAGGCAAATTCGGCGTCCGTAAACATTTTGCGAAGAAGGGGGATGGTGTAGTATCTGAAGACCTGCAAAAACCCCTTGCTCCACCTCACCCTCTGCCTCCAGCTCTGGGTAAAACTGGTCGGCTGCTCGTCATAGAGGATGGCAGTCCCGCAGTAGCCTATGGTATAGCCTTCAATAATGGAGTTTAGGGTAAACTCGATGTCTTCGGTGAGCAGGTGGAATTTCCACCCTCCGTTTTTCTTCATGACCTCCCTTGAAAAAAGAAAGCCGGTGCCCCCTACGTGGCAGCTAGATCCCAGAAACATCCTGGTGTTGTTCAAAAATCTGGACTCCCTTATAAACCAGAGGGCGGCTCCCGCAGAAACCCAGTTTTCGGAGAGGTTTTTGGAATTTCGGTAGCTTGTAAGAATTTGAAATCCCTTGTGAAAGGCCTTATTCATTTCTGTAAGGTAGTGGGAATCTAAAAGGTTGTCTGCATCAAACACGAGAAAGGCGTCGTAGTTGTCGGCCACTTTTTCGTCTTCCATGCGGTTTAGAAGGTAGGTTAGGGCAAAGCCCTTGCCCACCTGGACGGTATTGTGCCTCTCTATTACGTGAGCCCCCAGGGAAGTGGCTATTTTGGCCGTGTCATCCGTGCAGTTGTCTGCAACTAGCCAGATGTCTACAAGATCTTGGGGATAGTCGTTTTTTCTGATGGAATTTATCAGCTGCCCTATTACTTCGGCTTCGTTTCTTGCAGAAATTAGGATGGCGTACCTTTTGTCTTGGGGGGCCGGGGGAAAGACTATGGGTTTTATAAAAAGCCCCATTACAAGGTAGAAGACTTCGTAGACCACCATAGCTCCGCCCACCAGGGCAAGGAGCCAGTCAAGAAAAGTCAAAATAGGCATTTCACTCCTTGTCCTCCCAATGGGTTCTGGGCGAATCCTTTTTCAGGTTCTCCAGCCCTTCCTTTTTCTTATCTTTATCCCTTTTTACCATCGCAACCGTCTGGCTGGAATCCAACTCCTCGTCAGGTTTGTAGGATTCGTAGGCACGTCCGGCGTCGCGCAGCTGTTCTTGGATGCTATATGCGCGCCTGGTAGATCCTTTAGCCCTCCTAGGAAAGCGCGAAGAAAAAGGGGAAACCTTTTTTTCAAAAGCTTCCGCCGCCTTGGCCATTTTCGACTTTTTCTTCGGCTTTGGATCCGAAAGGAGGGGCGAATCGACCAGGCCCGTGCGCATAAAGTAGGCATTGAACACCACTTCCAGGCTCGCCGTTACGGGGAGGGCGAGGAAAGATCCGAGCACTCCGAAAACTTCCCCAAACACGAACACGGCTATGAGTCCTATGGCGGGGTGCACCGACATGGTCTTTTGCTGAATTTTGGGGGCCAGGATCATATTTTCTATCTGTTGGTAGATGAAAATATAGATTGCCAAAAACAGCGCCCATTTAAAGCCCTGATCTCCCCACACTATCGCCAGAGGTAGTATGGCTCCTATAAAAGCCCCCACCATGGGGATAAATTGGGAAACCAAAGCGTACATAAGGCAAAGGGGGAGCCAGTAGGGGACGCGCATTATGAGCATGTAAGTGGCCATGCAGATGCTGGAAATCAGCGCCAAAATGATGCGGGAAGAGAGGAAGCTGGAAACCTGGTTTTGTACCACCGTCCAGACTATAAGGAAGTTTTTCTGGCTTGACGGCTTTAAGCAGGAACAAATGCTTCTCTGCATCTTGGGTCCGGAGGCGAGTATGTAGTAGGTGACGAAAAGAATGATCATAAAAGAGATTGCAAAATGGCTTACCATCCCTACCAGGCTGGCCGCCGTGGAGGCAAAATTGCCTATCCATGAAGTTTGGGCCCTTTGCAGCACAAAGGATCCCAGATTTTTAATCTGCGGCAGTTTGAAGGAAGTGTGTGAATTGACGTACCTTTGCAAATCCTGATAGAACTTGGGGACCGAAGAGAGCAGATCTGTGACCTGGGTGATAAAAAGTTTGCCAAAGATCCACACAAAGCCTCCGGCTAAAAGCAGGACGCACAGCCACACGCAAAAGGCAGCCATGGCCCTTTTCCATCCGTGCTTTATAAGCCACCTTACCGCCGGCTCCATAGCGAGGCTCAAAAACAGGCATATCACCAGGTCGCATACTATCCCCCGTACGCTGCCCCAGATTTTCCATATGAAAACCGCCAGAAACACGAATACTATAGTCATAACCAGCGCCCTGGGGAGCCATGGGGGGGCATGGCGCGCATCTCCTTTGGGCATGCCCTCGCCTAGATTTATGCGCTTGTCAAATTCGGGGGCCGAGCCCCGCTTCTCTTCTTTTTTCGGCTTTTCTCCCTGCACCATCTATCCAAAAAACATCGGAAGGGGCCCCAAATATCCCTTTAGACCCATTTAACTTATCATATAAGTATGTTATCGGTGTCAGTGATAATTCCCGCGTGGAACGAAGAAGAGAGAATAGCGGAATGCCTCACATGCGCCACGAGGCAGACTGTGGCCGCCAAAGAGATACTGGTCGTAAACAACAACTCCACGGACAATACCGAAAAAATAGTCAAAAAATTTATTGCCCAAAACCCCCGCTGCAACGTAAAAATCTTAAACCAGTCCCAGCGCCAGGGGCTTATTCCCACACGAAATTTTGGCTTTGCACATGCCAGCGGGGATATTTTCGGAAGAATTGATGCCGACTGCATGATGGATCCGCACTGGGTGGAAGTGGTGACAGCTTCTTTTGCCCACGACAAATCCGTGATGGGCCTTACCGGCCCCGTCACCTACTACGATATGCCCGCGAGGATGGTTAGCCTGGTTGGAGACAACCAAATAAGAAAGAGGGTCTACAAGGCGGACGGCGGAAAGGTGCTCCTGTTCGGATCCAATATGGCCGTGAGGGCGAAAGCCTGGAACGTAATCAAAGGGCAGGTATGCGAGGATTTGGCAGATGAGATCCATGAAGACATCGATATTTCCCTGCACCTTATAGCCAACGGATTGAAGACGGCCTACAACCCCAAAATGATTGTGGGAATGAGCGCAAGGCGCATGGAAGACTCCAGATCGGACTTTCTCACCTATATGCGCCGGTTTAAAAATACCTTCGAGTCCCATCCGGGCCACATCCGCACCACCAGGCCCGAATACGTCTTCACTTCGCTTTACCCGATAATGCACCTGTGGTATCCGGTTTACAGGCAGCAGCTCGAAAAAAAGAAGGTCAACCCTGCAAAGCAGGTGTGGCTTAAAAAGCAGATGAAGCTGGCAAGAAGAAAGCAGCTGGAGTCATGCTCTTCTTACAACACCAAAAGATGAAAGCTTTTTAAACCCGGGATGGGCAGAGGACTTGGCCGCAACTAAAGAATCCAGAAGGTCCGAAAGGAAGGCCAATAAAAAAAGGTCCCCGGAGGAGGCCTTTTAAGGGCTAACCCCTATAAGGCGTTAGTCGTTTTGCTGCTTACGCCTCTTGTAGACTACAAGCACAATGCCCGCGGTTCCAAAGAGGATCACGGCGGCGATAACGCCGGTAAGAATGCCGGCGCCGCCGGTGAGGGGCAGGCCGGTAAGGCTCTTTACGTTCTCAACGGTGTTG